>JAHIKI010000061.1 GCA_018897435.1 Acidobacteriota bacterium | reverse complement strand
CGGGCGCCGATGGTGCCCATGCTGACGTGGTCTTCCTGGTTGGCCGAAGTGGGGATATTGTCCACCGAGGCCGGGTGGGCCAGGGATTTGTTTTCCGACGCCAGGGCCGTGGCCGTGACGTGGACGATCATGAAACCTGAATTCAGGCCGTTGTCGGCGATCAGAAAATTGGGCAGTCCCATGTTGGAGGCGGGATTGATTAGGCGGTCGATGCGTCGTTCGGAGATGTTGCCCAGTTCGGTCATGGCGATGGCCAGGAAATCCATGGCGAAAGCCACCGGTTCGCCGTGGAAATTGCCGCCGGAAAGGATGAGTTTTTGTTCCGGGAAGATCAGGGGATTCTCGGTGGCCGAGTTGGTCTCGATCTCCAGGACGCGGCGCACGTACTTCAGCGTGTCGCGAACCGCCCCATGCACCTGGGGAATGCAGCGTACGGAATAGGCGTCCTGCACCTTTTTCTTGCCCTGGTGCGATAGCCATAGCGGCGAGTCCTTGATCAAATGCATGATATTGTTGGCGCTCTCCATCTGTCCGGGATGGCGGCGGACATTCTGGATCTCCTCGTAAAAAGGTGAGGGGTTGCCCAACTGGGCTTCGAAGGTCATGGCGCCGGCGATATCGGCTACTTTGGCCAGGTTTTCGGCTTCACGCAGATTGAAAATGCCGATGGCGGTCATCACCTGGGTGCCGTTGATCAATGCCAGGCCTTCCTTTTCCAGGAGCACCAACGGCTGCAGGCCGGCCTTTTTGAAGGCCGCGGCTGAGCTCTGCTCCAGGTTCTGGAAAACGACTTCACCTTCACCGATCAGGACCATGGCCAGGTGGGAGAGCGGTGCCAGGTCGCCCGAGGCCCCTACCGATCCCTTGGACGGGATCAGGGGGATGATGTCCTTGTTCAGCAGATCAAGCAGCAGCTGCACTACTTCCAGGCGCACACCGCTGTAACCCTTGGCCAGGACATTGGCCCGCAGCAGCATGATGCCGCGCACGATGTCGGCAGGCAAATTCGGGCCGACGCCGGCAGTGTGGCTCTTGATCAGGTTTTTTTGGAGCTTCTTTAGGTCCTTCTTTTCGATGCGGCGCTGGGCCAGGGCGCCGAAACCGGTGTTGATGCCGTAGTATGGCTTATCGGAATGGATGAATTCTTCCAGTACCAGCCGGCATTTTTTTATTTTGGCCACGGCAGTGGCCGAAAGTTCCACCCGTTTTTTCCCGCGCGCCACCTGATCGAATTGCTGCAAACTTAAACAGTCACCGTCAATTTTGATTGTCATGATTTTATTTCATCAGTTCCTGGCGCGAAAAGTCGCGCCCCATGCTGAATTCCGACCAATCGAACGGATAACGGCCGTTCAGGATGATCTCGCTGACGTAGCGGCCAATGGCCGGAGCGAACATGAAGCCGTGGCCGCACATGCCGTTGGCCACAAACAATCCCTTGATCGCGGTCTTGTCGATAAACGGACTGCCGTCCGGGGTCATGGAATAACAGCCGCCCCAATGGCGAATGACCCGGGCCTTGGCCAGTTCGGGGACCAGGCGCAAGGTGCGTTTGGACATTTCCACCAGGAATTCCAGGGAGGATTCGGTGTGAATGCCGGGCTTGTTGGGCACGGGGCTGTAGCAGCCGATCACTTGGCCATTGCTGCGCTGGTAAAAGTAGCAGCCGTCCGCACGGTAGTCGACCACCATGGTGGCGAATATGGGCGGCACGCGGTCGGTGATGAATGCTTCATGCTCTTCGGGTTCGATGGGCAGTTCCAGGCCGGCGCAGCGGGCGACTTCTCGGGCCCAGGGGCCCGAGGCGTTCAGGATGACATCGGCATGGAAAGTTTCTCCCGCCGTGGTGCGCACGCCCTTGGCGGCTTCCTTTTCAACGATGATCTCATTCACTTCGCTGAAAAAACGCACTTGCGATTTTTGCTTTTTTATTTCCTGGATATAGCCTTCCATGACTTTGAACGGGTAAGCCTGGCCGTCTTCGGGAGAAAAAACCCCGCCCAGCAGCCCCTCGGGATTCAGCTGCGGAGCGATTTTCAGGCATGTGGACGCATCCAGGATCTCGACCTTGAGCCCCAATCTCAATTGCAGCGGCAATATGGTTTTGAAGGTTTGCAAGCGCTGCGGGTCATGGGCCAGGAACAGGTAGCCGCCCTCGTGGTATTCCACTGAAAAACCGAAATCCTCGCGCATGCTGCGGAACTGGCGAACGCTCTCCTGCATCAGGCGGATCGTACCCGGGGTTGAAAACTGCTGGCGAATGCCGCCGATGCAGCGGCCGGTTGAGCCCGAACCGGGATATTTTTTCTCCAGGATCAGCACCCGTTGTCCGCGCCGGCCCAGGTGGTAAGCGGAGGCCAGACCGATAATGCCACCGCCGATGACGATGACATCGAATGGCCGGTTCATCGCTTCAGCCGATGTTTTTTACCGACCCCAGCAATTCCAGCGAAATGACGTGTTTTTGGATCTCGTTGGTGCCTTCGTAAATTTGCAGCAGCTTGGCGTCGCGCATCATTTTTTCGACAGGATATTCCTTCATGTAGCCGTAGCCGCCGAAAAGCTGGACAGCGTCAACGGTGACCTTCATGGCCACGTCGGTGGCCATGACTTTGGCCATGGCCGATTCCTTGGAAGCCTTCAGGCCGTTATCCAGCATCCAGGCCGAGCGGTAAACCATCAGCCGGGCCGCATCGATTTCGGTGGCCATTTCGGCTAATTTGAAGGCATTGTGCTGAAATGAGGCAATGGGCCGGCCGAATTGCACGCGGTTCTGGGAATACGTGAGGGCTTCCTCAAAGGCGGCGCGGGCCACTCCCACTCCGCCCGCACCCACTGCCGGGCGCGCATAGTCAAGGGTTTTCATGGCGATGATGAATCCAAACCCCTCCCGTTTCAGGAGGTTTTCGGCCGGGACCTTAACCTCATCGAAATAGATCTCGGCGGTATTGGAAGCCCGGTGCCCCATCTTGTTTTCGTGCTTGCCGATAGATAGGCCGGGCAGGTCCATGGGCACAATGAACGCGGAAAGGCCGCGGGTGCCGCGGCTCTTGTCGGTGGAGGCGAATACCACTCCCAGCTGGGAAACGCCGGCGTTGGTGATGAATGTCTTGGAACCGTTGATCACGTAATGATCGCCTTGGCGCACGGCCGTGGTCTGAATGGCTGAGTTGTCGGAGCCAGCCTCCTTTTCGGTCAGGGCGAAGCAGGCGAAAGACATTTTTTGGGTCAGCGGTACCAGGAATTTCTTTTTTTGTTCATCGCTGCCGAACAAGACGATGGGAGTGGTGGCCAGGGAGTTGGCCATGATGGATGTGTACATGCCGGCGCAGCCCCAGGCCAGTTCCTCGCAAACGATGGTGTTGACCAGTGTTGACAAGCCGGCTCCATTGTATTCAGCAGGGATGCCTGATGTGAGAAAGCCGGCGCTGAAGGCTTTTTGCATGATTTCGAAGGGGAATTCATTTTTTTCGTCATATTCCCTGGCGTTGGGGCGCATTTCCTTTTCAGCGAATTTGTGGGTCTCTTCCTTAAATGCTAGGTGTTCTTCGTTTAGGGCAAAATCCATTTTCTACTCCTTATATTTTGATGGTTTTCATTTCGTTCAGCACTTCCATGGCGCTTTGGAACCGCTGCTCGCGCTTCTTTTCCATGCATTTCTCTATTACATAACACAATTTTTCAGGAACATCGCTGCGGTATTTCTTGATCGGCGGCACCGGGTCGAACAGGTGCTGGTAAAAAATGTTTTCGCCCTTGAAGGGGACGTGACCGGTGGTCAGGTGAAACAATGTGGTCCCGGATGAATAGATGTCGGTGCGGTGGTCGACCGGGATGCCCTGGATCTGCTCCGGGGACATGTAATAGGGGGTGCCGGTGATGACGCCGCTTTCGCCTTTTTTCTGGTCGCCCAGGATCACGGCCAGGCCGAAATCCATGATCTTGATCTCCTTTTGCTTGGTGATCATGATGTTATGCGGCTTGATGTCACGGTGAATGATGCCCTTGCGATGGGAATAATCCAGTGCTTTGAAAAGCTTAATGGCGATGAACACGATCTGCGACGGGGAAAAATCTTTTTTGCGGCGGATGAGGTTCATGAAGTTTTCGCCTTCAATGTATTCCATGGAGATAAAGTAATCGTCCTTGATCTGGCCCACGTCGTAAACGGTGACGATGTTGGCCTGGGTCAGCGACGCCGTGGAGCGCGCTTCGGAAAAAAAGCGCTCCAGGTTGCGCTTGTCGGTGACCAGGTTTTTGTTCAATATTTTCAAGGCCACCACCCGTTTTAGGACCGTATCCTCGGCCTTGAACACCACGCCCATGCCGCCTTCGCCGATCTTTTCGATTACACGATACCGTTCGCTGGAATCTTCGCTGATCAGCTCCATTTCCTTGTATTTTTGGATCAGGATTTCCACGTCCTTGATCTTCTGGTGCACGTCCTTGAAGGAGTAGTCCTCGGTCAGGATCATCTGGTAAATTTCAAAGGCCTTCTTGAAATTGCCGGCGTTTTCATAAGCTTGCCCCAGGACATAAAACCACTCAATGTTGGATTTGTCGATCTGGTTTTCGCCGAGCAATTTTTCGATTTTTTCGATGACCAGTTGCGGTTTGCGGTTTTTCAAAAAAATGTTAGCCATATGGGTGATGGCGGCATTGAAATCGGGCGAGTCGAAGGGAACGAGCTGGAAATTGGCTAGGGCGCGCCGGTCGTCATCCACCTTGATGAAAGAAACTCCGGCCTTGAAGTATTCCTGGGCATTTTCGTACAGTTCGCCGGCTTTTTGGAATTTCCCGTATTTGAGTGAGATGTTGGCCGCCATTTTCCATTCCCGGCCCATCTCGAACATCTTGGCCGCTTCTTCTTCGTTGTTGTCCTTCAGGTAATTTTCGGCCGCCCCCAAAAAATTCTGGTTCATGAAATAGCAGTGGGCCGCCTTGGCGAATTTTTTGTCCCATTCGAAAAGCTCGGCCGCCCGGGTATAATCCTCGCCTTTTAAAAACCACTCGGCCGCCTCCATGGTATTGCCCTTGGCAAAGGCGTTTTCTCCGCGCAAAAGATAGGAGATCTTGGGCTGATCCAACTGTTCGTACATTTCGGCGGCTTTAAGGGGCAACTGGGCCTTCTCAAAGTTCTTGGCAGCATCGCTGATCTTGTTCAATTTGATCGCGAGTTCGGCGGCTTTTTCGAATTTTCCGTACTTGATCAGCATGTTGTACGCTTTTTCCAATTCGTCAAGCTGGGTATACAGGTCAACGGCTTTGAGCAATTCCTGCTCCAATTGCTTGGAATTCTGGTAGCCCACCGTGGTGTCAAAGCTGGTGATGAACCATTTTTCAAAGTTGACGGCGGCCTTTTTTAAATTGCCGCCCTTTTCATAAACATAAGCCGCTTTTTTGTAAAATCCTTTTTTTTCATAAATCTGGGCGGCCTTTTCATACCTTTCATGGTTGAAGTACAGTTCGGCAGCCTCCTGAAAGCGGTTGTTGTTTTCCAGAACGACTCCGGCGGCTTCGATGTTTTTGCGTTTGAGCAGCAATTTGACCAGGTTGTCGCTGTTGCCGCTTTTTTTATATATTTCGATGGCTTCGCTTTCTTTGTTCAGTTTTTCCAGCAATTCGCCCATGACATCGAATTCCTGGCCTTCACTATAGGTTTGCAGGGCTTTTTTGAATTCGCCTATTTCCTCGTATATTTTGCCGGCTTTGAGGAACATATTCTGCTTGCGGGCCCTTTTGGCGTCCCGTTCCATGTAGGCTTTCTTGGCCAGCAGGTAAAAAAACGATTCGAAAAACGATTTGTTTTGAAAAGCGGAAACTTTGGCGGTTTTTAGAACCTGGTAGATGACCTTCAAAATCAACACCATAGCACCGACGATGATGATCAGTTTTGTCCAGGGGTTGCTGTTAATAAAACTCAGTATTTCATCCATATTTTCGACAAAAAGTATAGCAAACCTTGGCCGAAAAAGCAATTGCAAATTGACATTCTCATAGATTGCCAATATAATCTGTAGCAGCGATAACAATTGGAGTGCATGATGGACCCTTATTTCGGACAATTTGGAAGAATGGGCTTGTTTTTATCAATTTTTCTGCCCGATTTCAAATTTGATAAGCGTGAATTCAATAAAGAAAATTCAGAGCGGTTGATTTTTTTCATTGTCAGCGTGCTGGACGCCCTTTTCAAGGCTGAAAACCTGGCCCGCAAAAAGAATTTTCAGCTTCCGGCCGGGAAAGTGTTTTTCAGCAACGATATTCTGCAGACCCTGGAAAACATCATAGCTTATCTGCAGATGTTCAATACCCAGGTTTTGAGCATGAGCAAGACTGAGCGGCAGACGCTGGTATTCATTTTGGAAAATTTATCCGATTACTTTAAAA
Organism: Acidobacteriota bacterium; assembly: GCA_018897435.1. Taxonomy (GTDB): domain Bacteria; phylum Acidobacteriota; class Aminicenantia; order UBA2199; family UBA2199; genus UBA2199. The sequence continues at coordinate 24,820 of JAHIKI010000061.1, read as the reverse complement.
ACAGCCGCATACAAACCGAAGACAAGGATAAAAAGAACCTTTTCGCCGACTATAAATTCTGGATCGAGAACCTGTTCAAACTTTTCGACCAGAAGATCAGTGGCGCGGTGACGGCCAGTAAAGGGCTGTCTGCCAAAAACCTTTTTGGTCCTCAGGCCGCGCTGCCTGACGAGCCGATCTACGGCAATGCCACGTTGAATTTCAGTCTTTTTCCCTTCGTGATCTTTCAAAACGAGCAGGTCCTTTTTTTATCGCATCATGCCGAAAAAGAGGTGATTTTCTGCAATATAGACAGTGGTGCGGAAATCAGCATGAACGCGGATAGCATTTGGCTGAAAATAGCAGAATTCTATCTGGCCAATTTTTGTTTCAGCGAACTGGAACGGTTCCAGCCGCAATTGCCGAAGGATGCCGGCAGTTTTTTAAGCAAATGGCGGGAAGTGGAATCAGCCTTCCGCAACCAGCAACTGAAACTGTTCACTGAAAGCCTGCTGCAGCTTGAGGAGCTCGCTTTCGAAGATTTCAACATGCCCTTGATTTATCTCTTGCAGATCAGGAATCTGGCAAATTTGAACCGCGCTCTGGAAATGAAGCGCTTATTGCAGAAATTCCTGCTTTTTTATCCATTTTATGCCGAAGGGCACGAAATGATGGGCGATGTGTATGCCAAGGAAGAAAACAGCGAACTGGCCCTGAATTTTTATGAAAAGGCGCTGCTGATAGCCCAGAACAAAAGCCTGGGTGAAAAAATCAAGAAGATCAGGGAAAGCATCGACAAAAGCAAGAGCAAGCCCGAAGCCCAGAAAAATGATGCTTTTTTTGATATCACCGAAGCGGTTATCCAGAATGAAGAAAGGATCATCGGCCGCAGCAAGGAGCTCCGGCAAATGATCGAGATTCTCATATCCAATTCAAAAAGAAACCTGCTGTTGATCGGTGAACGTGGAGTAGGCAAATCGGCTTTGATCCGCTTGCTGGCCCAAAAGATCATATTCGAGGAAGTGCCGCCGGCTTTGAAAGAAAAAAAGATCAAAGAAATCAATTTTGTCACTTTGCTGACCGGCTCAAAATACCGCGGCCAGTTTGAGGAAAAGGTCTTGAAACTTCTGCAGGAATTCAAGGCTCAGAACGCCATCCTGGTGCTGGAAGACATGCATTTGATGATGTCCACCGGGGCGGCCCGGGGCACATCGTTGGATCTGGTTAATATCCTCAAAAACTTCCTGCGTGATAATTCCATTCAGGTCATCGCTAGCACCGATTATGAGGAATACAAGAACACCATAGAAAAGGACAATTCATTGTTGGGATATTTCCAAAAAATCACTGTCAACGAGTTATCTCCGGAAGGCACGCGGAAAATCCTGAAGAATCTGGTGAGCCAGGTGCTCAGCGCCGATAACCTGCTGGTCCCCAACGAGATAGTGGCTGATATCGTCGAAAGCGCCAAAAGGGATATCCGGGAAAGAAAGCTGCCCGATTCAGCCATCATGCTTCTGGAAAGGTGCATCGCCAAGGTCAAGTTAAAGAATATTGCCACACAGGAGGGGCCGCTTAAAATCGAAGAATCCGATGTGGTTGAAGTATTGGCCGATATCGGCAATCTCCCCGAAACCAACATTTCGATTTCTTTGAAGAGCCGTTTGACCTCGCTGCGTGCCAATATTTTAAAAAGAATTGTCGGCCAGGATGAGGCGGTGGCCAAGATGGTTTCTTCGGTGATCACTTCCAAATTGGGTTACGACATCAAAAAAAACCGGCCGGACGGCGTGTTCATGTTCATTGGTCCCACCGGAGTGGGAAAGACTGAAACCGCCATCGCCTTGAGCGAAGCCCTGTATGGCAGCCAGGATTACCTGATCCGCATCGATATGTCCGAATACATGGAAAAATTCACCTATTCACGCTTTGTCGGTGCCGCGCCCGGCTATGTGGGCTATTACGACTCCAACCAGCTGACCGACAAGGTGCGGCAAAATCCGTATTCGATCATACTCCTCGATGAAATTGAAAAGGCCGATGCGCAACTGTTGAATATTTTCCTGCAGGTTTTCGATGCCGGCCGCCTCACCGACGCCCGCGGCAACGTGGTCGATTTTTCCAAAACCACCATTGTCATGACCTCGAATATCGGCACTTCCCTGTTTTCCAAGGCCAACATGGGCTACAAGGGCAGCCAGGAAGAGGCACAGGTTTCCCGGGCCACGCTGATCAAGTCGCTGAAAAAGTATTTTTCCCCGGAATTCCTCAACCGCATCGATGAGATCGTGATTTTCCGCCACCTGCTTGATGAGGACATCAAGGCCATCATTGACATCCAGCTGCGGGAAGTGCGGCGTGATCTGGAAAAACAGGGCAAAGAGCTGGTTATCAAGGATGATGTTCTGGCCCACATCGCCCGCAAGGGGTATTCTCTTGAATACGGGGCGCGCAATCTGACCCGGGTTCTGAAAAAAGAGTTGTTGGAAAAGATCGCTTATCTGTCACTGGAAAAAGAGTGGGACGATGCCCGTTTCCTGGTCTGCCGGCTGCAAGACGATGAGATCGAGATCATCCCCGAAACGGCCGCGGCCGCACTTTCGGCCGAGCAGTTGCTGGCCGGCGCCAAGGAAGAGTAGCCGGAGATTTTCAAGGCCGCCGCGCTTCTGTAGCGGATCCCTTTCAGTCGGATACCGTCAACATTTCGTAATATTCGGGCGGGGCTTCGCGGATGGCGATACCGATATTGTTGGAAGCCTGGTTGGAGACCATTCTGGTGATCCAGCGGATATCGCCTTTCAGGTTGATGACTTTGCCGCCGATCTGCAGCTTGATGTCAACGTTTTGGCTTTTCGGGGGCCGGCTCATGGATATTTTGATGCCGCTCTGGGAAATGTCGATCACGATCGCCGGTTTTTCCTCCAGGCTGGAGAGCATCCTCTTGCGGATACGCATCTCTTTCCTTTTTTCCATGTCCACCTCCCCGATTTTGCGGTTAGCGTGAAAAATTAACTATTGTAATTATAATCTTATTTTTATTTTTTTTCAAAAGCAAAAGGCCCAGGTCGCATTTTCAATCCTTCGGCCAGGAGCAAAAAACCGGCGACCAGCAGGCTCAGGCAAGCCCCGGGCAGGATGACCATGGCCGGCTTGTCGAACAGGTGGCCGCGGCCGGCGTCGATCATGCCGCCCAAAGTCGGCAGCCGCGGGTCCAGGCCCAACCCCAGAAAATTCAAGCTGGATTCGGCCAAGATGACCGCTGCGATGCCCGAAACGGCCTGGGTCAGCAGCAGCGGGAAGATCAGGGGCAGCATGTGACCGCGGGCGATCTGCCACGATGAGGCATTGAAGCCGCGTACGGCCACGATGAATTCCTGGTCTTTGATTTTCAGGACTTCGCCGCGCACCAGGCGAGCATAGCCGACCCAGCTGCTGACCACCAATGCAAAAACGAGGTTGATGACACCCTGCCCCCAAAAAGCGATCAGGGCCAGGGCCAGCAGGATGCCCGGAAAGGCCAGGATGAAATCGGCGCTGCGCATTATGCATATGTTGAGCAAGCCGCCATGCCAGCCGGCCAAAAATCCCAATCCGGCTCCAATGGCGGCAGTGATAAGGACTGCAGTCAGGCCGATGGCCAAGGAGACCAATGTGCCAAACATGAGGCAGGAAAGCATGTCCCGGCCCAAAGCGTCCGTACCGAAGATGTGTGCCGCTGAAGGAGAGCACAAGCGCTGATCGATGTGCAGCTGCAAGCTGATCCCCTGGATGATGGCCAATCCGGCTAGGGCCATGCCCAATCCGACAAGAATCATAATGCCCAAACGGAACTGCAGGTTTTTCTTATTTAGCCGGATCATGGCCGATTCTTGGATTGAAGAACGGATAAGACAGATCGATCAGGAAATTCAACAGAAGATAACTGACCGCCATGAAAAGAACCGTTCCCTGGATCATAGGGAAATCACGCTGGCGGATGGCGGTGATCAACAGGGTACCGAGCCCTGGCCAGGAAAAGATACTCTCGACAATTATGGCTCCGCTCAATAGGGCGCCCAACTGCAACCCGATGATGGTGACGATGGGGATCAATGCATTTTTAAAAACATGTTGCCGATAGATTCGTGCATTGGAAAGCCCTTTGGCTCTGGCCAAAAGCACATACGGCTGCTGCAGTTCCTTGCTCAGAACCGCGCGGATCATGCGTGTCAGGAAGGCGCTCAGGGAAATTCCCAGCGTCAATGCAGGCAAGACTAGAAATTCAGCGCTGCCGCTACCCGAAATGGGAAACAACTTCCATTCCACTGAAAATACGATTGTCAGTAATATACCGAGAAGAAAACTGGGCACCGCGAGTCCGATTGCCGAAAAAATCAAAGCCAGACCCTCCCAAAAATTGCTTTTTTTGAATGCAGCCATGACAGCCAGTGGAAAAGCGATCAAAATTGAAATCATTATAGCGGCCAGAGTCAAGCAAATGGTATTCGGTAAGTATTTCAGGATGGAACCCAACACAGGCTTGCGGTCGATCAAGGATTCTCCGAAATCCAAAACAAACATTCTTTGCATGAAGTGCACATATCTTATGACCAAAGGCCGGTTCAGTTTTAAAGAATCTTGCAAACGCAGGATGTCTGCCGAGCGCGGGTTTTGCCCCAAAATCGACAAAAGCGGGTCGCCGGGAACCGCCTGAACCAAAAAAAATATCAAACTGCCTGCGGCCCAGAGAAAAAGCAAAAGCAAGCCGACTTTTTTTAGCAGCCAAAATGTCATTTTTTTATTTTATATCTTTTAAGCATGTTGAAAAGAGCCATGCGGCTGATTCCCAGCTTTTCGGCGGTTTTGCTTTTGTGCCATAACTGTTCAGCCAATGTGTTCAACAGTAAATTCCTTTCAAATGCTTGTCGAGCGCTTTTCAAGCTGAATAATTCTCTCTCCCTTATCTCGGGAGCTTCAAGTTCGGGGTTGAATGTGACCATTTTTTTTATTTTTGATTCCAGTTCCCGTACATTACCCGGCAGGCGGTCGTTGCGGAACAAGTCGCTCAGGGCGCTTAATTTGGTCTGGTTTTGCTGGGGATAGCCGAATTTTTTTAAAAGAAAATCAATGAGCAGTGGGATGTCTTCCCGTCTTTCCCGCAAAGGCGGAATATGGATCACCAGGTCCTGAAGCCGGTAAAACAGATCCTCGCGGAAAAGGTTTTTCTTTATCAGACCTTCAAGATCTTTGTTGCTGGCGGAGATCAGGCGGATATCGATTTTGGTGGTTTTGTTCTCACCCAGGCGGCGAATTTCCTTTTCCTGCAAAACACGCAATATTTTTGCCTGCAAAAGAAGGGGCAGATCGGCGATCTCATCCAGAAAAAATGTGCCGCGGTCAGCCGCTTCCAGCAAACCGATGCGACTCTCGGCGGCGCCGCTAAATGCTCCTTTTTTATATCCGAATAGTTCCGCTTCCAGAAGGGTTTCGGGAATGGCTGCGGCATTGACGGAAACAAAAGGCTGGTTGGCCCTGGGGCTGAGCAAGTGGACGGCATTGGCCACCAGCTCTTTGCCGCTGCCGCTTTCGCCGGTGATCAATAGAGAAAAATCCACTTTGCTGACCTGGGCGATCATGGTTTTCAATTTCTTGATTTTTTCAGATGCGCCAACGATGAAATCCAGTTTTTCGTGGATACAGTATTCATTTTGAAGAAAGTACCTGAATAGGATTTGGAATTTATTTAAAGTTTCCTTGTGTCGTTCGGAAAAATCCTGAAAAAAACATTCGCTGTCCTTGAAGCCGATGACCATGCAGGCGAGTATTTGATCCCCCAGCGGCCAACGGATCATTTTGGTATTGGCGAACGGATAAAAAAACTTTTCCTGACTGCTGAATTTTCTTTTTATTTCGGGCAGGTCATAATTTTGATTTTCAGGCATTTCCAGAGTATGCTGCAACATCTGTTCTGCAAGTTCCTTGAAAAGTCCGGAACTTGAGAATTTAAAAAGCGGTTGGCATTTTTCATGGATATTCATAACCAGCCAGTCAATTTGCACTGGTTTGTTGATTTCATAAAAAAAACTATTGAAAAAGTCTTCGGGAAGCCGCCATTGCCTGTAATTTCCGACTAAACGGGCATTGTCAAAAAGAGCGTGTCGGTTTTCGTTTTCTTCCGCCTGCAGGCGTAAGCGGTTGAGTTTGGCTGAAATGGTTCTTTTGTTCATAGTGAAAAAATCGTGCATGGCAAGGAAATTTTCCCGAAGCTTGGCGTCGCCGGGAAAAGTTTCGGAGTTCAGGTCAAAATACATATACCAATACTCATAATAGAAATAATTTTTCGCTTTTTGGGACAGTTCCCAAGCGATTTCCTTGAACCAATTCAGCCATTCGCTTTTTCGGTGTTTCTTTAACAGTAAACGCAGGGTATCAAATTTAATTTTTTTTGAGTCAATGTCGCCGAGCATTTTAATTGTGGTGGATTCTTGGCTTTTGTTAGTAGGCAAGTCGAATTGCCTGAATATTTTACAAACTGTTTTTTGATCGGCATTGAAGCATTTTTCTTCAATCATCTTAGCGGGAAGAGATTTTTCGGCAAAACAGGATATTTTCCCTCTCAGAAAAGCGCATTCGGTCAGCCCCTTGCTGTTGCCCACGGTTTTGAAAATATCGGTGGCATGTTCGATTAATTTCAGGGCTTTGTCATTATGCAGGCGCAAATCCTCAAGATTGGCCCAGTTCAGGTAATCGATAGCACAGGAATTGAGAAGTTGTTTTTTTTCGTTGGTCGCAAGAATGGCGCGTAAAAGTTTTTCGGCTTCCAGCCAATTGCCCTTGGTGAAAAGAATATTGATCAAATTGGAATTTACCAGCATAATCCCGTCGGCATTTTTTTCTTTTTCAAACAAGCGCAAAGCTTTTTGATACCAGCACTCGGCTTGAAAATCATCATCTTTTTCAAAGTATAAATTGCCCAGGTCCACGGCGATGAATGCCGATTCCAAAGCAAGGCCTTCGATTTCACTTTTAATGAAGATGGTTTTGTAAAGGGATTCGGCTTCCTTAAAATTTCCTTTTTCTCTTAGCAATTTTGCCATTTGGCTCTGGATTCCGATCTCCTCGCGGCATAAGCGATGAACTTCGAAATATGCCAGGGTGGCGGTTAGTTGATCTTGGGCTTTGGCAAAGTCCCGGTTGTAAATACTCCGGTCACTCAATTGCATGATGCTCAGATTCCGATAATACGGGCTTTTTATTTTTTTTTCATATTCGTCGGCTTTTTTATTTTGGGAGATCTTTTCAAGATAATAAAAATTCAGGTAAAGCCATTCGTCCTTTAACGCTTCCGGGACCTTGTCCAAACCGGAAAGCAGTTTGCCGAGTTTTTGGTATTCTTTTTTTCTCATGGCCAGGTGGGCTGTTTTCAGCCGGGTGAAAACGGAGTCCGGACTTGCCCATTCGCCAAGCACTTTTTCGGCCAACGGCAGGCGGTTGCCCAGGATCAGAATTTCCACAAAATATTCCAGAATTTTTTTAATCGGAGCCAATTGCGGCAGGTGGCGGATGATCAGGTCGGCAGCGGGACCGGATGCGACCAATCCGGGAGATTCGCATACTCGGTTTTTTAGATATTGTTCCAGAGCTGCCCATTGCTTGCTGGTGATGAAATGACCTAATTTCGCATAATCCCAATTCGACTTTACCGACAGCAACTCCAGCAATTCTTTTTTTTCCTGTAAGGTTACGTCAGAAATATCATGGGGAACATTCAAGGTAAGGGTTTGCTGGTTTTTGTTTTCAATTAGATATTGTTTGTTCAGTAACGTTTTGATTTGCTTATGGCCACTGCCTCGGGCCAGGAAGCGGACAACAGTCATGGGAACCGGGGCATCGATCATGGCAATTTTTTTCAACAATTCTTTTTCAGTTTTGCTCACGGCAAACTTTTTTTGACCGGGGAATAAGGCGGGAAAGTGTTTTTCCAATTGGTTTGGAGGATTTTCATGCAATTCAAGGTCGCAATCAAATGGCGCGGAGTCGTTGAACAGGATAATGGTTAGACCTAAGATGTCTCCTGCTTCAAGCAGAAATTTGAGGAAGCGGATGTCTTCTTTTTTTGCCAGGTTGTCGATCAGCAAAATGATTTTTTGAAAAACCGATTGCTTTAAAAACAAACGGAATTCCTGCACCTGTTTGGAGGGATTTTCTTTTTCAGTTTTTTTCTGACCGCATAAAACCGAGAAAAAATCTCTTATAGGTATGGTGGCGCTGTCAATTTTCAATAAAAGAATTTCTTCGGTGTTCAGGGTGTGAAACAAGTTGTTGCGGATGATCATTTTTTGGCAAGGGGAATTGGTGTCGATCCTTATTGTGACATTGGCTTTCATGCTGCCCAGGGAGTGAGAATGCAGCAGGTTAGAAGTGAAGTCATCGCTGCGGTACAGGTAGCCGGAGGGTACGGGAACCAAGGTGTTCTTTTTTGATTTTTTTAAAATATCGAGATAATTGTTTTTATCAAAAGCACGCAAATGGCGGTTTTCATTAAAAATGGAAATGAAAGCGGATGGAGAAGGGAAGTTTTGCCTGTTTAGCTCCCAGCCGAATCGCAGGCTGGGGCCAGGCAATATCTGAAATTTTGAAAAATTTACAAAATCCATGCCCCACTCCCTGGCGGCGTTCAGGAAAACAAGATATTGCCTGAAAATGCTTTCCGCCGCGGCCGCCGATTGTCCTCGTAGGATTTCGGTACTGCAGGGAGTGAAAGGCTGCGTCAGGATGTTGATCTGGAAGATGCCCGGAATGAAGGCAATGATATTCTGCATGAAATTGGATTGGAAAGCGAAAATATTGTGAAGACAGGCCAAATTTTCCGGTGAGTTCGCAACGGTGATCAGGCTGAGTTCTTCGTCATGCCATTGGTCGAGGGCCTGGCGGCCCTGGATTGTGAAGCGCCGGGTAAAGCTGGCTGATTTCAATTTCGGCTTTGTGAAAAGTTTCCCGACTGGAAAAAATTATTTGTCTTTGAGTTCTGCAAAGACTTCCTTGATGTTCCGGTAGTTGGGATCATTTTTCAGGATCTCGAAGGCCAGCTTTTTGGCGTATAAATAGTCGTCTTTCAGCTTGGCGGTCTGGACCAGTTCGTATTTGACGGCGTTATATTCATCGTCCTTGCGGTCAGGCGTTTGCAGCGCTTTCTCGAACCAACTGATGGATTCATCCATCATGCCCTTTTCCCGGAAGCAGATCCCCAGCAGCCCGGTCGAATCGAAGAATTTCAAGGGGTGCTTTGAAGAAATCAGGAATTCGTGGATGGCTTCTTCGATCAGTCCCATTTCCTTGTAGGCAATGCCCAGGTTGTAACGGGTATCGTAATCTTCGGTGCCGATCTTTTCGTCCACCCCCTTTTTAAATTCCTTGAAGATCTCCATCATATTCTTTTCGATAGTTGAAGTCCGTTGTTTCTGAAGTTCCTCGACCCAGTATTTGATGGCGCTCAATTCGCCCGGAACGGATTTTTCGGTTTCGTAGAAGTCCTCTTCTTCGATAAAAAGGCTCTCGCTTTTTAATATGTCCATCTCGCTTTCGGCCAGTTCGTTTTCATCGATATCCTTGAACGGGGATTCACTGCTGGCCGGAGCTTCATCGCTTGTAAAAATATTGTCGATGTCCAAAAAATCGGCGCTGGAACCAAGGTAATTCGGGTCGGCCGTGCTGCTTTTCGGGCTGCCGCTGGGAGCTTGAATGATATCTTCCTGATCGACTTCGATCATGTGGACCGACTCCTTGCTTTCCGGTTCCTCCATTTCAATTTCAAAATGGAGGTTATCTATTTCAGCGAAACCAGCGGAGTTGATTTTTTCGTCGGATTTGTTAAATATATTGTCTAGTTTGATTTCAATTTTGGAATCTTCGAATTGTTGCAGGAGATCGCTTTCCTGTGCGATCGATGATTCGATTTCGATTTTTTCAGTTTCCCCGGGCTTGACTTTGATGGAGTCGGTTTTGCTGGGTTGGATTTCCTTGGCTTTTTTTATCCGGGCCAGGCGGGAAACGATTTCTTTGCTTTCCGGATACTCTTTCCTGAGTTTTTCCAGAATTTTTTCAGCGTTGCTGAAATATCCTTCACTGATGTAAAAATCGAGTTCCGCCAGGTGGGATGACAATCCTTTTTTGCTTTCGGCATCGGTTTTAATCTGCAGGCTGTCTTCGCCCTTGAGCAGGAATATGTCTTCCTCTTCCGACTTGATATCGGCGATTTCCATCTCACCCATGCTTGGTTGCTGCAGTTCCTCTATTTGTTCGATCATTTCGGCGTGATCAAAATCAATTTCGATATTGGTTCGCTCGTGACCGCTCAGATCCAGCAGTCGTTCATCGTTGGGTTTGAGTTTGGTCAGCTTGTCCAGCATGACCTTGTATTCTTCGTCTTTGTTCTCTTTCTTGTAGATCTTCAGGAGTTCAATACCCTCGCTTAGCAAAGCTTCGATATCGTTGCTCATCTGGTAGACGTCGAACAATTTGAACCTGATATCAGTATTGTTGGGAAAAGCGTTCTGGGCCGTTTTCAGAAGATCGATCGCCTTTTTAAAATTGTTTTTTTTCAATGCCTGATCGGCATTGTTCAATTGAAAGGAAATGAACTCCCGCTCCTGCTGGTCGTCTTCTTCGTCGGCCGTGGATTCTCCGGTCAGTTTGCCGAGCTGCTCCTGGTATGCGAAAGGCGAATCCGACAATTCGATCAGTTCCTTCAGCACGGAGATCAATTCGCTTTTCATGTTTTTCTGCTCATAGATCGGCAGCAGGGATTCATACATGGCGATCAGGCTGCTTGTTTTTTTGGTCGCCTTGAATATCGAGGCCAACTTGTTCAGGGCGGGCAAATAAGCATTGTTCGAAGTTATGATGAAGCGCAGCAGCGAATTGGCTTCGTCGAATTTTTCCTTTTCAATGAAGTGATCAATGGTGGGAAGAAACAACTGGTAGGCCTTGTCGATCTCTTCCCTTTGCAGGTAAACCTTGCCGAGTTTCATGATCACTTCGGTTTCATTGGAATCGATCTCGGCGATTTTTTTATAGATCTGCTCGGCGTCATCAATGAGATTGTTCTTGAAATAAAGTTCACCGAGGATCTTCAGCAGACTCAGGTGCTTGAATATCTCGTCGCCCAGGTTCCTGAGCATTTGAATGGCTTTGCCGCTGTTGCCCTGGGTGATGTAGCAGGAAATCAATTTTTCAAAGACCTTCAGGTGCTTGACCTTGTTGTAGGTCTGCAGCAAGAGTTCTTCGGCCGGCGCAAATTCCTTTTTCTTCATCAGGATGTCGCTGGCCATGAGATATTCGCTGACCGCTTCATCCTTCATTCCCTCGCGCAGATAATTGTCAGCCAGAAGAATGCGCATCTTGATGTTGCTGCGATCGAATTCAAGGATTTTTTTGTAGATGCCCAGGGCTTTTTTCTGATTGTTCTGCCGTTTGTATCCCTCAGCCAGTTCCAGGTATATTTGCTTGGCTTCGATCGTCAGGCCCTGCTTGGAGTAAAGATCGGCCAGCTTGAACGAAACCCCTTCATTCTGCGGATCGAGGCGGGTGATCCTTTTGTACATGGCGATGGCTTTGGTGAAAAAGCCTTCCTTTAAATAAAAATCAGAGATCCATTCAAATTGCTTGAAAGCTGCGGGAAGCCGGTTCAACTTGAGATTCAAATCACCGATGATCCTGCGTACCTCCAGGTCGTCGGGTTTCATTGCGATTATTTTTTGATATTCTTTGATCGCAGCCTCGACCTTTCCCTGCTTGAACAGCTTGTCTGCCAGATGCAAAATTTTTAAGCGATTTTCAGCAGCCATTTTTTAATTTAAAGCTCTTTCTATGAAAAATAGTTACCTCTTTGAATAATAGCATATTTTTGTGTTTTTGGGTAGGATAGCCTTTGTTTTGGGCCAGGCCGTAATCAGGGAAAAATACAGCGAATTTTTCGAGCAAAAAGTCACGGAAAACCTTGGCGATGATCGACGCGGCGGCGATGGACAGGCTCTTGTCGTCTCCCTTGATGACGGACCGGCCATTGACGGGCAGAAAATCGGGGGCCATGGCGTCGATCAGGACATAATCCGGTTTGACCTGCAGATGCTGGACGGCCTGGCGCATGGATTGTTTGGTGGCCTCCAGTATATTGCTGCGGTCGATCTCATCGTTCCAGCACCAGCCGATAGAATATGCCAGCGCTTTTTCATAAATATCGTGTGCCAGTCGCAGCCTTTGTGCGGGAGTGAGTTTTTTTGAATCCCGATATTGATAGTTAAGGCGTCCGGGATGTAAAATTACCGCCCCGGCGACCACGGGGCCAAACAGGCATCCCCGTCCTACTTCATCCACACCGCATATGCGGCGATAATTTGTTTTGAGTAATTCTGCTTCTATGGCAAAATCAGCCATTACCTGAGTTCTTTCAGGCGGGACGCTTTGCCTTTCAGTTTTCTCAGGTAGAACAATTTCGCTCTTCTGACTTTGGTATGTTTCTTGATCTCAATTTTCTGGACCAGCTTGGAATTCAAGGGGAATATCCTTTCCACGGCGATACCGAACGAATTTTTTCGCACGGTGATGGTTTTGGAAATTCCCGAATTTTTGATGGCGATCACCGTGCCTTCATAAGTCTGGGTCCTTTCCTTGCCGGCTTCGATGACCCGGTAAAATACCTTCAGTTCGTCTCCAGGCCTGATTTCTGGAATATCGCTGCGCAATTCCTGGAAATTTTTAATGTCCTTTTTTTCTGTGGGCTCTTTTGGCAGGGTTTCCTGGGCTTGCTTATCTGCGGCGGCGGCTTGCGGTTTTTGTTTGGCTTTAGCTTTTTCAACCGGGTGCTTTTTGCTTTTTTTCTTTTCTTCTGTCATTTTTGGTCTCCTAAATTGGCAGTGAGTTGATTGGTTGTTTATTATACTATTTTTGGGGGGATTTTTCAATATGTCTTTATGGGCAGCCCCGGATCGATGTCATGAGATAAAAAAGAATGGCAGGACCGCCGCTCGCGGCGGCCCTGCCAAGTTAGAACGAGAAAAGGTTAGTTGAAATGATACGCGATGGTGATGCTGGGCACTATGATGTTCATGTTGTGCACGCCCGGCATCTTGGAGGTGAGTGCCAAGGGCACGGTTTGCTCCTGGCCGCGGAGGATCTCCAGCGCGGCGTTGACGCTGAACTTGGCGCCCGTGTAGCCGGCGCCTAAGGTGAACATATTGTAGGGGATCTGCGGCAGCAGGATGTTCATCGTCGCTAGCGGCGCGGGTGACGGGTCCCTCATGTAGCCAAGGCGCACCGCCCACTGCTCACAGAGCATGTACTCGGCGCCGATGCGGTACTGGATGCAATCCTTCCAATCCAGCTCGAGATTCTGGTCAAAGGCGCCCTTGTAGAGCGGATGGCTCATGAGCTGCGTCCACAGGGTCTCGGAGAATTCGACCGGGATCTTGTCCAGCTTTTTCCAGTTGGTCCAGTTGACGTCAAGGGCCAGCCGCAGCTTGTCTATGGGCTTGAAGCTGACGCCGGCGCCCAGCCACATGGGCAGCGTGGTCTTGCGTGTGATCTCGCTATCGATGGCCGCGCCCAGCAGGTTGGCCGAGGCCATCGTGGCGTCGCCTTTGAGGGTGACATTGACCGGGAGTTTGTAGCTGAGGCCGAAAGCCAGCGTATCGCTGGGGGTGAACTGCATGCCGAAAGTGGCGCCGAAGCCGATGCCGGTCAGGCTCTCCTCGTACTGGCCGACGCCAGGGCGCTTGATGTGCATCATGCCGTAGTTGAAGTTGATCGTGGCGCCGACGGCCAGCTGATCGCTGATCTTGTAGGCCACGAGCGGGGAGATGGTTACCACGCCAAGAAAGCTCTCCCAGGTGTAAACCTTGCCGCCGGCTAGATTCTTCAGTTGGTCACCGTCCCAGGTGGCGCCGGTTCCCGAGGGCGTGTAGATGCCGAGGCCGATGGTCAGCTTGTCCGACAGCGGCTTGATAAAGCCGAGCGCGCCGGCGGGGTAGAGCTTGCTGTTCGTCTTGGCGTCGACGCCAAAGGCGGCGGCGGTGTAGGTACCGCTGGGCAGCAGATTGGTCTCGAAGAGCGAGATCCATGTGCCCTTGGCGTTGGCCGCTCCGGCGGGATTGAAGTAGAAGAGGCTGACGTCGTTGGTCCAGGCGATCACCGCCCCGGCCATGCCCATGGCGCGCGAGCCCGAACCGTTGAGGTTCAGGCCGTTGGCAGAAAGAGCAATGCCGGTAAACGTAATCAAGGCGACAGTCAAAAGAAGCCGTACACTGTTTCCTCTTTGTTTCATTTTTCCTCCCAAAATTTAGTTGAAAAAAAACAATAATATATTCCGTTAAAAAAGTCAACCTTTTATCGCGTATGGGAAATCCAAAATGATTTTCCCGTAAACGCCGTCGTAACCCGGGATGCGGCGGACGCGGTTTTCTCGCATGGCCTGAACGGCCGCGGCCAGCCGTTCATCGGTCTTGGAAATTTCCTCGACCGGCAGGCGCTGCAAAATATGGAATTCCGGACCCAGGCAATCGATCAGTGAAAAGTAATACCGCTCAACCTTTTTGGAGGTCTCTCCGCATTTCAAAATCTGGGCCAAAATCTGCTTCAAAGGGATTTGATAAACAAATGGAACACGGGGTTCTTGCGCCTGATCGGCCAGCTCCTTAACGCGGTACAGGACTCCCAGGGTCAGAGGCTTGCCGCAGACCGGACATATTCCGCCCAGTTTCCGGGTTTCGGCCGGGGGCAGGGATATCCCGCAAAGGCGGTGGCCGTCATGGTGGTATTTGCCCTGCTCTGGGAAGAATTCAATGGTGCGGACAATGTTGCCGCTTTGTATGGCCTGGGCGATGCCGTTATAGCTTATCGGGCAGTCGAACTCGTTGGCTTCACGGCCCAGGTTCTGGGCAGAATGGGCGTCGGAATTGGATAAGATCGTGTAGCGCCGCAGCGATGATACCTGGGCCAGCATGGGGGGATCGGCTGATAATCCCGTTTCCACAGCATGGATAAAAGGCGCAACATCTTCGAAACATTCTTCCAGACTGTCGAATCCAGATTTGGATCCCAGCAGGGAAAACCAGGGGGTCCAGATATGGGCGGGAATGATCATAACCCGGTCATCGATGTCCAGGATTTCGGCGCTCAGGTCGCGGACCGCTGCGCCCAGTATGGGGCGGCCGTCAGAGCGCAGATTGAAGCGCCGGCTTAAGGAGGCATTGATTTTTTCCACCGTAGCCAAAGAGGGTGCCAGGACGAGAAGGTGAACCTTGCGGACCCGGTTGTTCTTTTTGTAGATCAGGGAAATTTCCGAACTCAGGATGAAATACACGCGGGATAGATTTTTTTTCAGGCAGAACAACCCGGGAGCGTCTTCGTTCAGTGATGATTTCAGGCTGTGGAACCAGAGGGGGTGGGTGAAATCGCCGCTGCCCACGACAGTGAGACCTTTGATCCCGGCCCAGCGGGCCAGTTCGGGCAGTTCGAGTGCCGGCGAGGTGCTGCGCGAATGGCGTGAATGGATATGAAAGTCGGCATAAAAACCCATTTAGTGGATTTTCTTGAATTTTTGAATATCCTCTTTCAAGTAAAATTCCAGCAAATCGTGTGGGGTCATTCTGCTGATCATGGTCAGATTTTTATCAACCAGCAAGGTCAAGGGGGCAAGTGGGGTATCAAGGTATTCGCTTTTTAAAATTCCGATCAAATCTTTGCTTTTGCGGTATAGGCCTTCGGGGAGAGGCCGATTCATATCGATCCAGCCGTTTTCAGAAAGCAGCGTTAGTGCTTCTTCCAATATTCCCCTGCTCAGTTTGAAAACTCGGGAATCGGCCAGGGCGATTTTCTGGAATTCTTCGTTCAGATCGTAATACATATCCACGGTTTTTTGAGCGCTGGCCGAATAGCCCTGCAAAAAATCACTGGTTTGGCGCATTTTTTGCAGCGCCGGGTTCTGGGCAGCGGCAGCCCCATTGTTCACGGTCTGTTCGGCGTAGCATTTGTTGTTGATTTTTCCTTCGTCGGGATTGCCCGGGTCGGGAATGAGTCCGGCGATATAATCTTTGTACGTGTTGTAAGCGGGTTTGTGCTCCAGGTTCCTGCGCAGGATGCCCCAGGGCAGAACGGCGGAGTTGGGGTCGTCGATGATCGCATAAAAAAACACTTTTTGCGGGTAGTTCTTGCGGGCCCGGGCGTGCAGCATGTCCAAGTAACGGTTGGACTGCATGATTTCCGAATATTTGCTTGTGTTCCAGCCGGTTTCGGTGATCCAGAAAGGCTTGTTGCCCTGCCCCGACTCCTCAATGATCGTCTTCACTGCCGGAATGAACTTGTCACCCTCTTCCAACAGTTCGTACATATAATATACTCCGTGATCTTCGTAAATATGGTGGGAAATTATATCGAAATAACCACCGGCGTTATCCAGGATGTATTTCATCCAGAAATACCATTCCGTCCCGGTTTCGGTTTTATGGCTCAGGTCGGGTCCGACGATGAAAGCCGCCGGGTCGGCGCCACGGATGGTTTGCGCGGCCGGAAGCAATATCTGTTGAACGAATTTGTCCTTGCCCAGGGCAAAGAAAAATTTAAGATTGGGTTCATTCCATATGCCCCAATACTTGATCTGGTTTTTATAGCGCCCGACTGTGCGGGACACGAAATTTTTCCAATCCGCGACATTGGTGGCAGGATAGGTATGTCCCTTTTTGCCGTTGGCCCAGCCGGGTGTGAAGCCGATGGAAGCGTAAATGGATAGTCCGTTGGCAGTGGCGTAATTGACCACGCGGTCCACTTCACTGTAGTAAAACTCTCCTTTGCTGGTTTCGATGGCGCTCCAGTTGATGTCGATGCGGATCCAGGCGATCCCGGCCGCCTTGACTTTGGCCAGGGTATCGTTTTGGGCCAGGTGGACGTTGATGCCGTAAGGCAGCGGTGAAATGGTGATCGCCGCTAGCTGGATCGCCCCCAGCAGGACAATTGCGGTGCTAAGCTGCGATTTTTTCATGGCTCCATTATACATGGTAAGTAAGACCTATTGCAACTTCCCGCCATCAGGCGTTGACCGCCTTTTGTGCTCTCGGGGAATCTGCGGTCCTCAGGATGCCTGCGGTGGCTGCGGAGCGTGGGTTTTGGCTGCGGTTTCCCTGGTGAAGGTGAAGGAAAAAGCAAACA
Organism: Acidobacteriota bacterium; assembly: GCA_018897435.1. Classification (GTDB taxonomy): domain Bacteria; phylum Acidobacteriota; class Aminicenantia; order UBA2199; family UBA2199; genus UBA2199. The sequence continues at coordinate 7,663 of JAHIKI010000061.1, read as the reverse complement.
GCAGCAGCCCTACCACGCACACAATCCCGGCCACGGCGATGACCGGAGAAATGAAATGGCGTGAAACCACCAGGGCCAAGCCGCCTGTATGGTCAGAGAAAACATCCTGCCAATGCGTCCAGGAAGAGGAATAATTGACCGGCCCGATGCGCATGGCCCAGGGGATGACCCCTTTGACCAGTGAGGACATCGCCAAAACCAATCCCCCGCCGATCATGGTCGCGGCGCCGCTCCAACGTAAGAAATGGGATTTGCTGCGGGCGGCGACCAGTGCCCCCAAAACGATGAAGACGACCGGGATCAGGAATAAAAGATACGTGAACGACATCACGGTTTTGGCGATGTTGTAGCGGTGGTGTGGAAAACGGGTATTTTCCGATAAATTGATCTGGTCGGGGATGTCCCGGGTGATGTGGCTGCGGATAAGGGCGATGGCGGTCGTTTGCTGGCCGGCCATGGGGCGGCAGGGAGGCAGTGGATCATAGCGATTTTCCTTGAGCAGGAACCTTTCCCAGTCCCCTGCTTGGCTTGCAGAGCAGGGGGGGAGTTTTTCCATGACCTGGGACAGCCAGCGTTCCATGGTCGGGTGGTTGAAGACCGCCTTGAGCGGCCGCATGTCGAGCCAGATATCCCGGGCCGCGGTTTTGCCGTTCAGAATATCCCCCAGAGTGCGTAAGGATCCGGAAAGCTCTTTTTCCAACCAGTCATTCAGTCCGGTTTCTTTCATTAGTTCCCCGGGGGTCGGGCTCGCCCCGTCCATGGCCGTCAGCCAGGTCCGGGAATCGTAATCGAGGTCGGAGTTTTCATCGCGGGCGGCCAGCACCATCCCGTCCAAAAGATCGGGAATCTCGGCGATGATCTCTCCCGGGAGTTCGGACAGCGTCTTCTGCGAGACCACGGCCTGAGTCAAGCCCACGGCCCAGATAATACCGAAAAGAACCGGGATGGCGAAAAAAATCATGATTATAAGACCGAGAATAGTTCGTGTTTGATTCATGGGCATCTCCTTTTTTTTAAAACGAAAAAAAATCCAAAAAGTTCCGGCCCGGGACGCACATCCTGCCCGTATTGGGCTATCGCGCAAACCGTCAAAACCAGAAAAATCAGTTTTTTCATGCCAGTATTTTAACATTTCACAAAAATATGGGAAACATCAGGCTGGGAATCTTTTTTTCCCGTAAGGGTAGCAAAAATCATCCGTTTATCTTGGCGGAAATGATTCGTCTGTCACTGTAGGGCACGGCGTGCCGTGCCCATTTGCCATGTTTGGCCCAAATCCGGGGCACAGCACGCTGTGCCCCTACGTGGGTATTTCGTCTTGCGTTTCATGGGCACGACTTTTTGTTGGCCTCAAAAGACTTCCGTTTACACAAATTGTCAATAGAATTCTCAATTTGTATAAAATGCCCTAGCCCAGCAATTGCTGCGGAATTTCAATTAAGGATATTGGGATAAGGGGTTAGGATTGGCCCTTATTTCAGAATGGCTCCGATTGGGGTGTCGTCGGGCAGGATGGGAATATAGGGGCGGTCGTCGGCATCGGACGCGGCCAGGATCATGCCCTGGGAAAGGATGCCGCGCAGCTTGGCCGGTTTTAGGTTCTTGACAACGATGATTTTCCTGCCTACCAGATCTTCGGGTTTGTAGTAAAGGGCGATGCCGGCCACCAGGGTGCGGGTATCGCTGCCGGTATCAATTTTCAACTGCAACAGCTTATCGGCTTTTTCAACTTTCTGCGCTTCCAGCACCCGGGCCACGACCATCTGCACTTTCTTGAAATCCTGGATCTCGATCAGGCCCTGGTCGGAAACTTCCGGGGCGGCGGTTGGCGGCGGGGACGTTTCCGCTTCGCCGAAAAAAACCTTGCTATCCACACGCGGGAACAGCTGAGCGCCCTGGTTGATGACGAAGGTTTCCGGCAGTTTTTTCCAGCCGAGCGCAACGTCCGAGGCGTTGAATATGGCGCGCACTTTGGCGGCGGTGTCCGCAAGCACCGGGGAAAGCAGGGTGTTGACGCTCAGGATGGCCCGGGCCAGGGTTTTTAAAACTCCGGCCAGGCGCGGCAGGTTGGCCTGGTCTTTGGCCAGGTTCCAGGGCTGGGCGTCGACGATATAGCGGTTCAAGCGGTTGATGAATTCAAAGATGTCTTCCAGGCCGCGGTTGAACTGGTATTGGTCGAAATTGTCCAGCACTTTCTTTTCCAGCTCGAGGTAACCGTTTTGGATGTCTTCCTCTTTTTCCGTGTACAGCCCCTGGTCCTGGAAGCTTTTGTTGAAATATTTTTCGATCATGGCGGTAGTCCTGGAAACCAGGTTAGCCCAGTCATTGGTCAGATCGGTGTTGATGCGGTTGATGAACCCCTCGTGGGAAAAATTGCCGTCGGCGCCGATGGAGGCCTCGCGCATCAGGAAATAGCGGATGGCGTCGGCGCTGAAATGTTTGAGTAAGATATGGGGGTCCAGGACGTTGCCGCTGGACTTGGACATTTTCTTTTCGTCCTGCAGCCACCAGCCGTGGATCAATTCTTTTTTGGGCAGGGGCAGTCCGGCGGCCAATAAAAAAGCCGGCCAGTAAATGGCGTGGTACTTGAGAATGTCCTTGGCCATGATATGCAGGTCGGCCGGCCACAAAGCGGTGAAACGTTCGCTTTCGTTCAGGTAATCGATGGCGGTGATGTAATTGGAGAGGGCGTCGAACCAGACATATATGGTCTGCTGCGGATCACCCGGAACCGGCACGCCCCACTTGACGGTGGAACGCGTGACGCTCAGGTCGCGCAGCCCCATTTTTACGAAGGAAACCACTTCGTTCATGCGCGAGCGCGGGGTGACAAAATCGGGGTTTTCCTCGTAGAATCTCAGCAGTTTGTCGCCGTAAGCCGAAAGGCGGAAAAAATAGCATTTCTCCTTGACCCGGTTAGCGGTCGGCCGTCCACATTCAGGGCAGGTTCTTTTGCCGTCGGCCGTTTCTTCGGCGCTGTCCTGGATGAAGTTTTCGCAGGAGATGCAGTAATGGCCGGCATATTCCCCCAGGTAGATGTCGCCTTTTTCCTTGACCCTGGCAAAAATCTTCTGCACGCCCTTGATATGCTCTTCGTCGGTGGTGCGGATAAAATGGTCGTAATCGATGTTCAATATCTGCCACAGCTGCTTGAAGCGCTCCACCATGGAATCGGCGAGTTGTTTGGGGGCCAGGCCCTGCTTGGTGGCGCTCCTCTCGATTTTCTGGCCGTGTTCGTCGGTTCCGGTCAAAAACATGACCTGAAAGCCCCGCAGCCGCTTGTAGCGCTTGATGACATCAGCCAGGACGGTGGTATAAGCATGGCCGATGTGCGGCACGTCGTTCACATAATAGATCGGAGTGGTCAGGTAAAATTTCGGCATGGCGCTCTCCTGTTGCCTGAAAAAGAAGGATTGAATTATAACATAAAACAAGCGGACCAAAAACAGGGCGCCCTTGGCAAGGAAGCGCCGGTTATTTGAAACTGATTTTCAGCGGTTTGGTGTCTTCTTTTTTTTTCTTGCCTGAACTGCTTTCCGTTTTCAGGTCGACATCCATGGCCGGGTCAATCTTGCTTGGCAATGGTTCGCTGCCGCCGCTCAAAGCGCTCGCTTTTTGCCAAAGTGCGAGCATTTGTTTTTCGATATTTTCCAGGGTGGGGATATTTTCTTTTTCAATTTCCCTTTCGGCTTCGCGGATCAGGGTGGCGATTTCGCCTTTGATCTCTCCTGGCAGGCCGCTGCCGCGGCTCAGCTGGTTGAGTGAATAAATCTGGTTGATGACTTTGTTCTTTTTAAGGATCACTTCTCTTTTTTTCAGGTCCAATTCGGACAATTTCTTTGCTTCTTCCCGCAGCTTTTCAACCTCTTCCTTGCTCAGCAGGCCTGACTGGGTGATCAATATTTCTTTTTTATTTTTACTGGAAAGATCCATGGCCGAGACATTCATGATGCCGTTTATATTGATGCTGAACGTCACCTCGATGCGGGCAACTCCTCGAGGGGCGCGTTTGATGTCGAGCAGGGTGAATTTCCCAAGCAGCTTGTTTTCCTCGGCGATCTCCCTTTCGCCCTGGAAAATCTGGATGTCCACCTCGGCCTGGTTGTCTTCCACGGTCGAAAAGATCAGACTGCGGCTGACCGGGATGGTTGTGTTGGCGTTGATGACGCGAGTGAACGCCCCGCCGAAGGTCTTGACGCCCATGCCCAGCGGCGTGACGTCGAGCAGCAATATGTCCTTGCTGTCCCCCTTGATGATGGACCCCTGCATTGCGGCGCCCATGGCTACGATCTCATCGGGGTTGACCTTGCGGTTAGGTTCGCGCTTGAAAAATTCCTTGACTTTTTGCTGGACGTAGGGGATGCGCGTCGATCCTCCGACCAGGAGGAATTCGTCGATGTCGTTGATCTTCAAATTGGCGTTGTGCAAGGCCCGCGAGCAGATCTCCAGAGTTTGATCGACATCATTTTTTATCAGGTTTTCGAATTCGGTTTTTTGCATGTATTTGATCAGGTGAACGGGACCGTCTTCGGATTCGGCGATGAAGGGCAGGTTGATCTCGCATTCGTCTACCGCCGATAATTCGATCTTGGCATTTTCTGCGGCTTCACGGATGCGCTGCAGGGCCGCTTTGTCCTTGGTAAGATCGATATGGTTCTCGTTGGCGAATTCGCTGGTAAGTTTTTGAGTCAGAGCGATGTCGAAATTGTTGCCGCCCAAATGGGTATTGCCGGCCGTGGCCAGCACTTTGATAATGCCGTTCTGGACATCCAGGACCGAGATGTCGATCGTGCCGCCGCCGAAATCGTAGACAATGATTTTGGCTTTTTTCTTTAGGTCGATGGAATAAGCCAGCGAAGCCGCCGTGGGTTCATTGATGATGCGTTTGACGTTGAGCCCGGCGATGCTCCCGGCATCCTTTGTGGCCTGGCGTTGGGAATCGTTGAAATAGGCCGGGACGGTGATGATCACGCTGTCGATGGGATCGCTCAGATAACGGTCGGCCGCATCCTTGAGTTTGAGGAGGATCATGGCCGAGATTTCTTCCGGAGAAAAGATCTGGTTGTTGATCTCAATCCTAAGCAGATCGTCGCCGTGCTTGATGATGTGAAAAGGAAACTCCTGCAGATAGGGCTCGACTTCCGAATATTTTTTCCCCATCAGGGTCTTGACCGATGAGATGGTGTTAAGCGGATTGGTGATCATCTGGCTTTTGGCCGGCTGGCCGACAAGCCTTTCGCCGGTCGGGGTAAAGGCGACGATAGATGGCAGTAGCCGGTGTCCTTCCGGGCTCAGGATGATCTCCGGGGTGGTTCCTTCCAGGTAAGCGATTGCGGACTTGGTCGTACCAAGATCAATTCCCAATATTTTGCCCATCTCATTTTTTTTAACATACAAAACTTGGAAAGTCAATTGCTTTTTTATCATAAAATTCTATCCCCGGCCCTGAAGAATAACAAAAAGTCCAATATGTTATGGACTCTTACGACCCTTGACTATTTGTGCTTTTTGGGTTATGATTTTTTTCAATGCCGGGATAGCTCAGTTGGTAGAGCGGTAGACTGAAAATCTGCGCGTCCGTGGTTCAATTCCGCGTCCCGGCACTTAACCCACATTTCCCACAAATATCTGCTGCAATTGCGGATATGGGTATGTCTACGGCGTCAGGCCCTGACTGCGAGCGTCCTCGCTTCTGCCTGTGCGGCACGCAGACAGGCAGGCAGTTCGGTCGGATACCTCCATCGTACCAACAGTACGTCTCCGGTCTCCTCGGTCGCCTTCCTTAATATCCACACTCATCTGCGCAATTTCGCGACAATATCTGTGAGAAATGCGGGCTAACTTGACTCCATCCCGTCGATTTGCTAATATTTTTTCATGCAGCCCACGCTAAAATCCGTTGTTTCCCGGTTTAAAAACAAGAAGATCGTTGTTTGGGGCGATCTAATCCTTGACCAGTATGTGTTCACTTCTGCCGGCAGGGTGTCGCGAGAAGCACCGGTGTTGGTGACCGAATTCGAGAAAAGCGAATACCTGCTTGGCGGCGCCGGCAATGTGGTGATGAATCTGCTGACCCTGGGGGCCGTGCCATTGCCGGTGGGCTTCGTGGGCAAGGACGCATCGGGAGAAATATTACTGAAGCAGCTCAGCGAAAAAGGGATCAGCATAGACAATCTGGTGGTGACCGATTGCTTTCAGACCCCGTTGAAAAGCCGGATCCTTTCCGGAGGCGCCAACACCAAAAAGCAGCAGATACTGCGCATAGACACCCTGCCCCCGGATGCCATCAGTGAGCGGGCGCAGAAAAAACTCGCCAAGGCGCTTTTTTACGTGCTGGCGGATAGCGATTTGCTGATCATGTCCGACTATCTCGCCAAAACGGTCACTGCAAAGATTTTTAAAAACATCAGGGAAACGTTTCCCGATAAAGTCATTGCTTTGGATTCGCGGCACAATTTGCTGGATTTTCCAGGTGTGACCCTGGCCACACCAAACGAGCCGGAAATAAAAAATATTTTTCCAGAAAAAAAATTTCTCAGCGATGGTGATTTTTTAAAAGCCGGAACTGAATTATTGGACAAACTGGACGCAACCGGAATTGTCTTGAAAAGGGGACACAAGGGGATGCTTGTTTTCAATCGTGGTAAAAAACCGAGTGAATTGGATATATACGGAACTTCGCAGATCGTGGATGTTACGGGTGCCGGAGACACAGTTCTGGCTGTTTTGGGATTGGGGCTGGCCGCTGGTGCTGATTTGCGCGCTTCGGCGCGCCTGGCCACTATCGCCGGGGGCATTGTGGTCATGCACGAAGGGGCTTACCCGCTGCGCCTCCGGGAACTTCAGGATGCCTTGCCGTAAAAAATATTTCCGCTTGCCGCAGTTGGCCGTAAAAATCGCCCGGGAAAAGAAAATGGGAAAAACCATTGTTCTGGCCAATGGCGGCTTTGATCTCATCCATATTGGCCATATTCGCTACCTTCAGCAAGCCAAGGCCAAGGGCGACATCCTGGTGGTCGCCTTGAATTCCGATTCCTCGCTGAAGCAGCTGAAAGGCGCCGGACGCGCCCTGATCGACGAGCGCGGACGGGTCCTGATCATTTCCGCCCTAACTTGCGTTGATTATGTGACCCTTTTTGCTGAAACGACGGTCGCAAACGTGCTGCTGGCCATTACCCCGCATTTTCATTGCAAGGGTTCCGATTACACGATCGATTCCATCCCGGAAAGAGATATCGTCCGTAGTTATGGCGGCGAAATGGCCATTGTCGGCGGAGACAAGGTCCGCTCCACTTCGCTGGTGATTGAAAAGATCAAGGAATTGCACGGCTAAATATCAGATTCTCGAAAAAATGCATTTGATATTGCATTATCCATTATGAGTATTCTCGAAGGTAAATCATCACCGATTGAGGAAGCGAATAAATTAAACATATCGAAAGAAGATATATCTGTCTTTCACAAAACATTCATGGATGGTGGGATGAAGGCGACTGCCGAAAAGATGAAAACTTATTTATTAAACATAGATTTTCACGGAAAGGAATAAGCCATAAATTTACGAGTGAGATAAGCCGGAAAAGATTAAACTTTTATTTTTTAGCCAAGGGATTTTAACATTTTCGAATTGAGACATAGAAGTAAGCAAAGCCGGGAGATTTCT
>JAHIKI010000060.1 GCA_018897435.1 Acidobacteriota bacterium | reverse complement strand
TGTTTTTTCATACCGATAGCCTATCACGGCTATCGGCTATTGTCAATACCTAAAGCCACTTTTTTTTATTTTATTTAAATTGGAACGTCCGAATCCTGCTCGTAAATAAAATTATTCACTACGAATAACTGAATACTTACTGTGCACCCTTTTGACATCCGCCCGGCCATGCTTTAAAATAAGCATGCCGATTTCTGAAATTCCATTCATTTCCGGAGGAATCCATGCCGCGATTGTTCGGATTTGCCAAAAAGAGCGCCGTGGCGGAGAAAGTAGCCCATTTCCTGGTTGGTCTTACCCTGATCCTCAAGGGGATCGACAAGGCCGAGCATTACCGGCAGAACCCGCTCACTGTCCTGTTTCTCTTTGCCGCCGGCGCCTTCATCATCCTGGGGGCAGCGTTCCACCAGCGGATCGAAAAGAAGGTTCCCAATTTCACGGCCCTCTTCCATGTCGCCGAGGGTATAGCCCTGATACTGATCGGCTTCGTTTTGCTGAAAAAAAGTTCGCGAATGCCTTATTTTCTTTTTTTCGCCGGCTCTGTCTACCTGGCCCTCGGCGCCTTCAACCTGTTCACCAACGAAGAACAAAAGAAAAAGTTCGGGCCCAAACTGCCTTTGGTCCTGGGCACGGTTTTCTGGATCGCCGCCCTGGTCGCCTTTGTCTTGAATTTCCTGGGTTCTGGCAACACCTGGGCCTATATAACGGCCGGCGTGCTGGCGGCCTGCGGCACGTTCCTCCTGCTTTTCCGCAAGCGCCTGGCCGCACATTCCGGCATGCAATTTGAAGAGGAGAAGGAAGGCGGGCACATAGCTGAGGGGTGATAAAAAAGAACTTGGTTTCCGGTAGACGGTGGAAGGTTTAGGGAAAGAAAAGACAAAGGCCAAAGGGAAAAGTTAGAAAACAGAAAAAAGAAAATATTAATCTTGATGGGCTCGTAAAAAGTCTAAAAATGGTACAACTGATATTTGAAAACCCTTGATAATACAGCATTTCATTTTTAAAAAACATAATAAAATGACTTTTTACGGGGTTATCAATCTTATTCTTTTTCTTACGCTGTCCTCTGACTTCTGTTTTCTTGCCTATAGCCCATCGCCTCTTGCCTATAACCTCCAACCCATTCCCTCTGGACCATCACTCCTTGCGGCTGACTAGCGGCTGGTATTTGTGAGCCGATATTGGATATTGATGATTTCGTCGCGCAGTGCCGCTGCTGCCTTGCCGGGGTCGGCGGCGCGGGAGATGGCGCGCGAAACGGGAAGCAGCAGCCCCTTGCCGTCCCGGCGCAGGCCGCTTTTTAGCGCGGCTTCCAGTTCGCCGCCCTGGGCGCCTATGCCGGGGGCCAGGAACCACAGGTCGGGCGCGGCTGCGCGGACACGCGCCATGGCCCCGGGCTGAGTGGCGCCGACCACCAGCCCGATGTTGTTTTTTACATTCCAGGATTGGGCCAGGCGGGCCACGGCGATATAAAGAGGTTCGCCGGGGCGGCTGTCATGCTCCGTCCCGACAACCTGCAGGTCCTGCAGGTCGCCGGCCCCGGGGTTGGATGTCTTGCACAGCAGGAACGCCCCCTTTTCCGGGTCGGTCAGGAAGGGGTCGATGGAATCCCTGCCCAGGTAGGGCGAGAGGGTGATGGCGTGCGCGCCCAGCGTTTGGAACGCCGACCTGGCATAGGCTTCGGCGGTCGAGGCGATGTCGCCGCGCTTGGCGTCAAAGATAACAGGGATCATGGAGCCCAGGCGCTGCGACTGTTCGCGGACGGCGTCGATGACGCGCTTGAGCGCCGTCCAGCCGGCCGCGTCGAACTGCTCGAAGAAAGCGGCGTTGGGCTTGAACGCGGCGGCGTAAGGGGCGGTGCGCTGGATCAGGCCGGCACAGAAGTCGAACGCCGCCTCGGCGGTTGCTTCCTTGAGGTCACTGATGTGCGGGTCGAGGCCGACGCACAGCAGCGACGAGGAGTCGGCCACGCGTTTTTCCAGGAAAGTGAAAAAAGTTTCCATGCTTGCCTTCTCTGTATGGTTGGTTTCCAATGGTCAAGGCATTGTAGCCGAATCCCCAGGCTCAAGTCAAACCGAAGAAAGTTTCTTTACAGGTAATTCAGGTCAATGCTTGCTTTTTTGCTTCCAGGTGAAGGACAAATAAAGATTTCCTTAAAAAGGCGGCAGGGCAAAACAATTCACTATTGATCAGTCCGTCCTTAAGTTGTGGATCTGTCAACGTTAAGTAGAAATGTCCTCTTTAAGGACGGGGGAGCGACGCAATTTATTTTCATATGACGCCAAGGGTGATCGGCAGGATAGATTTGGGCTGCCTGAGCGGTAAAAAGTCCGAAAAAGTGATTGTGTCGCTTTAGTTTCCCGGCGTCGAGGCGGACCAAATCACGATTTCGCGGGCTGTAGCGAAGTTTATTTTACAGCGTCTGTTGAAAGACTTCCTGTGGAATGTGCTTTCAATCAATGATTTCGAAATAATCTTGATATATCGGTTTGTTTAATGTATCAGTATGGTGCAATTCAAGCAAAGGCAAGTGATACAAGGTTCTATGACCCGATTTCCGGAGTTTTACACAAATATCTGTGGTAAAAGTTTATTTGTTTAATAAAACCAGTTTAGGTATGGTTCGACTTCCGATTTTCCTGACTTGTTTCTTTACTGTCATTATGTCCACGGCCGTGCTTCCGGAAGAAGGATTTTTTCCAAGCAGATCGAGGCTGCTTCAAGCCGGCGGCAGGGCAAGCAAATTCACGTTTTTACGGTCTTTCCCTGTGTTTCGCGGCCGTTACTTCTTGAGGATCTTGATGCTGAATTCCACCCTGCGGTTTTTCTGCCTGCCTTCGAGATTGTCCGATCCGTCCTCTTTGCTATTGGGGGCTGCGGGCCGGGTCTCTCCGTACCCGGAAATCCTTACGGATGATTCAGATATGGATGAATTTTTAACGATCCAGTCTTTGACCGCCTGGGCTCGTTGCCGGGATAATTTCAGGTTGTATTCCGCGCTTCCCTTGGAATCGGTATGACCGCTGATCGCAATTTCTGTGCTTTTGCTGGCCGCTATGATCTTGATCACTTTTTTCAATTGAGCTTCGGCGTCCTGGCGGATGTTCCATTTGTCAAAGTCAAACAAAACGTCTCCGGCCATTGCGATCCTGATCTCGGTGTCGGACATGGTGGCGTTCAGATCTTTCAGGTCTTTCTGGATGGCGGCTGTATTCATGTTGATTTCAGAAACCGCGCCGATTATCCTGACCATTTTAGCGGATAATTTCAGAGCGCCCCGGCCCGGCCCCAGCTTTTTCAGGGATTGAATGGCTTTTTCATGGGCGTCCGGCGGAATGGACGGACCCGGCTCCGTTTGGGTATCGGCTGCGCTGCAAAGGAAAGCGGCTAAAAAAGGAGCGATCCACATTGAGGGATGTTTCATATTATGAATTATTTCAAAGCCAGTTTGATTGCCTCAAAGGGCATGAAACCGGGAATGGAAATCGAAATGGACCCAGGGTTATCGGTCGGCAGGGGGAACTTGGCCCACATATTCATCATGTTCTGTGATTTTATCCAGAATTCAAAGCGGCCGCCATCGCCATCAGAACTGAACGGTCCGCCGATGCAGCGGCCTTCCGAATCTTTCAGAATGTAATACTTTTTTTGATTGGCTTCATCGATGATATAACAATCCTTGAAATAAAAATCGAACTTGTCGCTTGCATCGCTTTTGTTGATGATCTTGATCCTGACCGTTATAATATTGTTTTGCAATGTCAGTGCGGTGAGTTCGGCCACAATGTTTTCATTGTTGTTGGACACCTGGGTCTGGATGACGGCGGCGCACAGTGTGCCAAACCCCAAAACCATGATAAACACCAAGTAAAAAACGATTTTTTTTAGATTCATGTTTCCTCCTGAATGAAAATCAATTTCCGAGAAACACCTGGTTCGGACAGTATGGGCATATTAAAACATGAATCTTCCCCTGTCAAGGTGGAAAGGGGAAATTTGATCACGGATGCAAATTGCAAATATGCTGGGTCGAGGTTGCCTCAAGCCGGTGCTAAGGCAAACAAATTCACAATTTTTATTGTTTGTCCTTAAGTTCCTTTTGGGCTTCGTCTTTCTGAAGCGTATACTCCTTAATCAATACGATAATCATTACGATGATCTCGATGCAGGCGATAACGATGCCGAGCGCAAACCAGAACAACTCTGCGTATTCACCACCTCTACTCATGTCTGGATTGTTTTTTAATATCATGAATATAACCGACAAGTAAAAAGCGCAGGCCGATATCCCGGCAGCGAGTATTTTTACAAAGTTCATAAGAGGGAAACGGCTTCGATTTTTAAACAATGAGTAGGAAATTAAAAATGTGGTGACGGGGGCCCAAAGCATGAGGGTGAAAATGAACAACGCTTCTGAGCGGATCAGAAGCAAAGGGAACATTATCATTGCCATGATGCCGGCAGGAATGCTGGCTGTCATTTTATTGTCAAAAATGACCAGGGCAATATTCCCTCCGGTCCGGGCCAGCAGGAAGAGTAGCAATGTTTCGATCACCCGGGAGTAGGCCGGGGACCATGTTGTAGTTTTCGGCAGCCAATAGACCAGCATCATCAGCGAGAAAAGGACGAAGGTCAAAGAGTAAACGGCGATCTTCTCTGTTTTCATTTTGTCTTTTCTTTCTGGACCTCTTTAAAAGGGGAAGCGAAATTGATATTTTTCTTGGGAGCCAGCCGCTTTTTCCAGACTACAAAAGCAAAAATCAGGGTGATGACGGCCGCAATCCCGCCACCGATAAACGCGGCTATGGCGAGTGCTTGGCCACCTTCTCCGTGGACTTTCGGGAAATACAGCAGTAGTATGCCGAGAGTCAACCCCATACAGCCCGCCGCGTTCAAAAATGATAACGGGATCCCCAGCCTGGGCGGGTAGCGGTCGGCCAGGGCCCTGGTTCCTGATAAAGACATCAGCAGAGCGGCCAGGGGCGGCATGATCAAGATCAGTAATCCCAATTCACTATCCCTGACATGAGACCATTGCCAAGTTCTCAGTATAAGAGCAATCAGATAGAAAACACCGGGGACGATGAAAAACCACAAAAGTCTCTTAATGTAGGGCGATGGTTTGTAAAGGCTGAAAAGAAAGGTCAACAAAGGGATGACGCCTAGAAAGATATAGCCGATCAGGAGCGCCTGCGGGTGACGGTCGAGCCAGGAGCGCTTGCGGTGCGCGCCGTATTTGCGCAGCAGCTTCAACACGTCTTGCTGGAGAGGTTCTCTTTCGGCCTGGTCGAGCAGGGAGGATCCCGGGTATTCGGAGATGGACGGGTCGGCCCCGGCTTTTAGGAGCAGCTCCATGGCTTTTGTATTGTGAAAACCGTAGGCCAGGCTCAGGGGCGTGCGGCCGCTGCTGTTTTTCTGGTCGAGCGGTGTGCCGTGGCGGATGAACAGGGATAGCAATTCCAGGTAACTGGGGGTAGTGCTCATGACCAGGTCGTGGAGGACGTTCTCGCCCCGGTTGTTGGTGATACTTGGGTCGGCCTTGTGGCGCAACAGCAGCACGGCACCTTCCTTATAGAAGCGGGAAAGATGGAGCGGCGTTTGCCCAAATTGGCTGCGGGCGTTCACCTCCGCACCTTTTTGCAGCAGCAGCTCCATGAGTTTGACGTTGCGTTGCAGGGCGGCTTCGTGCAGCGCTGTAATTCCCTTTTTGTCGGCCATATTGATATTGGCCCCGTGCTCGATCAGGAAGCGGGCCTGGTCGAACTGTTCTTTTTCTCCGTAGGCCATCAAGGCGGAACGCCCGTCCGCGTCCCTTTGATTGATGGGCACCTGGAGGGTGAGCAGTTTTTCGGCAAGTTCCTTCCAAGATGTGATGGGCAGGAAAAACCAGCGGTTGCGCCTTTTGTTATCCGTCGCCAAGGGATCGGCGCCAATCTGCAGCAGGGCCAAAGCCCTCTTTGCTTCGACGGCCAGAAACGGGGTCATCCCGTTTTGATCGCGGCCTTCGAGGTCCGCCCCGTGCCGAAGCAGCAATGGGTACATTTCGGCGTCCGCGTAGAAAACCGGCTTACGGCCCAAGGCATCGTGAAGGCGGGGATCCGCGCCCAGGTCCAGGAGGAATTTAATGAAGCGCCGGGATTGGGCCGGGTCGGGTTCCCGCTCCCATCCTCCCTCTTTATTGATTGGGTTCCAGGGAATCACGGCCAACCGCACTTCGCTCTGCACAGCCAAGTGCAACGGGGTTTGGTCTTTTTGGTTGGTGCCGTTGATCGGCACGCCACGGTCAACAAGTCGGCCGATGATGTTCATGAGCATTTGCAGGCGGCTGCCGATCGTCCCCGGAGGACCCGGGCGCACGGCCACTTTGACGGGATGGACGGAGTGAATCATGGGAACTCCGACCACTCGATTGTTCTGTGAGCCAACCGTATTTACCGAAGCTGTCCGCATCGTGGTCCCGCTCTCCTCGCTAGCGGGGGATTCCGCTTCCGGCAGAGAGATCGAACTGGGATAGATCAGTGCGTGGATGAGCGTGTTGCCATGTTTGTCCTTGGCGTTCCAATCGGCTTTCCTGGAAAGATAGGCCTGGAAAAGCTCAAGGTTGCGGTTCTTGATGGCCAGGAACAGGTCGTGAGCAGAAATCCCCCTGGTCTCCGCACTTACATGGATCGGTCCGGCGGCCAGAAGAATTACAAGCAATCCCAGTACTCTTGTCTTCATCTTTCTCCTCATCGAGAGCGCAAGCACATTTGCGGGCGGCTTGCATTATTACCCAAACCCATTATAGCAACTTTTTATTGTTATCCAATCCATCGCTGACTGCTGTTCTAGAACTTATATATCCGCCACTGGCCATTAGGGTCGATGACGAAATAGACCCGGTAGGAAATGTCGTATTCCTTGCCCTGGATGGTCTCCTTTCTTTTAATGCGGTAAATGGCCCCGTTTCCTTCGAATGACAGGAACTCGATCTTGCGCATCTCCGACCCAACCTCGGGCAGCTTGTCTTTTAAAGCCGTGTATATCTCCAGATATTTGGCGCGCGTCTCCATGCTGAAGAATCCTGCCGCCTTTTCCGCGTCCCCGGCTTGCAGGGCGGTTTTCAGCTCATTCCAAAGCCCGTGCAGTGTCTTGTCGACGTCGGGGGGTATGGTGCGGCGCGCCTTCTCCTCCTCGGCCCGCCTTTGCTCCTCCTCCCTGTTCAGAACACTAGCCTCCACCGATCTCCGCACTTTCTTTTCGCCGTTCTCGGCCTGCAGCTCGAAGGGAACATGACGTCTCGGCTTGACATTCATTTTGCCTGAAAGGGGGAGGGAGGAAGACTTGGAATCCGCGAAGCTGACCAGGCGCGCATTCTTCGTCCTCCAAGCCAGCGTCGCTTCCTCGCCTTCATAGACCGTTTTCGGGTCAAGGCTGACCTCCAGCTCGGGCTCGGGGACCGCCACTTTGACCAGGACTTCGGCCTTTGCCGTGCCGCTTCTTGACACGGCCTCGATCTTAAAGAGGGTGTCCTTTTCGGGCCATACCAGCGCCGAGCCGCTGGCTTCGACCACGCCCAGGTCGGGGGATGAAAACAGCGTCGACTTGGCGTTTTGCGCGTCCCAGGACAGCCTTACGGCCTGGCCGATGGCGATTGCCGTCCTGTCGGCCCGGAGGGAAATGCTTGGCGCGGGGTCAGGGGGTGCCCCATACTGCGGGATCGTTGCCCGCATGCGCGCGTTCTGCTGTTCGACTTGGGTATAGAAGTGGGCGCCCCCGCTGAACTTTGCCAGGTCCACCTTGCCCGGTTCAGCGTGAATGCCCAGAACGATGCCATCGCCCGGCTCTCCGCGCAGCGTGACCCGCAGGACGCTCCGCCCCATCATGCATACGCTGCTTTCGCTCCGGGGCGAGTTGTCCCTCGACGCGAACCAGTCCAACGCGTTGTTGCCGTCCAGGTTCACCGTGAACTGCTTGACCGGGTTTTTGCCCCGGCGCGTCCCGTTCACCGCTTCGAGGCGGTAGCCGCTCCCCGGGTAGATGCAATACAGCGGTTTCCAGTACACCAGGCAGTTGCCGCGCTCGATCTTGAGCTCGGTTTCCTTCATGACCGTGACTGGTACGTCCAGCATTTTGGGCTGGGCGCTGAGAAACCCGCCGCAAGCGATAAGGATGATTCCCAACCAAACTTTTCTAATTGGCATCAGTACCTCTCTCCGTAGCGGGAATTGTAGCATAAATAAAATTATCTGCCTCAAAAATAATTCAAGTAATCCGTTAATTCAAGACCCGACCTTCATGTCACTCTTGGCGTGAAAATGCAGAGTCGCAAATATGATGGTTGCGACTTCGAGAAGAACAAGAAAGAGCGTAATAAGAAACATGGGGAGCATGGGGAGTGATTCTCCTTCAAAGCCGGCTGCCGAAAAGGTGTACATCACTTCCAAGAGGTCCAGGACGAAAACGGCTGCCAGGACTACGAGCAGGCAGCATATGATGGTCAGCGTCTTCCTGGCCCGGTCGAACAAATTGACCTGGATAACGAACATGAGGATAAGGACGGCTCCCGGGTACAGCAGGCCTGTGTTCGGTATGACGTAGAACAGTATTCCTCCCATGTATAGGAAATGCAGGACGATCAAGGCCCTCCTGGCCGCATTTTTCGGGCCTGGTCCCGCGGGCAGGCACTGTGCCTCGTCCAGCCTATCAGGGTTTTCTTTTGGCTCGGGAACCGCAAGGCCTCTTTTCTCTAAAAGTTCGCGGACGGCCTGGAACGCCTCCCCGGACCACTCCTCGCGGTCGTTTTCCATCCAGATCCGCAGCAGTTCGTCGTCGGTCTTGGAGCGCAAGGAAATTTTTATATCGTCTATTAAAGTTCTGTCCGTCATGGCCCGGTCGACTAGGGCGCCTCGTCCTTCGCGGGTTCCGGCGGCGGCTGGTCGTAGTTCCTGATGAACTTGTGGGTTCTGACCTCTAGAAGGAACAGCAGGAGCCAGCCAGCTATGTAGGGGATCAAGTAGGGGAGGAAACTTTTTGAAAAATCCGATAGCATGTAGCCGAACAGGGAGGAGGCCACGGGAATTAGGCAGTAGCCCGCAAGGAGCGCCGGGAAGAGCACGATAAACGGGGTGCCTTTCCGCTGCGCCAGGTTGTACACCACGAAGCACAGCGCGACGATGACCAGGCCATTTATTCTGAACTCCGTCAGCATGATTACAAACATTATAAAGAGGATGAAAACATAATGTTCCATGAGCAGGGCGCGCCTTTTGTTCCTTTGCATCGGCGGCTCCTTCGCCGCTCGCGTTTTGGCGGTCCGTGGGAACAGCCAGTCCGTGACCCGGTCGACCAGGTTCCCTTTATTATTGGCTACAGGAGACTCCAGGGCTTTTGGCCCGGGAGCGGTGTTTTCCTTTTTCCCGGAGGATTCCTGAGCTCGATCAGCCGGGTTTTCTTCGCTCGCGGTATCGGGGATTTCCGGACCCGCCGGCTCAGCGGCAGCTTCCTTTTTTTTAAAATGCACCTTCAGCGGGGTGAGATAAAGGAGATAAAGGACGATTGCGACGGCGACATAGCTGGCCCAGTAAAAAACGGCGCCCAGGGGGGGCATGTGGACCACACTCGGGACAAGAATGGAAACCAGGTCCAGGAGATGGTAAATGAGATAACTCTTGCGCCCCCAGGGCTTGAACTGGAAGACGCCGATGTAGGCGGCCACCCCGAAGATAAGCAGCGGCCAGCCCAGCAGCGGCGCTTGCTCGCTCCACTTTTCGATGCCCCAGCCGCTGCTGAACGGCGAGTATGGTCCGGGAGCCTCGATGGACAAGGCGACGATCACCAGCAGGATCTCCAGCGCGACCAGCCATCGCACTGCCGACTTAGCGGGCATACTTTGGCACCAAGCCTAGCGGGCATTCACTTGCTTTTGTCATTCCTTTTATTATTATTCTTTTTCCATTTGTATATGTCAAGAACCTCGACTGAATCCAGGACCTTGCCTTCATAGCCACGCAATTCATCTTTTGGAACCAAGCTGGTCAGATGCTGCCAATTAGCTTTGTTTTTATAAGCACCGACGTCGGTGCCGCCGATAGCGTAGATCTTCCCGTCCGGAGTGGCCGCGGCGGCGAGGGCTGCGCGCGACAGGATCATGTCGGGTCCATGCTCCCATCTGTCGGTCGCCGGGTCGAATATAAGCACTGCGGAAGATATCTCGTCGTATGCTTCAGCCCCGCCCATGACGTATATCCTGCCATCAGCGGCCAGGACAGCTGCATGGTCGAAGCGCGCGGTGGGCATGGGTTTCCGCAAAGACCAGGAATCGGTTTTGGGATCGTAAACCTCGACCGTATCCAATATCGGGGTTTTGCGGTCGTCGGACATGCCGGCCGCGCCGCCGAACACGTAGATTTTATCGTCCTTCCCAGCCACGGCAGCGAATACCATCCGTACCCTGCCCAATGGCTTTTTGTATTCCCACTTGTTGGTCATGGGGTCGTAGCACTCCATGGTTTTGGAGACTACGTCAATTTTTTTCAAATATGTGTGCTTTATTGGATCAACCCCGATTTTTTCCTTTCTCCATCCTCCTAACACATAGATCTTTCCGTCGGAAGTTGTCACGGCTTGGTGGTTACGCCGGGGCTCCTGCATGGGAGGAATATTGGTGTCATAAAAGGTTTTAAGCCAGCTTCCGCCATCCATTTCTTTTTGCGTAGCTTTTGGCCAGCTGTCAGATTGAATAAAGTATGGCAAAACAAAATCTTCGACATCGCTGATATAACTCTGGCCTCCTGTCCATAAAATAAAGTCGCGGTTTGAAAGTGATAAAGCCACGCCATTACCTTGTCTTTCAAGGTTGGTTCCATAGACTTTAAATGGCTTTAATCCTATCCTCCGAGGCTCATTCATTTTGATCTTTTCATCTTCAGTCAAGAATTTCACAGATCCTCGTCTTTCGCTCCACTTGTCTTCATTGGGATCAAAAAACACTATAAACTCGTTAACCCTGCCTGGAATGGAAGTCATAAATTCCCATTCATTTTTTTTAATGTCATAGGCCAAGTTGGAATACCTTCCATTGTTGAATTTTTTTATCAGCCAGCTGTCGAATTCCTTGTCTTTCGCGAATCCCTTGGCCACTTTGAATGCCTGCCCGCCCATTACATATATCTTGCCGTTTGAGGCATAGACCGCGTCATGGCCATAGCGCCCATGCGGCATGGGTGCGGTGAATTGCCATGGGTATTTGGAATAAGTCTCTTCCGCTTTTTGGTGCGTCTGGGCGCTGTCGCAGGCGACAAGCAGAAACAAACCAAATAGAAAAAACTTTTTCATCATCTACTCCGTCAACTCCGGTGTACGAAACTGGGCTTTGGTTGGATCTAGCGGAACCGTCATTTTACCAGGTCCAAGTGGAATAACCAATGGAACGACTTTGACAATGTCTTTTTCCGGATCATAACCCAAATCTCCTTGGACCTTGAGGGACGGGGCTTAGGGTTAGGTCTTGAAATGACAGTTTTTATTTGATAGTTTCAAGACATGCAGCGTCCATTGCGCTTGGAGTATCCCGACGCTGTTCATCTTAATTCAAGCATCAGGTTAACCCTGAGCAGATATGAGGAAGGTTAATGATCGACCTGCTAATTCAAGACCTGATCCTCATGCCCCGAAGGGAAACCGCAAAGATCGGACTTTTGCCGCTGATCCTTGATCTTAACACTTCCACCCGTTAATTCTTCAACCCTTCAACAATTCAATGTTTTTTATTTTCCTTTCCCCCTATGACATCATTTGTCATACCCCCGATACTATTATTGTGGCAGGAGATAAAAAATGCTAAAACAGAAAGTGTTTTGTTTCGTGACCAAATTGGAAGGCAGCGACAGCATGCTGGGCCTGGAGGAGCTGCCGCAGATGGCGGCAAATTACGTTAGCCTGTATGGTGAGTCGTGTTTGAGCGATCCCGAAACGCCCAGCTTCGTGCGGCAATTGATGGCCAAGAGCCCGGAGCTGGAAATGCAGAAGGCGGGGTAGGGGAATGCCAAGGCAGAACTCGGTTTACGGTGGACGGTTGACGGTGTGAGGGAAGAATGAAGGCACTCGGTGTACGGCATACGGCTGACGGCTTAGGGCGTGCGGCAGGGGTAGGGGCGAAGGGGGCAGTGATTAGTGATTAGTGATTAGTGATTCGGAAGAAAAAGAAACAAGCATGGCTTCGTGATTCGTGATGCGTAATGCGTGATGAGGGAAGAAAAAGACAAAGGCGAGGGGTGAGAGGCTATGGGCTATAGGGAAGAAAAAAGCGAGCACCAGGTGATGGGTAATAGGTGATAAGAAAGAACTTGGTTTACGGTGTACGGTGGACGGGAAGGCTAAAATTCCAAATCCCAAGCACCAAATTCTCTAAAACCCAGTGTTAGTGATAGTGTTAGTGTTAGCAGGAAAAGGCAATATATTCATGTAGGGGAGGGTTTAATCCCTTGGGGTGCAACCCTCCCGCATTATCGCCGATATCCGTAGGGGTTTGATTTATCAAACCCGGATTTCCTGGGGTAGGGGCGGTTGTTGCGATGCCGGCATGAAGCATTTGACAGGCGCCAAACCTTCATCTACAATTTATCAATGGATGTCGTATTTAAGTTGGACCAAAGCGTAAAAATATTTACAGGAAATTCAAAAACCGGAATCGGGAGGATGTAAGAAATGAAAAAAGGTTACCTGCGCTATTTTGCCGTAAGCCTTGTTTTTCTGTGTGTGGCGATCGTATTTTACACCCAGGGCGGAGTGTCATTAGGCAAATTCCTTTTGTTCTTTGTATGCGGCGCGGCTTCGGGCGCTCATCTGATCCAAGGAATAGTCAGTTGGCGAAAAGCCCACTAGGAGCGCATTGGCACCAGGTCTTTCATTAGTACAACTAAAAGGAGGAAAAATGGACAAGAAATTTAAAACAATCGGAGTTTTTATTATTGTCAGTGCCGTTATTTGGGGAGCAGTCATTCTAGCTAGTTCCTATGCATTGAAGGGCACGGGATGCTATGGGAAAATACAAAATATATTAGCTGGAGGCGTAATATCACATATGATATTAATATGGGGACCTTTGGCATTATTATTCAAGAAAAAAGAAAATAAACCTGAAGAAAAAGTATAAAAGAATAAGTCAAAATCAAATGCGATTTTTTGTTGGTAAATTCAGAAAGCGATAGTCTTTTTCTTTTCTTCATTCTGTCTTCTATTCTCTGACTTCTGTTTTCTTCCCTATAGCCCATCGCCCATCGCCTCTAGCCTCTGACCTATCACCCATGACCTCTAACCCATCGCCTAAAGCCCATCGCCTCTCGCCCATAGCCTTTTTATATATCAAATTCAATTTTGCACCTTGTGCCCTTATGATTTCCCATTGAAAAACTGCCCCCCAACTGCTGGCTGAGCATTTTTACCAGCGTGAGGCCGAACCCTTTCGCTTTGTTGATAGCGAACCCGGCCGACAGCCCGCTGCCGTTATCCTGGATGGCGAGCGTGACATGGTTGTCAATATTTGTGATGGAAATCTTGATTATCCCGGCATCTTTATTGAGGAAAGCATATTTCATGATATTGGTAAGCAGTTCGTTGATGATGATCCCCAGGGGAAACAGCTGTTTTGCATCAAGGTGAAAATCAGCGATCTGCCTGTCAAGCTTTACCTTTGCTTTGTCTGGAAACAATGCGACAATTGAATCGCTAAGGCTCTCGACGTAATTTTTCACTGAAAGATCTGCATAGTCTTTTGTGAGCAGCAGCTTTTCATAGAGTATGCGCATGCTGTCAACGCGGCTGTTCGCATCCTTCAGGATCGCCATCGCCTCGGGATTGGTGACCGATTGCATGCGCAGGGATATCAGGCCGCCGATGGAGGCGATGTTGTTCTTGATGCGGTGATGGACTTCCTTGAGCAGGATTTCCTTTTCCGCCAATTGTCGTTTTATTTCTTCTTCCGCCTGCTTGCGCTCGCTGATGTCGCGGGCTACTGCCTGGAAGCCCGTCACCTGGCCATCTTTAATGATCAACTGAGTATTTTGTCCAAGCCAGACCTCACGGCCATCCTTCGTGAGAAGGAGATATTCGAAATATGTATTTTGAATCCTCCTTACGAACTGACGACCGAAGAGCTTAATGGCTTGGTCACGCATGTCCAGGTGGATCACTATCGTATATTGCTTGCCAATAAGTTCCCTTTCTTCGTATCCTGAAATAAGGACCGCCGCCCGATTTACGAAAGTGAAAATTCCCGTTTTGTCCGTCTTGTAGACCAGATCACTTGCATTTTCCACCAATGCCCGATAGCGCTCCTCGCTCTCGCGCAGCGCGTCCTCTGCTCGCTCGCGCTCGATGTAAACGCTTAACTGGCTGGCGATCATTTCCATTATGTTGACGCTGCTCGGGTCATAGGCGTCCGCCTTGTCATAACTCTGCACCACGATCGCTCCCAGCACTTTTTCGTTGATCAACAGCGGCACGCCCAGCCAGGTTTCAGCTCTCGAGCCGATCAATTGGATGGTTCCTGCCTCGGACATCTGCCGGATCTGCTCTTTGCTCAACAGCATGGAATGCTTCTGCCGGATCACCAGCCCGGTCAGCGATTTTTTGGCCGGCCATTGCGGTATGGCGTCTTTTTCGTCTTTTTCGAAAGGAGCAGAAAACATACCGCTTGCCTCATCGTATAGGGCGAGCAGGAAATTGGTCGTATCGATCAGCGAACTCAATTCGTTTCTGACCGTTTCCAGAAGACCGGATAGGGTTTCGGCCTTAATCATGGCGTTGGCGATCTCATACTGGATATGCTGTATCGTTTCCGCCCGCTTGCGGTCGCTGATGTCGCGGTAGATGCCATAGGTTGCAACCTGTTGGCCATCGATGATAATCGGAGAGCCGATCAGCGACACATTGATGGGCTTGCCGTTCTTGCGTTGACGCACGGTCTCCAAGCTGAATTTTTCCCCCTTTCCCACCGTCTGCGTTACGGAGAACGCCTCACTCTTTTTTTCGGCGGAAGCGATCAGGTCATCGATGTTTTTTCCCAGCACCTCTTTTTCCTTGTACCCGAAAAGCCGGCAGAATTCGCTGTTGATGCGCAGGATACATCCGTCGTTTTTACCGAAGACAATGGCCTCCGGCGCGCTTTCCACCAGTTGGTCAAGGAAGGCTTTTTCCCGTAAAAACGCCTCCTCCGCTTCCTTGCGCTCGCTGATGTCAAGAATCATGCCGAAATACTGAATCCCCTGCCGGGTGCGTTTTTTAATGGCCCGGTCATAAAACCATTTGTAATTCCCGTCTTTGCACAACCAGCGGTACTCGAGAACAATCTCATCGCTCGCTGCCGGATCCCTGTAAGCAGCCAATACCCTTTCGCGATCGTCCGCATGAATGCGATTTCTCCAGAAATCCTTCTCCGCCATGTATTGATCAACGGTGAAACCGGTCACTTTTTCAATATCGCCGCTTGCCCAGGATGCATCAATTTCCGGATCAAGCGGAGAAGTAAAGATCGCAATCGGCAGCGTTGCCAGAATCAGTTGCTGCTGCTCTTCTCTCTCCCGCAGCGCTTCGAGCGCAGCCTCCCTTTGGGATTCCGCCTGCTTGCGCTCGCTGATGTCCACAAAACTCTCTATTAAATACTTCCTGTTTTGCACACGCACGGGAACAACCGTCTTGATGATATTCCTTTCTTTTTCTCCAGCCGCTGACAGCAGGATCTTTTCTGAGGAATCAACCTCCTTGCCGAGGTCAAGAACCGGGCATTTCTTTTCTTCTGCCGGGCAGACAAAACGATGGCAAACGGAACCGATAACCTGCTCCTTCGGCAGGCCGATTAACTTCAGTGTTGTATCATTTACCTCAACAATCGTGCGAGTGGCAGCATCGATCACCATGACACCGGACAATACCGTGCTCAGAATCAATTTATTCCATTGTTCGCTCTCCCGCAGCTCCTTGAGATCAGCCGCCCTTTGGGTCTCCACCTGCTTGCGTTCGGTGATGTTACGGATCGTTCCCTGGAATCCTATCAATTTGCCATCTCCGTCGTACCGGGGCACCTCTGTTATAAGGGCATGGATTACCGCGCCGTCTTTTCTGCGCAAATCAACGGGGAATTCCTTGTTATATTTGTTTTTCATGGTAGTCTCGATGCACTTCACCCGATCTTGCGGGTGGACATAGAGATCCGGAATATTGACATCCTTCAGTTCCTCACGGCTTGAATAGCCGAATAATTCCACTGCCGATTCATTCATAAAAAGCCATCTTCCGGCTGCCGAAGTGATATAGGCGCAATCCCTCGACGTATTGAAAAATGCCCGGTATCTCGCCTCGCTCTCGCCCAGCGCTTCGAGCGCAGCCTCCATTTGGGACTCTTTCTCCCTCTCATTAATTTTTGCTTCGAAAAGCTTGAAGGCCATCTTGATCGATGCGTCGAGAACGGTAATGCTCGAGTCTTTCACCACGTAGCCGTAGGAAGTGATCTTTTCGGTCTTTTCCACGACTTCGGGTTCCATGTGGCTCGACAAAAAGACCACGGGAATATCGCGTTGGCGCAGAATGATGGTCGCGGCCTCGGTGCCGTCCAGGCCGGCTCCCAGGTTGATGTCCATGAGGATCAGGTCGATGGCGGGCGTGGTTTCAACCGCTGTTACGGCTTCTTCACCGGATAGCGCGGTGATCACGTTATAGCCGTATTTCTCCAGGGCCGTTTTTTCGCTCATGGCGATGATCGCTTCATCGTCCACGAGCAGGATGGTTTTTTGCTTTTCAGCGCTCATGATTCACTCCTCTCGGGTTCTCCGGGGCAGAAGCTGGCTATATTTTAACTATATCTTAAAGCGGTCCCGTTTTCAAGCAAAAACAGTGATAGTGATGGTGTTAGGGAAGAAAAGAGGAGAAAAAATAGAGACCGTATTTTTGTCTTTTACCATCATTAACACTGCCACTGACACTGATCTTGCCTTATAAGCCTTAAGCTTGTGGAAAGAGGCCAGGGGAGCGCCGGTTGAAAAAAATGCAAAATTAACTATAATCATTATTAGAGAGACCCAAAAGGAGGATTTTATGCCTAAAAAGAAATCTACTGCAGTGGATGGAAAAAAGATCATAAAAAAAGGCGCCGCCAGAATGAAGGATGCGGATTTTAAAAAAGTCCTCGAAAAATCAGCGGACATCAAAAAAAAATTCGAACACGCCGGTCCGCTGGGCAGGTTTCTTGAAGACCTGCAATTGCTCATGTCCATTGTCAGGGATTACATCAGGGGAGATTATAAACAAATCCCCCGCTGGTCCATCGCGGCCATAGTATTCGCCTTGCTGTATGTGCTGAATCCATTCGATATGATACCTGATTTCATTACCTTTGTCGGCTATCTTGATGATGCGGCCGCGGTCGCCGCCTGCTTGTATTTTGTCGAGCAGGATCTGAAGGAATACAAGGAATGGAAGCTGAACAATTAAAGGGCATAACCACATAGGGGACAGGGGGCAGAAGACAGGGTTTAGGGTTGAGGGGCTAGGGGAAGAATAAAACGAAATCGGTGTACGGTTTACGGTGTACAGTTGCCGATCAGGACCACATGCTCCAGCGCACCTTTTTTCTGGAATCCCTTCAGGAGGGCGAGGAATTCTCGTTCAAGTCCCAGCATGATCGTAGGCCTTCCGGGCGATCCGGGCCTGTTTTTCCAGGGCCAGCTTTTCCCTTTTCAGCTTTGCCAGCTGCAGCTTTGCCTTCTCGCTCTTCTCGTTCTCCCGCTTGAATTCCCAAGCTGCGGCCTTATGATCGAAACCGCTCCCCCCCAGGAATTTCGAAACTGACTTGCCCCCTTTGCGGAATTTTTTATAGTAATAGACCCTCCCCTTTATCTTCCGGCGGTAGATGGAAGACGACGGGTTGGCCAGCAGGAAATCGCGGATTGCCGCGATCCTCTCCTGCAGGCTGCGCAGCTCGGCTTCCAGGTAAACGAGATTCGCTTCCAGCCCCATATACACCACCTTTTATTATGAAATGATATTATATGTGGTGTACGAATGTCAAGGCGGTTACACCACTATTATGAGTTTTTATAATAACCTGTGGTGTACGTTGATCTCTTGCCGACTAAATCAAAATGTGATCTTGACCAAACCGTCGAGGAGTTCGAAATCTTTGACCTGGATCCCCTTGATCTTGCTCTGCAGGGCGCGGTTCAGGTCGATAGTCAGCGTTTTGTTTTCGCGGCGGATGAAGGGGCGATCTTTAAGTAATTCGTCGATCTTTTCATCGACAAGGCCGGCCTTGTCGGCGAGTTTGAAGGCCCAGCTCTTCGACGTGATTGCCAGTTTGAGTATCCCATTGGAAAAGGACTCCTGGCGCACCATGATGTCGATGCCCCCGGCCAAGGCCACCTGCAGGCCTTCGCGGTTCGCCTTGATGTTTTTCATGCCTTCCGGAAGCATGCCGTTGGCCCATAGAATATTCAGGGCCTCGTCGATGGTGAAATTCAAGGTTGCCATGGTTGCCTCGTTGCTTGGCATTGTAAATGCAAGGGCGGAAGAAAGCAAATTCCAATGACCCAAGCTGAGAAAAGTGTTAGTGATAGTGTTAGTGTTAGCAGGAAAAGGCAATGTATTCATGTAGGGGAGGGTTTGAAACCCTCCCGTACTTAAATAAATTCCAAATCCCAAGCACCAAATCACAAATAAATTCCAAGTTCCAAATTCCAATGTTCTAAACCGGGAAGTAAATGAGTAGAAGGGTGAAATAGTAGATGGGTAGACGCGTGTACGAGTAGACGGGAAATGGCAATAATTCGAACGATTTTCTTCCCCTTCCACTCGTTTACCCTTTCACCCATTTACAATTTCTGTCTCTATCCCAAGCCTCGTCTTTTTCTTACCGTCCACCGTGTACCGTACGCCTATATCGTCTTGCCCATAACCCTTTACCCATGACCTTTAACCTATTGCCCATAACCCATAGCCCCTCGCCTCTAGCCCCTTGCCTCTTCCTACTGGCTACTTTTTATTACCGTTTGCCTTATGCCGTATGCCGAATTCTTTTCTATCTACCTATTAACTCTTCAGCCTATTCTCTTCTCAAACTCTTGCAATCCAAGCTGTCGTCATTTAATATTAGTGGGCATTGTGATAGGGAGGAGAAAAAATGAGCGAAATCATCGACAAATCCAAGGATAGAAAAGCGAAGCTCAAGGAACTCATTTTAAAGATCCATGCCGGCGCCAGCGAGGAGAAGGTGCGCCGGGAGCTCCTGAATAGTCTGGCGCAGATCCCCTACGGCGGGGAAAAACCGTGAAAGACAAGTTGATCATAACCCCGAAAACCAGGGTGCTGCAGCTTCTGGAGGCCTATCCCCAACTGGAGGATGTCCTGATCGGGATCGTTCCCGCTTTCAAAAAGTTGCAGAACCCGATGCTGCGCCGGACCGTGGCCAGGGTGGCCACCCTGCAGCAGGCGGCTGCCATCGGCAGCGTCAAGGTGGATGAGCTGATCAACCGCCTGCGTCGGGAGGTCGGGCAGGACCTGTATACCGGAAGCGCCGGCAATGCCTACAATACCGCGAAGCCCGGTTGGTTCGACGCGAAATTGGTCGCCGGGGAATTTGACGCCCGGATCAAGCTGGCCGCGGGGGAACAGCCGGTCAACCAGGTCATGGCCGATCTGACTGCCATGGCCGCCGGCACGGTCTACAAGTTGAGCGCCCCCTTCCTGCCCGCCCCCCTGATCGACAAGGCGGCCAGCCTGGGCATTCGTCACTGGCTGGTTAGGGAGGGTGAGGGATCCTTTGTTGTTTATTTCTACAAGGAGGAATAAACTCCATGAATCGCAAGTCATGACCGAGTAGCCTTTTAAAAATGAAAAACGTCATGAATAAAACCAAGCTGGCGCTGGGTATAACCGCCGCCGTTGGTATGGTGACGGCCGCGCACTACTTCTGGCATTTCATCCGCTCCAACCACCCGCGGCTTGTGTTCCCGGTCTTTTGCCTTTCGGTAACATTGCTGGCGCTGGCTGGGTATTTTTTTCTGGGTCGCGCCTGCCGTCGGTCCTATGAACGCCATCGACGTCTGAGCGATCTTACCCTTTTCCTTGCCTGTTCAGCTTGGGGGTTGTTCTTTGCCCTGCCTTCGCTGTATGGCCCTTACAATTGGGCCTGGTCCCTGACCAACGAGGTCCGTGTCCCCGGGGCTGTCATACTGCTAAGCGGCCTGCTGGTCGCTGCGGGAATGACGGGCCTGATCGTCGCCTTCGTCTACCTGGGCGTTCTGCGCTCAATCGGGCAGGATCGGGAACTCCTGCGCACGACAGGACCCTACGGCTTGACGCGAAACCCGCAATTCACGGCCGGCGCGCTGGTCGTCCTGGGCATGGCCATTCTGCGCCCGTCTTGGTACGCCGCCGGCTGGGCTGCGCTGTTCGTCTTTCTTGCCCGCGTGATGGTCGGCGCGGAGGAAGAGCATTTAAAGAGAATATTTGGAAAAGAATATGAGCGATATAGTGCCCGGACACCAAGATTTGTAGGCCTGGTGCGTGACGGGTAACAAGGGAGAAGAGTTCGAGGTTGAAGAAAAGCGAGGCAATCTGTTCTCTGACTTCTGTTTTCTTGCCCATGCCCCATAACCTATCGCCTATAGCCCATCGCCTCTTAACTCGTGATTTGTGATGCGTAATGCGTGATGAGAGAAGAAAAGACGACAGAAGACAGAAAACAGAAAACAGATGACAGAAAGCGATAATCTTTTTCTTTTCTTTATTCTGTCCTCTGTTCTCTGACTTCTGTTTTCTTCCCCATAGCCTATAGCCCCTCGCCCATAACCTCTTGCCTACAGCTCGAACCCGCCGCCGATCATGGCGGTGAGCCAGCGCTGCAGCGGCTCCATGGGCTTGAACTTTTTCCAGCAGTAGTCGACCAGGGCCGGAGAGTGCAGTTCGATGGGTATGGGCGTCTCACAGCCGCGTAGAGACCGGCGTGGCGGAGCAATCCGGCGCTTTCCGGGGCGACGTCGAAGCCGGCGGGCACGCGCTTGTAATGTTCACCGCCCAGCGTGTAGCCCCGCCGTGCTGTTATCTTTTTGACGATGTCGACCAGTTCGGCCCCGTA
Source organism: Acidobacteriota bacterium (assembly GCA_018897435.1). Classification (GTDB taxonomy): domain Bacteria; phylum Acidobacteriota; class Aminicenantia; order UBA2199; family UBA2199; genus UBA2199. Next base: position 2,689 of record JAHIKI010000060.1, on the reverse strand, counting down.
ATCGGGGTCGGCAACGGCACGGCGGTAGCGCTCGAGCAGCGGCCGGGGGAAGATGTACAGCCCGGCGCCCAGCATCAGCGTCGGCGGCTCGAGGTGAAAATAGTAGCCTGAACATTCGAGCCGCGATCCCCTGCCTTCCCAGAAATAGATCCCCAGGTTGGTCTTGTAAGGGGACTTGTCGGGGCTAAAGCGGGTGTCGCGGAACAGGCGGAACAGCGAACCATCGGTGCGGGGCTCGGCCTTGATCCCCGGCGAAAGGCGCCGCAGCCGTTCACCCATGGCCCGCACAAAAGCCTTGGCCGGTTCCAGGACCGCGGTCTCGTATTCCGTCCGCCGGGCCTTGAACCATTCGCGGTTGTTGTTGGCGGCCAGGTCGCGCAAAAAAGACACGGTTTTTTCGGGAAAACCTGAAAAAGTCTCAACGGTGGCCATGGGTTCCTCCTTGGGGCCAAGTATACCATAAGCAACAAACTCGGTGCACGGTGTACGGTTGACGGGGAACGGTGTACGGTTGACGGTAGACGGTACACGGCAAGAGAAGGAAGAAGTTCGATGTTGAAGAAAAATGAGGTAATAGGTGATAGGTGATAGGTAAAAAAAGAAATGCTCGATTTCTTCCTACCCATAACCCATGACCTATTACCTATGACCCATGACCCGAATAAAATCCCAAGCACCAAATCACAAATAATTTCAAAGCACCAATGACCCAAACGAAGAATAAGAATCTAAACGAACGTGTAAGGGTTTGATTAATCAAACCCTACGTCCTATGAGAACGCAGATCTGCGTTCCCTACGGAAGAGAATCTCTTATGCCTTCGTTTTGGAATTTGTGATTTGGAATTTACTTGTCTTACTTTTTACTTTGTCTTTTTCTTCACCTTAAACCGTAAACCGTATGCCTTGCACCGATTTCGTTTTCGTCCCGCGGTTGCCTTTGCCCCCGGCCTGTGCTATAAACGGAACATGGACCGCGACCCGAAAACCATGCTCGTTCTCAATCCCCATGCCGGCAAGGGCAAAGGACTGAAAGCTTTCGCCGCCATGCGCGAACTCCTGGGCCGGAAGATCAAAACCATGGAGGTCAAGGTCTCGGATTACGCCGGCCATGCCTTCCAGCTCGGGCGGGAAGCCGCCAAAAACGGTTATGAAAGGATTTTAAGCGTGGGCGGCGACGGAACGCTGTTCGAGATCGTCAACGGCCTGTACGCTGAGGGTCGGCCTAGCCAGGCGATCGAGTTGGGCATGATCCCGGTCGGGACCGGCAATTCCTTCCTGCGTGATTTTTCCGCCATCTCCTGGCGCCAGGCGGTGGAAAAGATCTTGAGCGGCCGGCGCCGCCAGGTCGACCTGGTGGAATTCACTTATCAACGCGATCAAAAGGAAATCAAGCAGTATTACCTCAATATTTTGGGCGTCGGCCTGATCGCCGACATCCTCAAGCTGACCAACGAGAAACTGAAGGGTTTCGGTTCCCTGGGTTACAGCCTGGCCGTACTAATGCGACTGGCCAAAGGCATGAACAACCGCATGCGGCTGACCGTCGACGGCGAAAAACTGGAGATCGTCGACAGTGCCCTGGTCATCTCCAATTCCAAGTTCACTGGTGGCGGCATGAAGATCGCCCCCATGGCCGACACCCAGGACGGCTGGGTGGACCTGGTTATTTTCCAGGGGGTCAACCGCCGCGACATCCTGAACATCTTTTCCCGGGTCTTCAAGGGCACCCACGTCAGCCACCCCAAGGTTAAGACCTTTCGCGCCGCCGAGATCACCATCGACAGCTTCCCCCAGGAACTGCTCATGGCCGACGGCGAGCTGCTGGGCCTGACGCCGCTGCGCCTGAAAGTTCTCCCCGGTGAACTGGCCATCCTGGCATGAAGAAAGCTGCCGCAGCCGCCCTTTCCCTGTTGATCTGGTGCGTTGGCTGGATCTGGTTTTCTCTCGGGGGGCTGTGCCTCCTGCTGATTAGTGTGTTCCGCACCGGCGGTTTTTTCGAAACCTGGCTGAAGGGACTATGCCGCTCGCTGGTCTGGATCTGCGGCATCCGCGTCCGTGTCTCGGGCCGGGAAAATTTCCAAGCCGGCCGCCAATATCTTTTAATGATGAACCATGTCAATATTCTTGACGCCTTTGTCTTCTACCGCAGCTTCCCGGGCAAAGCCCGCGGCATCGAGGAGGAAAGCCACTTCGACTGGCCGGTTTACGGCTGGGTGATCCGGCGCATGGGCCAGATCCCGGTCAACCGCAAGAGCGGCATCAAGGCCATGGAATCGCTGCGGCGCGCCGCCGAACTGATCCGCCAGAAAAAGGATTATTCCTTTATGGTCCTGCCCGAGGGCACGCGCAGCCGCGACGGCAAACTGGGGCCGTTCAAGAAAGGCGGGTTCCTGCTGGCCCTGGAAACCGGGCTGGAGATCCTGCCCCTGGTGCAAAAAGGCGCCTATCTCATCAACCGCCGCCACAGCCTGCTCATCCGCCCCGGCCGAATAAAATTCGTCATAGAAAAGCCGATCTCGACACAGGGCTTTTCCCGTGAGAATATCGCCGAGTTGATGGAAAAGGTCCGTGCTGTGTTTCTGAAATATGTCGAATAAAGGTTAGAGGTCATGGGTAATGGGTTATAGGTAGGAAGAAATCAAGCATTTCTTTTTTTACCTATCACCGATCACCGATCACCTATCACC
>JAHIKI010000059.1 GCA_018897435.1 Acidobacteriota bacterium | reverse complement strand
GGATATCACCGGACGTAAGATTGCCGAAGAGAAAATAAAAAACCTGCTCGCAGAGAAAGAACTCATCCTCAAAGAAGTACACCACCGCATCAAGAACAATATGGCCACTGTAATGGGTCTATTTTCTCTTCAGGCTAGCACTTTGAAAAACCCGGATGCTATCGCGGCATTGAAAGATGCCGGTAGCCGTGTGCAGAGTATGGTAGTGTTGTACGAAAAATTGTACCAGTCTATCGGTTCTGATCAGGTAGAGGTCAGGAATTATCTCCCGTCCCTGGTGGATGAAATTGTCGCGAACTTCCCCAACAGTGCCAAGGTGAAAGTCGAAAAAAAGATTGCTGATTTTGTTTTGAATGCAAAAAAAATACAACCACTCGGAATAATAATCAACGAGCTTTTAACCAACATCATGAAGTATGCCTTTACAGGTAGAAGCGATGGATTGATTACGGTATCCGCTGAATTGAAGGGTGATCGCGTGTCTATTGCCATTCAGGACAATGGCATTGGCATGCCGGAAAAGGTTAATTTTGAAAATTCACCCGGTTTTGGACTGAAATTGGTAAAAATATTAGTAAAGCAGATAGAGGGTACGATAAGAATAGAACATGGAAATGGTACGCGGGTTGTTCTGGAATTCGAAAAATGAAATAAAGACTTTGTGACTAAGGCTTAAAACATGCCTGGCTTACGTGTCGAAAAAAATAGTTAATTCTTGATATCGATTCCGCCCAGCAGGGCCGAGGCCTTGATGACCAGTTTGCCGCCGCCCACGGCCGGGTTTTGCCGGGTATGGTCGTCCACTCCGCCCAGCAGGTTGGTCGGATGCACTTCGATTTGCCAGTCGCGGGGCACCATGATCTCGACGCCGCCCAGGACCGTGGAAACGGTGAGCAGCCAATCGCCGGGAGCCAGCTTGGCTTCCAGCAGGTCCAGCTTGGTGCCGCCCAGGATGTTGCTGACGTCGCCGCCCTTGAATTCCTGGCTGTTGATCCGGCGCTCGCTGCCGCTCAGGATGTTGTTGATGCTCACGCTGGTCTCGCTGCTGGGGGTGCTGCCGCGACCTGAGCCGGGCAGGGCCACTGGATGCCTTTTGAAGATGATGGAAATGCCCAGCAGGATAAGCACCGCCGGCCAGTAGCGCCAGATATCGCTCCAGCAGATAGTACCGAGGGTGGCCATGAGGAAAACCACGCCGAGCAGGATGAGGAACAGGCCGGAAAAATCGAAAATGTTGCGGTTGTTCCAGAGATGGACCACGCCGAGTACGACCAGGATCAGCGGCCACCAATGGCCCAGGTCCAGGTCGAATGGCAGAATGTTCATGTTGGCCAGCAAAACAAGGACGCCGATAGCGATCAGGATAAGGCCGAACAGAATGGCGCCTCCGGAAAGTTGTTTTTTTTCACTCATGGTTTCCTCCTCTGAACAATCGGGCCCAGTATAAAAAAATCCCCGGCTTTTGTCAATGCCAGGCGGATTGCTTTTTTGGCCCCGTTCTGCTAACTTGATGATAGCAACGCACGTTTTTAAGGAGTGGTCATGGAAACCGCAGGAGTTTTGCTTATGGCGGTGGTCCTGGTCCTGCTATTGGTCTCGCTGATCATGCAGTTCAGGCCGAGAGACTCAGGCTTGAACCAGCAGATCATGGACCTGAAGAACCAGCTGCAGGAGATGAAGAGCGGACAGATGCAGGCCCAGAACCAGGCGCTGCTGCAGCAGACCGAGTTGCTGCGCCAGACGCAGCAGGGCATGTCCGGGCAGTTGAACGCCATCATGCGCACTGTCAACGAGAACCTGAGCAAGACCCAGGGCAACATAGCCAGCCAGCTCAGCCAGACCGGGGCCGTGGTCGGCGAGATCCAGAAAAAGCTGGGCGCCCTTGAGGAAACGACCAAGCAGATGAAGGACATCGGCAAGGACATCTCCTCCCTGCAGGATATCCTGCGCGCCCCCAAGCTGCGCGGCAACCTGGGCGAGTACCTGCTGGAAGACCTGCTGCGCCAGGTTCTGCCGGCCGGCAATTTCACCCTGCAATATGCCTTTCCCGACGGCGCCAAGGTCGACGCCGTCATCACCCTGGGCGAGCGCCTGATCCCGGTGGACGCCAAGTTCCCGCTGGAAAGCTTCGTACGCCTGTTCGAAGCCGGGGACGAGGAGGGCCGGAAAAAGCACAAAAAGGAATTCGTCAAGAGCTTCAAGTTGCGCGTCGACGAGATCGCCGAAAAATACATCCGCCCCGACTGCGGGACATATGATTTTGCCCTGATCTACATCCCGGCCGAGAACGTTTTCTACGAGGCCGTGATCAGCGACGGGCTGGACGGCAGGAACTACGGCATCTTCAACTACGCCGTGGAAAAGCACGTCATCCCGGTCTCGCCCAACAGCTTCTACGCCTACCTGATGGCCATCGCCTTCGGCCTCAAGGGGCTGAAGATTGAGCAGCGGACCAAGCAGATCCTGAAGGATCTGGTCAAGGTGCAGGAGGGCTTCGCCCAGTTCTATGCCGACTTCTGCCTGCTGGGCAAGCACCTGGGCTACGCCAGCGGCAAGTATGACGAAACGGCCAGGAAGGCCGAGAAGTTCCAGGACCGTCTGGCCGACTTCACCGGCGCCCGCGGTGAATTGCCCGCAGCTAGCGATAAGCTCCCCGGTCTGGAAGAATGATTTATACCCCCACGTTGCAAAAAAAATCCCTTCCTTATAATAAGGCATTCGATCCCGGCGTGAAGCCACAGGAGGAAGCGCTATGGAAAAGAACACGTTCGACGTCATCATTCTCAACGGCCGGCCGGCGGCCGGCAAATCGGAAGTCATCGATTATTTGAAAAAAGTGCCGCTGGCGAAGCGGATCGAGCGTTTCCATATCGGCGAGTTCGAGGAACTGGACGATTTTCCCATTCTCTGGGAGCGCTTCGAGGACGACGACCTGATGGAGGAAATGGGGTTGCCGCGCCTGATCTCTGACCGGGAATTCGAGTACCAGGGCAAAAAATATCCCGGCTGCGTCTTCAAGGGCAAATGGTTCTGGAACTTCCTGATCCGCAAGCTCAACCTGGCCTACGCCAAGCTGCAGCGTGACCAGCCCGCCTACCACCAAGGCAAGACACTGTTCATCGAGTTCTCGCGCGGCAGCGAGCACGGCGGTTTCAGGACGGCCTACGACCACCTGTCGACGCAGGTACTGGAAAATGCCGTGACCCTGTATATCCGGGTCGACTGGCCCGAATCGCTGCGCAAGAATCGCCGGCGCTACAACCCCGACCGCCCCGATTCCATCCTGCAGCACGCCCTGGAAGACAAGAAGATCGAAAAGCTTTACAAGGAGTCGGACTGGGATGAGTTCGCCGCCGACCCGCAGTATCTGCGCCTGGGCGAACGGAAGATCCCCTACGCCGTTTTTGAGAACATGCCTGAAAAGACCGACAAGCCGGATGTACTGGGCGCCCACCTGCATGAAGTGCTCGACCGCCTGTGGAACGTCTGGAAGGAAGTGCGGCCATGAGTTTCTTTTCGCGCAACCCGCTCAACCATTCGCCCGAATTCCGGCGCCGGCGCTTCATGAACTGGTTCCCGCTGGGGCTAACCTACGCCACTTTCTACATGGGGCGCTACAACCTGAACGTGGCCTCGAGCGACATCATGAAGACCTTCGACCTCTCCAAGGCCGAGTTCGGCACCATCGCCACCGCCGGCTTCTGGACCTACGCCCTGAGCGTGATCTTCAACGGCCCGCTGGCCGACCGCTACGGCGGCAAGAAAGCCATCATCTTCGGCGGCATCGGCACTGCCATCTTCAACCTGGTCATCGGCGCCCTGTTCCTAGCCGGCTGGCAGACCAAGATCGTGGTCGGCATGTCGCTGCTTTACGCGGTCAACCAGTATTTCCAGAGCTTCGGCGCCCTGTCGGTGGTCAAGGTCAACGCCCCCTGGTTTCATGTCAAGGAGCGCGGCGTGTTCGGCGGCATCTTCGGCATCATGATCTCCAGCGGCTATTTCCTGGCCATGGGTTTCGGCGGCTGGATCCTGGCCCACTTCGGCTGGATATGGGTCTTCATCGTGCCCTCGGCTTTGATCCTGCTGATGGTCCTGGTCGATTACTTCCTGGTCAAGGACAATCCAGAACAGGCCGGATTTGCCAAGCTCAACACCGACGACGCCACCTCGCACCTGAGCGACGACTTCAAGGTGAATTTCACCTATGT
>JAHIKI010000058.1 GCA_018897435.1 Acidobacteriota bacterium | reverse complement strand
TTCCAATATTACAAAACGAAGTCACAGAAACTGGTACCCAAACATGCAGACTGCTGTGTTATACGCTCAACACTAGGGGTTCCCGTTGCCTAACAACATAAATCTTCCTGAAAAAAGGCCAAACTCGAGAGGGGCGTATAACCATACGCCCCAATAGTTCGAAACCAATGCCTTGATACCAAGGGCGAATATTTATTCGCCCCTACAGATTCTTTGCCTTGGGCGCGGGAACCGCGCCCCTATAGCGGATATTTGCTCTCGATATAATCCTTTAGGTGCCTGATCTGGTAATCCTTGTCCTTTAACATGGCCTTGATGATATCTCCGATGGACACCATGCCCACGACCTTGTCCTGTTCATTGACCACCGGGATATGGCGGATATGGTTCTGGGTCATGGCTCCCATCAGGTCGTTGACATCATCTTCGGCCCGGGCCACCAGCAGCTTGGCGCGCGGGGTCATGACGTCGCGGATGGCCAGTCCCTTGACATTGGCCTGGTTGCGGAAGCAGTTGCGCATGATATCTCTTTCGGAAACGATGCCCTGAATGTTTTCCTGGCTGTCGATCACCATCAGGGCACCAATATTTTTTTCATCCATGCTTTGCAAGGCATCGCTGACGATAGCGTCGACATGAACCGAAAACACGGCGCCGCCCTTGCTTTCGAGAATCCTTTCAACTTTCATCATAACCTCCTCAGCGTCAATTCATTGCCTTATTCAAAAATATACCGTTTTCGTTAAAAATAATCAAGTCTTTGGCATTTCAAGCACTACGTGATTCGTAATTCGTGATTAGTGATTCGGAAGAAAAGGAATATTCTTCTGGATTTGTCTGATTGCTGTTTCGATTTACGAATTACGTATTACGAATTACTGGCCTTGCTTCCCTATTGACGAAAAAGTTTAAAATGTTACAATGAATCTTAAATTAGCTTGAGGTGATTTCATGCAAAAATACAGTTCGCAGGAATTAATGGATATCGAGCATCATTACAGCGCCCACAACTACCACCCCCTGGAAGTGGTCATCGCCAAAGCCGAAGGCATCTGGGTGGAAGACCCGGAAGGCAAGCGCTACATCGACATGCTGTCGGCCTATTCGGCCGTCAACCAGGGCCACCGCCACCCGGTTATTATTAAGGCCTTGAAAGACCAGGCCGACATTCTGACCCTGACCTCGCGCGCTTTTTTCAACGACCGCTGGCCCCTTTTCGCCAAGAAACTGGCGGAATTAACCGGAAAAGAGATGATCCTGCCTATGAACACCGGCGCCGAGGCCGTGGAGACGGCCATCAAAACCATGCGCAAGTGGGGCTACCTGGTCAAGAAAGTAGCCGCCGATCAGGCCGAGATCATCGTTTTCGCCGACAACTTTCACGGCCGCACCACCACCATCGTCTCATTTTCCACCGATCCGATTGCCAAAGAAAATTATGGTCCTTTTACCCCTGGTTTTAGGATTGTCCCTTACAACGACCTGAAAGCCGTGGAACAAGCGGTTAATAAAAACACTGTCGGCATCATGGTCGAACCGATCCAGGGCGAAGCCGGCGTAGTCATTCCTGACCTGGGCTTCCTAGCAGGGCTAGGGGCGATCGCCAAGAAGCACAACATCCTGCTGGCCGTGGACGAGATCCAAACCGGCTTCTGCCGCACCGGCAAACTGTTCGCCTACCAGCACGAAGACGTCGATCCCGACATTATCATCATGGGCAAGGCCCTGGGCGGCGGAGTATTCCCGGTCAGCGCCGTGGCTGCCAACCAGGATGTGCTGGGGGTCTTCAAGCCCGGCAGCCACGGATCCACTTTCGGCGGCAACCCTCTGGGCTGCGCCGTGGCCATGGCCTCGATCGACGTGCTGCTGGATGAAAAGTTGGCCGAGCGCGCCACTGAGATGGGCGACTATTTCATGAGCCAATTGAAAGATCTTCAGAAAAAAACGACAAAAATTAAGCTCGTGCGCGGCAAAGGGCTGCTGATCGGCGTGGTCCTGCACGAATCGGCCGGCAAAGCCCGCCAGTACACCACCGCTTTAAAAAACAAGGGCCTGCTCTGCAAGGAGACCCACGACTGGATCATCCGCTTCGCGCCGCCACTGATCATCGGCAAAGCCGATATCGATGCCGCCATGGAGAAGATCAGAGAAGTCCTGGGCTAAATGATCGCCTTTCGCGCCGATCTCGCACCGCAAACCGGCCTACGGCCTCTGCGCCGTTGCACCTGGCTGGCAGCCCTGCTGAAAAAAAACACCCCGGTGCGGATCTACAGTAGCAAAGACAAGAAAACGGCGAAATTTCTGGCTGAACAAAACATTCCTACGCAACTGGGTACAGACCCGGGCGCCATGGATCTGGACGGGATCACGGCTGTCATCTTCGACCTGCCCCATTTTTCCACCCCGGACAGCGCCCTGCTGGAAAAAGCGAAGAAAGCCGGGGTAAAGACCATCCAGATCGTTTGCGCCGGCGGCGAATGCCAGCCGGCCGACGTCCTTTTGCAGCCGCTGATTGAAGTGAAAACCCTGGCTGAGGCCGGACAGGTCGTCATTTCCGGCCCGTCATACGCCCTGCTGCATCACAAGTTTCGCCACTTCCACAAAGCCAAGAGAAAATACCGCAAAAACATCAAAAATATTTTCATTAACCTGGGCGACCCGCTCTCCTACCGCGACCTGCGCCACATCGTCGACACCCTGCACCGCCTGCGCTTCAAGATGAAGATCGCGCCGGGATTGAGCCTGAAAAAAGCCGACAAGCGCAACCTGATGAAAATTTATCCCGGCATCCATTTTTGCGGCAAGAGCGAAAGCCCGGCCCGCGCCTATTTCGAAGCCGACCTGGCCCTGGTCCCGGCCGGCGACGAGATTTTGGAAGCCGCCGCCGCGGGCACGCCGGCCTTGTATTTCTGCCAGGAGCCCGGCCAGGAAGTTGCGGTAGGCGCCTGGGCCGATCACCAGACCGGCCTTACATTCGGCAAACTGGAAACTCTAACCATCGATTCATTCCGGGATCTGCTCGCCCCGCTCACCCAGGAGCGCCGCGAGCAGATGGGCGCCGCCGGTAAAGAGCTGGTCGACGGCCTGGGCGTGCAGCGATTTTTGAAAATTTTAAAAGAGCAGGGAATAATTGAATGATCGGTAGTGACAGGTCGCGACCTGTCACTACAAAATTATTTTCCCTGGATTCTCTTCGTCCTGTTCCCAATTCAAAGAATTATTCCTGATGTACTGACAGACTGCATTTGCTTCCTGTTCAAAGCGAATAATCTTTTCATAAAAAGACCGTTGCCAATAAAAATTGAGGAAACCTGCCAGGTGAATGTCTTTGGAAGAAGTCGTTTTAAAAGCCCCGATAATGTCGGATAAGGATTTTATTTTCTCCACTATTGTCTGTAGTGACAGGTCGCGACCTGTCACTACAGAATTTGGAATTATTTTAACCAATCCATGAACATGATTCGGCATAACGACAAAAGCGTCCAATTCTAAATAGCGATATTGATTTCGTAACCATTCCCAACGTGATTCAACGATTTTCCCAAATTCATTAGGTACAACTTTTCCATTCACCACATCGGCTAGGAAACACTCCTTGTTTTTCACGCAGATCGTCACAAAATAGCACCCGGGAGAAGAATAATCCCAACCATGCAGGCGCATATATTTACGTTGATGAATCATTTACATTTTATTTCATTATCCATAGTGACAGGTCGTGTCTTTAATATTCCACAGCATCCGTAGTGACAGGTCGCGACCTGTCACTACCAATTCTGGGACTGCCAATTTTTAGACTACCGATTCTGGGACTCACAATTTCTGAACTACCGATTCTTCGCATGCTTTTCTTTTACTTTGTCATCCATCCTAGGAGTCTCGCCATACCTTCTGCCAACAACCATCTTCTCATCATCAGGTGTGCCATCATCAGAGCCAAACAGAGATGTTGTACCTGGTGCGCTTTGCAATGAGGAGTACACGGTCGCGCTTTGGGATGTGTTGCCGCTAAAACCATTCTGGTATTCTTTCGGAGCGCCATTCTCCAACACCAGCCTATAGTTTTTTCTTCCCTCTGCGTGCATATTGGCTCCGTGAATCAAAGTGCTAAGCTTGACAGAATCACCGTCAACATTGGAGGGTCCCTGCAATAAATCATTTCTCTCTCCGGGGATCATAGCATAAACAAGCGAATCAAAATCAGGGTTTGGTGCTAGGTTTCCTGCGCAGGTAATTCCATCAAATTGATCAGAGTGATTGCTCATTCCGCTTGCCTGCGGACTTGTTTTTATCTGTATCACTCCTTTCTTCGCAGTATATGATCCTGGCCAGGCTCCTGCGTCAACCCAGGTGATGTTCTCTGCCTTCAGAAGCTTATTCTCTGATGAAGCGTATTCCTTGAATGCAGCGACTACTGCGTTCTTGAACGCCCGAGGTATATCATTATCGTAGAACTCAATCACCATTGAGGAATATCCCCATGTGGTGTTATCCGCTCCTATCTGGCTCACCCAGTTGTTCACGTCAACTCTTCCGTTGCCGCTCATCACGTCGCTTCTTGTCTGAGTTCCATAGATACTGGTGCCAGTATATGTTCTTGCGAATATTCCGTTGCCAGTCACTGTTATGTTGCAGTTCACCGGTGCGTTCTGGTTGGTGAAGCCTGCGCTCACTAGGCTTCCGAGTGCTCCTGATGCTCCGTTAGTAGAATATTGGTGGGTTCCTGCCACAGTGCTTCCGTTTTCCGAGTTTGTCGCTGTGAAGTTCTGGATGTTCTCGACTTTCTCGACAGGAGGGGTCGTGGTGCTCTTGCTGCAAGCCCAGTTTCCAGCCAATAACGGCAATGCCAATAAAACCATTGCCAACCTCCTCAATCTCATATTCCCTCCTGAAAAAGGCATTATATAAAATAACGGGGGGAATATATAGGGCTATTTGGAAGAATCCGTATCTGTCAGAATCGGTAGTGACAGGTTGGTTTAGAATCGGTAGTGACAGGTCGCGACCTGTCACTAGTGCTTATTCGTATTTCTTTATAATATCAGCACCAGCCCGGTGGCGATGCCGATCATCAGCAATATCGGGATGGCCATATAGCGATAGACGTCGAGCAGGGAAGCGCCGAAATACTCGTTGGTCAGCACCAGACAGAGATGGAGCGGCGAAACCAGGATGCCGGCGAAGCCGATGATGTATATGTAAAGGGAGAGATAGAAATAATTCGGCAGATGCTGGATCAGGGGCAGGAGCACCGGGAAGGCGATGGCGATGTAGGCCGTGTTGACCCCGGTCAAAAAAGCCACGGTGAAGGAAACCAGGAAAATGAAAGCCACGACCAGGCCCAAGGAGATATCCATGGTCTTGAGGGTATCGAAAGCCGCCGAGATCTGGATGACGCGCTGAAAGACGATGACAGCGGCGATGACCAGCAAGCTGCGGATCGTGGATTTGCCGAAAACAACGGCGCCGATCTCTTTCAAACCGACTTTTTTCCATATGCTTAAAACCGCGGCGACCAGAAGCAGCGCCCAATGCAGCGGCAGCGGCAGCAATGGCGGAGCTTTCACGAAGAACAGCAGGATGACGGCCAGGATCGGCCAGGTTCCGGAAAAGAAGTCGCGCGCCGTGGCGTGGATGCCGTTGCTCATACCCGGATATTCCCGTTCAATGCCGTGGCGGCGGAAATACCAGAAGGAAACGGCCAGGCCGGCGGCAATGTGCAGGATCGAAAATGGCAGTTGAAACAAAATGATCCTACGCATGGGTATGCGCGACATGGTCTGGAAAAGCAGCAATCCGGCGTACAACGGCCAGATCAGTTCCCAGTCATGGCGGAACCAGAAGTTGAGGAAAGCGTTGAAAGCCGGCTTCAGCTTCATTTTGTCGGTGGAAACCTGGACCAACGGCGCCGAGAGCAGCGCTCCTCCAGGCATGGGCAGGAAACCGATAATGGCCGGGGAGACCATGGCCACCAGGCGCTTGTCGCGGATCATGGTGTTGAGCGAATCGATCAGGCGGTCGTACATGCGCCGGCTTTTCTGCACAGCGCCGATATATTGCACCAGGACGATGATCAGGAACAACTCCAGGGTCTGGGGATCACTCACTCCCGCCCAGGCGCTCTCTCCGGCTTTGAGCAGCTTGATCCCGAACAGGGCCACAGTGAGCAGGGTGATGGTAAAAACGGCCAGGGAGAGGTCGACCTTCCAGCGCAGCAGCAGGATCAGCAGGACGACCAGCAACAGGAATTTGGCGGCGAGTAGCATCCCCGAGCTCGAGCGATCTAAGAACGCTTGATGTTGGGCATTTCCAGGCCGTAGCCCTTTTTCCGGTCATCGGCCTTGAGCAGGAAAGCCACATAGACGGCGATGACGCCGAAGCAGAGAAAAATGATCATGGGTAGGGTGTAGTTATAGGCGACCTTGCCGCCCACGCTGGGCAGCCTGCAGAAGCGGTCCAACACCCAGCCGATGAGGTAGGGCACGCCCATCAGGCCGATGTTCTGAGTGAAGAAGATCATCGAGTAGGCCGTGCCCAGTTGCTTTTCCGGGATCAACTTGGGCACGGAAGGCCACATGGCGGAAGGCACCAGGGAGAAGGCCACTCCCAGGAGCAGCATGGCTCCCACGGCCACCAGCCAGTGAGAAAACGCAGGAATGGCGAAAATGATGTGCACAAAGACCAGCAGGAAAGCGCCGAGGATCATGATGGATGCCCCTTTGCCCTTGCGGTCATAGATGGTGCCAAAAACAGGCGTCAGCAGGATATTGCCGAAGGGCAGCAGGGCCGGGATGAGCCCCGCCAAGCTCTCGCTCACATGGTACTTCTGCACCATAAGGTCCGTGGCATAGTCCAGGAAGGGGAACACACCTGAATAAAAAATGAGGCAAAGCAGCGCGATGAGCCAGAAGCCCTTATTCTTCAGGATTTCCAGGATATCCTTGAGCTTGAAGGCATCTTCCTTGGCAACCGCCACCTGGGGTTCGGAAGCATCCAGCTTTTTGTCCATCCCGCAGTAGAGGATAAAGGCGATGGTGCCCATGACCAGCAGAACGAGACCCAGGAAAGCTACCGCTGCCACGCCATATTTCAGGGCGATCGGCATGGCCGCAGCCAGGCCGACGGCAGTGCCCATGCGCGCTCCGGCAAGCTGCAGCCCCATGGCCGTGGCCAATTCCTTGCCCTTGAACCATTTGACGATGACCTTCGACACCGTGATCCCGGCAACTTCAACCCCCATGCCGAAGAAGGAAAATCCAATGGCGGCGCCCCACACCTGGGTCTTGATGGGGAAACCCGAGACGAGTGCGAACCAGCATATGGCGACACCAAAGACCATCACCAGGGAAGCCAGGATGCCGGTAAAGCGCACGCCCTTCTTGTCGAGGATGATGCCGCCGATAATGAGCATGAAAGCGAACACATTGAGCCAGCCGTAAGCGCTCTTGAAGAAACCAAAATCCACACTGGTCCACCCGGTAGCGACAAGGGCGGTTTTGAAGGCCGAGGTGGCCTTGTCAAAGTAATAGCCACAGAACATGATGATGGACACGACGCCCAGGGCGGACCAGCGGGCGGCCGCGGAATCGCGCAGAGATTTTTTCATTGCTTCAACCATCTAATACTCCTTATAAAAGCACTGTTTCTGGAAAAATCCAATGTTTCCATGGATATTATATGAAAAACGCGCCGAGAAGACAATCCCTGGCGATCAGTCCCGGCGGCCGATCAATTCCCGATAACAGCGGATCACTCTACTCCATTTCCTGGAGCCATCCTTCGTCCAGTCCCAGCCGCAGCGCCTCGTCCCTGACCTCCCGCCATTCGCCGGGGCGCAGGCGGCGGTCAAAGGGCGGGCAGCTGGGGGCGCGGTGAGCCGGAAAATACTGGCTCATCAGGCTGATCCAGGCGGCCTTGAAAGAACCGGCGGCCATGGCGCGCAGAACTTCGAGCGAATTTTCCGTTTGGCCGGGGATGATCAGGTGGCGGATCACGGTGCCGCGCACGGCCACATCATTTTCATCCAGGCGCAGCGGCCCGGTCTGGCGGAACATTTCGGCGACCGCGGCCGCGGCGTGCTCGAAATAATCTCCGACGCCCGACAGTTTCAGCGCCAGCAGCCGCGAGCTTTCGGAAGGACCATACTTCAAGTCGGGCAGGTAAATGTCCACGACACCTTCCAACTGGGCGATCACCTCGACCCTATCGTAGCCGCTGGTGTTGTAGACCAGCGGGATATCGAGTCCCTTGGCGCAGGCGATCTCCAGGGCACCTATGATGTGATGAAGGTAGGGCGTCGGCGACACCAGGTTGATATTGTGGCTCCCCTGCTTTTGCAGCGATAAAAAAATTCCGGCCAGCTGTTCGACCTGATAAAACTCACCGTGAAAGAGCTGCGAGATCGGGTAATTCTGGCAGAACAGGCAACTCAATGTGCAGCCGGAAAAAAACACCGTGCCCGAGCCCCGGCAGCCGGAAATCGGCGGCTCTTCGCCGAAATGGAGGCTGTAAGAGGCAATCTTGACTTCCCGGCCCGCCCGGCAGATGCCGGGATGATTGTTTTGACGATCGGCGCCGCATTGGCGCGGACAAAGGCGGCAGGGATTGAAACGATCCGCAAAAAACTCGCGCTTCAAGCGCCAATCGGCCGCGGACAGTTCAAGGTAAGATGGAGTGCTCAGCCGTGCCACTCGAAATCTTTGCCCAGGAACACCTGGCGGGTCTTTTCCTCCTGCACTACCTGGGCCGGAGTGCCGGAACTCAGGATATGTCCCTTGTGGATGATGTAGGCCAGGTCGGTGATGTAAAAAGTATCCTTGACATTGTGGTCGGTGATGATAATGCCGATACCCCTGGCCTTGAGCTTTAATATTATCGTCTGGATATCCATGATAGTGATGGGATCGATGCCGGTGAACGGTTCGTCCATGAACAGGAAGCTCGGCGCCATGATCATGGAGCGGGCGATCTCCAGACGCCTTTTTTCCCCGCCCGACAACTGGTGGGCCGAGGAGTCCTTGACCGCCAGCAGGCCGAAATCATTCAGCAGGTCCATGGTTTTCTGCCGGGCTTCGCCGGCGGGATTGTGCATCTCCAGCACCATGAAAAGGTTGTCGAAAACCGTGGCTTTCATAAAGACCGAATGCTGTTGGGGAAGGTAGATCAGCCCCTTCTGTGAGCGCTCGTAAGACGGGATGCCGTTGACGTTCTCGCCGTTGAATTCAACGCTGCCACTGTCGGGCTTGACGATGCCGGCCATCATCAGGAATGTGGTGGTCTTACCAGCCCCGTTGCGCCCCAACAGGGCAGTGATCTTCCCGGACTTGAATTCCAGGTTGATGCCGTCAACCACGGGAATGCGGTTGTAGATCTTGGTCAGGTCGCGGGTCTGCAGCCGGTTCATCACAATCCGAGTTCAGTGGAAATTTTTTGCATGGCGCCCAGGCACAGCTGTAGAAATTCGTCAAGGGTTATTGCCAATTTGGCGCAGCCTTGCATCTGCTGGCGCGAAGCCCCCTTGGCAAAGGATTTCTCCTTGAAACGCTTTTTCAGGAACAGCAGGTCCAGGCTTTGCAGTTTCTTTTCCGGATGCATCAGGGCGCAGGCGATGATGAAGCCGCTGGCCGGATCGATGGTCAATAGGGAGATATCCATTTTGGAGCTGGGTTCGACGCGCATATTGTGGGACTTGATGGCATGAATGATTTCCTCCGGCAAGGCATGGTCGGCCAGCATCTCAGCCGTTTTTTCGGTATGTTCGGCCGGTTTCTCGACCGTGTATTCGTAATCCAGGTCGTGCAGCAGCCCGGCCAGCGCCCACGGCTCCGGATCCTGTCCAAAATGGAGGGCAAAATCCTTCATACAGGCCTCCACGGCCAGGCAATGCTTGACCAGGTTACGGTTCTTCAGGTGCTGCTGAAGCAATTCCAATGCTTGCTCGCGTGTCATGGATATCTCCTTTAAAAACAGAATTATATGATGCCGAACGCGATTATGCAAGAGAGTTCCGGATTGTTTCATCAGGATGCTTGTGATAAAATATGATTTACCGTAAAGAGAATCGATAGATTCACCCAAGGAGGAAAGCATGACCCAAGAAAAAGCAAAGGTTCCAGCCAAGGAAAAGGAGCCGGAAAAAAATTCCAGGAAATTCTATTACGTCATCGGCGCCCTGGCCCTAGTGATCCTGGTTCTGGCTTATTTTGTTTTCAAAGGACCGGCAGGTCCCCAGCTCTCACCAAAAATGAAGCAGATGCAAGAGACCGTGCAGCAGATCCAGCTACTGGAATCGAGCATCCAGGAAAAGCAGAACGAAGTTTTCGATATTTTAAACGATTACAAAACAAAGACCGGCGAAGACCTTCCCGAAGGCAACATCATGAACCTCTCTCCCGAGCAAAAAAAGGTCCTGGAAGAAAAGATAAAAAATGAGAAAGACGTCTCCATTAAATCGTTTCTCCAGGATATCCTGGACAAGAACAACGATATCCAAAACCTGAACGCCAGGGTACAGGAGCTGGAAGCGCTGCTGCCCAAGCCGCACATGGTGGAAAAGGGAGAGAACCATTACCAGATTGCCATGAATTTCCTGCTCAATGAAAAAGGCGTAGATAAAGCCCGGGCCATGGAACTGGTGGAAAGGACCCTGCTTTTCGAGCCGATCGTTCCCGGCTTTAAGATCTGGAACTTCTATGCCGAAGACGAATACGGCACCTTCATTACCCAGGGCAGCGCCCCCATCTCCCCCAACCAGATCCAGAGAAAAGTGAAAAAAGAGCTGGTCGACGCTAAGGACAAAGCCATCGCCGAAAAAGATCAATTGCAAAGCGATATCGATGAAATGGAACTCCGGCGCAGCGAGTTGATCTCCCAGTTGGACCTGCTCAACCAGGAAAAACAGAACATGCTGGGTAAAATGAGCAATCTCAACGATCAGAACCAGGAAATGCAGGCCGCCCTCAATTCGGTCTATTTTGCCATGGACCGGCGCAAAAACCTGACGAAAAACGGCATCATCAAGGGTGGCTTCCTGCGCTCCACCAAGCTGCAGAAAGTCGACATCGCCATGTTCGACCGCTCGCTGGACCTGCGCGGTGATTACAAGATTACCGCCGCCGCGGCCGATTTCCAGCTCAGCAAGATCAAGGACGTCACCATTTATCCAAGCTATTTCAAACAGGATAGGGATTATAAAGTCGAATTTAACGAAGCCCACCAGAACGTGATCATCACTATCCTGGACATCAAGAAATTCATGAGCGAAAAGATCGCCATCGCCATCGAATAAGGCAAACAAGGTCGCGGGGCGCGCCAACAAACGCGCCCCGTTTTTTTCCAGCCGGATTAAAAAACCAATGATCGGGAAAGTGCATGCCATAGCCAAGGGCGGCGCCGGCATGATTCACGAAGCAGGGAAAACCATATTCATCCCCGGCGTCATCGCCGGAGAAACTGTGGAATATGCCCCCTTAAGCCGGCGGCGATCGGTCTGGCAGGGAAAGCTGCTGCGGGTGATCGAAGCTTCGCCCCGACGGGTCGAACCGCCCTGCCCCCACTATCATGAATGCGGCAGCTGCAACCTGCAGCACATGAGCTATGATGAGCAGCTGCGCAGCAAAAGCGAAATACTACTGGCCAACCTGAAGAAAATCGCCGGCTTGGTTTTTCCCGGCCCGCCGGACATCTTGTCTTCCCGGCCATGGCGTTATCGCAGCAAGAGCGAATTCCAGGTCCGCGACGGCGTGGGCGGATTTTTTAAAAAAGAGTCGCATCAGGTGATCCCCATCCAGCAGTGCCTGTTGGTGCCGGAGGCGGTTGAAGCCCATTTTCTCGCCCAACGCCAAGCTCTCAGCAACTATGCCAACGCCCAGCTGCGGGTCATCAGCAACGGCCGGGAACTCGCCTCCCGGCTGGCAACTCCAGGCGGGTCGAGCGCCTGGCTCAGCCGCGAGCTTTCGGTCCGCTTCGAAGTTGGCGCTTACGCCTATCAGATCTCCCCTGATAATTTTATCCAGGCCAACCTTTTCCAGCTGCAGCCCATGCTGGATCTTATTGAAAAAACCCTGGACGGCATGAATCCGGACACGGCCGCCGATCTCTTCTGCGGCTGCGGCTTCTTCACCATACCGCTGGCCGGCCGCTGCCAAAGCGTTCTGGCCATTGAAAGCGACCCGCAAAACCTGGCGGCCCTGCGCGCCAACCTGGAACTGAACCGGGCCAGTAACGTCCGCGTCGTCCAGGCCGACGTGCTGCAGGCCGACCTGCCGCCGGCCGGGCTATACGTAGTGGATCCGCCGCGCGGAGGTTTGTCAACCAGGGTCATCGCCGCCATGGCCGCAAGCGGCGCGGAAGCCGTTATTTATTTTTCCTGTGATTCGGCCACCTGGGCCCGCGACCTGCGGCTTTTCTCCGCCCATGGCTTCCAACTGCAGGAATTGCAGCTGCTCGATAATTTTCCCCAGACCGACCATTTTGAAATTTTTTCTATCCTGAAAAAGAAATGAAATGATCCCGGCCGCAAGAATTATTTCATAAAAAGCAACCCATAAATCTTTTCAGGTGACATGCCGTTTTTTTTGGCGATTTCGCTTAAGGTTTCGCTTAATGCACAGAGTTGCAAGCCATTGGCCGCGGCATTGCGTAAAACCCGTTGCTCGGAAATCCCGAGCAAGGCGCAGAGGCCGGCCAGCGAAAGTTTGTCGGCGTCGGCAACGGGCGGGGCGTGCGTCACCACAGCGGATCCGCTCTTGAATGCTCCGCGCCAACCGACGATCCATTGGCAAGGCAGCCACTCGCCAATGGCGCCGATCAGGACCAGCACGGTAAGCAGCGCCGCGGCGAGGAACTCGCGGAACGCAGCCATGCCTTTGAAGACCATTCCGAATTGCTTTTTTTTCAGCCGGCAATAGGCGGTCAAGGCGCGCCAATTGTAGAGCAAATGGATTGAGGCGCTGATAAGTAAAACAAAAACAAAAACCGTGTGCACCCCCTCCCACTGCATTTTGTTCAGCCCCAGCGCCGACCAGCCGGTCCAAGCTGCCAGACTGCCTTCGGGGCGCAGGAATAAAATGAGGCCCGACAGGACACTTAACAAAAATGAAAAGGTCAACCAAAAAGCGGTAAAGGCACGGAAGCGGAAAATACTTTCTTTTTTAAACATGAAATGTCCTTATTTAAAAAATCATTAAGAAGAGTTTGATTTTAGCAGATAAAGCAAGCAATAAACAACTCCCTCCAAACTTCCCCTTAGCGACCTTTCTATCCCCCAGGCATCCCCATTTTGCTAAAAAGGAATTTCATTTTGCAGTCAATGCTTTTCGACGGTCCCTCCCGCGCACTACGAATTACGAATCACGAAGAATGGCAGTGGGCAGCCGGGGGGATTTGGAACTGCAGAACAATTAAAAAGAAATCACTTTCCCATTCACAAAATATTTGACCAAGTTGGTCATATATGCTATTTTATGAGCATGAAAAAAATCGCATTATTTGTAATAGTAATTATTTTGGCAGGTTGGCTGCAGGCGGCTGATGAAAACCTCAACTGCTTCACCATCGTGACCGGAAAGGACACCACGGTCGACGGTTCTGTGCTTTTGGCCCACAATGAAGACGACCAAGGCCGGCTACTGGTCAACATCTACAAGGTCCCGCCCCGGGGACACCGGCGCGGCGATATCTTCACCATGAAAAGCGGCACTGTACTCCCCCAAACCACTAGCATTCCCGGTCTGCTGTGGCTGGAGATCCCGGAATGCGATTTTGCCGATGCCTACATCAGCGAATACGGGGTAACCGTGACCTCCAATTCCTGCCCCTCGCGTGAAGACAAGCCCGAACTGTCCGCAGGCGGCATCGGCTTCAGCCTGCGGCGGCTGGTCGCCGAACGGGCGCATACGGCCCGTGAAGGCGTGCGCATTGCCGGCGAATTGATCTCCCAGTACGGGTACAATGCCTCGGGACGGACCTATATCATCGCCGATGCCCGTGAGGGTTGGCTTTTACACGCGGTCAACGGCAAACACTGGGTCGCCAAACGTGTTCCTGACAACGAAGTTGCGGTAATCGCCAATCGCTACACCATTGCGGCCGTGGACCTGAACGACCGTGAGAATTTCCAGGGGGCAGCGGACATCATTGAATACGCCGTACGCCGCGGCTGGTTCGATCCGCAAAAGGACGGCGAATTCGATTTCGCCAGGGTCTATTCCAATCCAAACAATTTCACCGACATAAAAAATGTTTTGCGGCAATGGCAGGGTACCAATTTGCTGGCCGCCAAAGCACGCAAGTTGGAAAAACCTTTACCATTTTCATTCAAACCCCAGCGCCGCATCCGCCTGAACGACCTGTTTCGGGTCTTGCGCGACCATTATGAAGGAAGCAAGTACGATAGCAGCAACCATTACAAAAACGGCTCGCCCAACTCCGGCAAAAACCGCACCATCTGCACTGAAACCACCCAATACGCCTTTGTCGCCCAAATGCGCGGCTGGCTTCCCGCCGAGATTGCCAGCCTGGTCTGGATATCCCTGCGCCGCCCGGACAGCAACGCCTTTTCGCCCTGGTATGTATCCATGGGCACAGCTCCGGACGGTTACAGCCGGGAAAACGCCGACAGCGCCCTGAAAAACCACTTCTCACCCCTTCCAGCCCAGGCTCTTGAAGATGCCGGCCACGCCTTCAACACTTATGCCAAAATTTCCGAGGTGGTCGACAGGCAATACAAGTACCGGATCGAAAAAACACAGAAGGTTTGGCGCAACTTTGAGGATTTTTTATTCGGCGACGTGAAAAACCACGAAAAAGAATTTATTTTCCTTTTAAAAGGCAACAAACCCGTGGCCCGGAAAATCATCGACAATTACATCCACGGGCTGGAATACCGTAAATGGTTCCTGGCCACGGAACTGTTAAAAGAATTCCGCAAGTGATCTCCATTGCATCCGGCCGGTATTCCATTTTTTGTCCTTGATTTTATTCTATACTTTGAGAACGATATCGATCAGTACTTCAATTACTTCGTCAAAATCAATTCCATTTGCGAAAAAATTCTCTTTGCAATAGCGCTCCCATCGTTGTCTCATGATCGCATCTGATTGAATTGTCCGGAATATTTTTTCTTTATCCTGTAATACTGCAAGTGACATCCTTTTTTCGGAAGTAGCATTCAGTGCAGTGATGAAAATTTCTTTGTTGATCACCTGCCGCTGCGTTTTCATGATGATATACACGTCATAAAAATCTCTTGGCCGGGTATTGAGTACACTCCTCCGTAAAATTGTCTCAACCTTTTCAGCCAGGATCGTTTCGATATTATAGGCCCAGACCTCGATCATCTTGTTTTCAAAATTCGAATAAAAGACATAGCGGACAGCATCTGGAGTAAGGATATCCCCGGTTGTGATATCTATCTTCAAAGGGGTATTAATCGATTCAAACTTGGCAATAATCGCTACTCGATAGCCGCCATATTCGTCATCGCTCCGGATGGGTAAAACATGGTCCACCGTTAGGGTAACTTCATCATCCAGTTGAATGGCACAAATATCCGACAATGCTTTTCGGATCGTTTCTTCAGAAAAGGGATATCCGCGCATGGTTGCATCCATATCCATTGTTGTTCTGCTGTTGATCCCGACCATGGAAGCAATCAGCATTCCTCCCTTAAGAATGACCATATCTTTGTATTTCGAGATTGAGATTCTTTCCAACAAACGTTCCAGCATGAAATTCTGCAGCACGGCTTGAGCGGGAATGTGGTTTTTGAAAGCCAGGTTTTTTATTTTGGCTTTTAACTGCATCGCTTTACTCATAAGAGAACCTCAATATATTCCCTTACGATTTTCTGGATTCTGAACCGCATGGCATATTTGTAGAGCCGGTCAATATTCCTGTCTTTATGGACCACATATTTTTTCAAGGTTACGTTTACGAATTGAACATCCATCTGGTTTCTGTTGCGCAACACATCACAGATCGTTCTTTCGAGATTAAAGGTTTTAATATCATTTCCATGAGGTGATTTCATTGTAGTTAACCCCAATAGGTATAAAGCACGATTTACAAAATATACTTTCGCCCCGCTCCCTTTCAGCGAAGTTGCATTATACTTAGCCGGGACAGTCACAGAATAAAATAGTGGCGTCCGGTCGGTCATTTCTAAAAGGTAAAGAGCTGTTTCATGGGAAAAGATTGCTCCTTTATATCTTGACTGCATACTAACCATTTCATCGATCATATAATTGGCGGCTGAATAGACGCCTCTGGAAATCCGCTGAACCTCACCATTTTTTTCCAGAATTGAAAGATAGGTTCTCGGAATTCCATATTTCGTCAGATCAGAGGTTAACAGGATACCATTCTGCTCCCTTAAGATTTCTCTGATTTTTTCAATAGGATTAGTTTTGTTTTTTACAATCATGCTTATATTATGCGTCAAATAAGCATGGTTGTAAAGATTAAAAGATAAACAGTTCCAAAATACTTCACCCGAAACGTGCACAACATTTTAAGTTACATTTATTTTATTTAAAAATTATATTTTGTTTTTTTCTATGCTTATCTTTTGAAGATATATCTGAAGTTGAGGCCATGTAATTAATCCATTGCATTTAGGATATTGGGAACAACCAATGAAATATGCTCCCTTTTTATTAAGCTTAATTCTGACTTGATTGTGGCATTTAGGACAGTCAATTTTCATTTCATCCAATATACTTTTAAAATAAATTGGAGAGATATTAACAATTTTTAAGCAAGTAGTGCACTTCATATATGGGCCATATCTCCCCATAATTATTTTATACAAATCATTGCAATTAGCATGAGAATAACATTCTTTTGGAATTGAATTTATCAGCATATTCATAAAAACACTATTTTCTTTTTCTGGAAACTTAGGGAATAATTTTCGTTCAGTTTGTTTGTCGTTTTTTTTACTTAAATTATTTGGATCTTTTTCGATTTTGGTTTTATTTGATATTGTGCTTTTTGGATCTCCTTTTAAGGCAGAAGATTTATTCTCAATTTTTTCGGTTTGATTTATTTGTTCACTATTGGGTTCTTGTTCGGTAGTATAAGATGGTTCTTGTTCATGTGAATTTTGATCACTATCAGATTCTGTTTCGGTTTTATTATTTGCTTCTTGTTCGTTTGATTGTGGATAGATTTTTCTTTCTTCTAATTTTTGCCAAAGTCCTTCTAATGTTTTTTCCTTATTCGAATAAAATGATGATGCTCTTATTCGATAGAAAACCCATTTGCATCTTTCTAGAATTCTTTGACGATTCATGTCGTCATCATATTCATCTGCACCATGGAACTGATCTCCATCACATTCAACTGCAAGACGAAGACCATTTCCTCCTTGAATAACAAGATCTATGCGCTTGCCAGCAAATTCAAACTGCGGAATTACTTGATATCCTTTTTTTGCAATTTCTATTGCAACATCTACTTCAAACCAACTATCAAACGGTACCGGCGGTTTAATGATCGCTCGATTTGATTGATTTGAAAATTGAATAAGCTCATCGATTTTCAAGCCATTAATTTTAATTTGTTTTGTTTCTTCAAAGAATTCAAGCAATTTATAGCGAAAGCAATTCTTACTCAAATCAGCTCTAGTTACAGAATGGAACAGCCACATCTGATCCCTGGCTCGACTGGCAGCAACATTAAAACGTCTTTCATCTGCTGCTTTTACTAAAGGTCCAATTGTTTCGTTAGGAGCTGCTACCATTGAAAGGAAAATAATATCCCTTTCATCTCCCTGAAAACTATATGGGTTTCCACATAATAAATTATGGTTCGCCATTACTTCTGCGCCAATCCTATCAAGCAACAAACCTTCTATTAAACCGGCTTGAGCTTCTCCCTGAAGAACAATTATTCCCATTGATTTAGTTTTATATCTTTTGTCCTGGCAAAGTTCTTCAATTTTACCAACAATCGCTTCCGCTTCGGGTCTGTTTATTACACGGCTATCAGATCCTTCACGATAACCACTTTCAACATGAACATGC
The DNA here is from genome assembly GCA_018897435.1 of Acidobacteriota bacterium. Taxonomy (GTDB): domain Bacteria; phylum Acidobacteriota; class Aminicenantia; order UBA2199; family UBA2199; genus UBA2199. Next base: position 15,224 of record JAHIKI010000058.1, on the reverse strand, counting down.
ATTAATGGAGTTAGTCTATCGGGAGGGAATTGACGGAGAGGAATCAATGGTGTGTCTGAATAGCAGATATCATTACTGAATTTAATAATTTCAGGCATACATCGGAAATGTTCTCGTAAAACAACTTTGCGAGTCCCATAACGTAACTGTCCCTGACCAAAAAGACTTTGAGTTGGTCCAAAAGTATCATTTAACTTAAAATCAAATAAATAGTCATTCATTAATTTAAACACTGAAGGCATGGAAATTCCAATTGCTTCTGGACTGATTTGTTTGTTGTCCCCCACAATTAGAATCTTTTTTCCAAGATAAAGTAAAGGAAAAGATTCAAATCCGCATTGGGACGCTTCGTCTACTATTATCAAGTCAAACATTTCTGGGGATGGCTCGACAGTATCCCAAATACGATGTAGTGGCATTACCCAAGCTGGAATTGCTGGGCGGCATAGATTGAGATATTTTTGCGCTTCTCTTCTAAATCTTGAAGCATATTTGCCTTTTGCTTTACCCAATTTTACCATTGCTTGTTGCCAAGCAACCATAAAACGTTGATGCTCGTCAGTCATGTTTTGGAAACAAAATGACCAAGCACGCTCAGCAGCGATTTCAGCTATACAAGTCATTACTTCATTTTCAAGCTGAGAATATCGTTGATTGATACTATCGTAATCGTCTTTATTGATATAGTCAGTCATCCAAGAGTGTGCTTGCGACCAACGCCATGCTTCACAGAATGAATTGAGTTTTATTTCCCAACCTTGGTTTTGGATATCTTTCATTAATCCTTTGATCAATTCTGGCGCATGATTTTTAATACTATTAACTGTTGAATAGATCCAATCTGCTATTTGTTTCTCTTTTTCAAGTTGATTGATTCTTAAAAATAATTTTGAATATTGTTCGAAATCTCTTTTGTTTATGGAGTCAAATAATAGCTTTGCTATAGGATGTACATTTGGCTTAACTAGTAGTAATGACAAAGTATTTTCTATGTCAGTAATTTCATTTTGGGCATCTAATAAATTAAGTTTTGCCAATGCATGAGCACAAGTTTTAATAATTGAATCAAGGCTTGATTCATCGTGCCAAACAGGTTTTACTGGGTGACCCAAATTATTAAGCAATTCTTTGGTTTTAGTTACCTTTTTTTCAAATGAAATGATATCAGCAAGAATTATTGAATAGGATTCCAGGGTTTTATACTGAATGCTATACGGGCCCCTAACTCTGTCTGCTTTTCCAGACCAGCTTTTCCACCCACTTTCTATTTCAATTTGTACATTAAGGATATCTATTAAATCTGTTATGCTTTTCAAATCTTTACAAAGACGCCCATTTATTTTAACCTCCTTTATTAAATATTTCAGCGATTTAACTAATTTAGATTTAAATGGGCCCCATCCAATTTTTCCGCCATTCAATAAATAGGATTTCAATGCAATAGCATCTTCAAGGGTCGTTTTTATTCCATGGCTATTAGACAAAACAATTTCTGCGTTATCCGCCTTATGAATGATTGGTGTAATTTTTTGAATTATTTGTTCACAAGTTTTTTGAAGTACCATTAGAACTCCAAGTTTACTCGTGAGTGCTTCTTTAACTGTATCGGGGACCCATTTGATTGAGTTCGAATTTATTCTATTAACGTCTTCAAGCAAAGTATGAAATTGATCTTGAATTGATATTATTGAATCTTTTTTTAATAAAAGTAATTTTTCTATATCTTCTTCATGTGATTTAGTATTTTTTTTCTCTTCATATTCTTTTGCTACTTGTTCTTTTATAAATAAAACTTTTATCTGCTCAATAGAAGGAAGAGAAGTAGGCAATACGCTTTTTAGTTCCCGTCTTTTTTCGAGTGTTAGCAATCTCAAATTGCTTAACAGGCGTTTGAAATCAATATCATTGAAAGAATATTGGACATTATATGGAATATTATCAACAAGCCAACCGTATTTCCCCTCATCTTTTTTTAATAATTGTGCAATTTGGGCAGCTGTTCCACTATATGCGCCATCCCCAACTGAATGAGTGTGAGTTTCGGCTTCACGTATAGCTCTTAGCCTATTTTCAATTCTTGCTTTTTCTTCATTGCAATCATGCAAAGTTTTTTCTAATTTATTTATCTTAATTTGCGATTTATTTTCATTCCATCGATCTTTTTTCTGAGTAATTTGATTGACACTTGATCCTAAAGAATTGTTTTCTTCTACCCCGCTTCCAAGGAGTGAAATACACAAAGGTAGAATGTTCGGTGGCAATAATCCTGCAAGAACTTTAAGTGCTCTTGGAGTCTTTGCTGTGATTAAGATTCGTTTATTAGTAGCAAGAAGATGGCATATCAGATTAGCTATTGTATGAGACTTTCCAGTCCCGGGTGGACCTTGAACCAAAACGCCAGTTGCATTTTGAAGTTTTTCAATAATTCGGCGTTGTTCTTCATTGTAGGGTTTTGGAAAATACAGTTCTTCAATTTGTACAGATTCTGGTTCTTGTTTTTCGGAAGAGCTGCGTTCATCAGAACTGATTACTTCAGCAAGATCTGCAAATTCATTCGGGATAATTCCATTTTTTAAAATGAGGTCTTTGATATGAATTAGAACATCAGTAAGCCCTTTTGTTGAACGTTTTCTCAAAATTAATGCCGGAGCAAATTCCACAATTGGTTTATTTGAAAATGATTTTTTGATGCAATCCAATCGCGGATAATATTCACCATTAGGATTGATTGAATGAGCTAAACGTTCAAGGGATTTGTCTATTACATTTTTCTCCCAGGGATTATCAGTTATTTTAATTAATTCGTTTTTTATGAATTCTTCAATTTGAATAGGTTGTTCCTCTAGATCAAGCATATCTAATTCTGGTCTTAGCTTTGCACCATCTGGGTGAATGCGAACAGTAAACTTGCCTAAATATGCCTCAAATTCTAGTTGGGAATTAGCAATGATCAGGTGACGTCGGACATTTTGGTTACTTGGTGTTTGCCAAGATAGTAAACCAAGTCCGAGAAAAATGTCATAATCTTCTCCTTGTTTCAAAAGAGTCTGGTTCATAGAAAAAAGAGTTGAGTAAATATTATAAATACTCTCCCAATTTTTGTGGAGTTCTGCCCAAGGAATCCATTTCTGTTCAAGATAATTACCCCATACTTTTTGGACATCCTTTTGATCTTCTAATTGAATTGTTTGATTGATGAATTCGGGGGAGTCACTTCCTTCTGCCCATTGAGGGTTCATAATTTGACGAATAATTGATTTGAGTATTTCAGGGTTGTGATTTGTTTCATGGATTTTTGCTAAATCTACCCACTCACTACAAATTGGAGGTAAACTTGGTAGAACAGGTTCTTTTGGGAGTTGGACTTCAAGCCAAATATCTTCATCATATTCGGAATTTGATCCCCAAGCTTGAGTAAAACATCCCTTTTGATGAGGGATATCTTTTATCCATAAAATTTGAGAATATTCATCTATATCCCTAATAATTTTTGTCTGTAAAGAAGCCAATTTTTTTAAATAATCGATTAATCGAGTGGCTTTTTCTCGACTTTTATCAGATTCAGTTTTCTTCTCCATATCTTTTATAATTTATAACAAAAAGAGACTATTTTTTCAATGGCTAAGGCAACCATGAGGACCAGGTCTTGAATTAACAGGTCGGTCATTGACCCTTTTCATGTTTCCGCAAGGCCAAGCTGATGCTTTAATAATGCAGGCCCAAATATTCCCCTATCTTGCATTCAGGCTTTCCTTTTTTACCTAGGAAGATCTCGATTGCCTTGTATTTTGTACTTATTTGTTGTGTTATTGCCTTGTATTTTTACGTTGGCCTGCAAATTTGACTGGTGATATAATTAATCCTCCTGCTTTCGCATCTGCTTTGCGCAATCTGATTTGCACATTTGACAGTTTGGCATTTCCGGCATAAAATGCAGAGGTTCAATACAATTTCAGCGAAATCATATTGAACCCCAACAACTACACATGAAAAAAGCGAAAAGTTCGAAAACCGTGATCATGGCCGCCTTCATCGCCAACCTGTTCATCGCCCTGGTCAAATTCGCGGTGGCCTGGCTCAGCACTTCGTCGGCCATGCTGGCCGAAGCGGTTCATTCCACGGCCGATACCCTGAATCAAGTACTGCTGTTCATCGGCATCAAAAAAGCCGCCAGGAAAGCCGAAGAGCTGCACCCCTTCGGGTTTTCCGGCGAAGCCTATTTCTGGTCCTTCATCGTGGCCATCATCCTGTTCACCAGCGGCGCCATATTCTCCATCTACGAAGGTGTGCAAAAATTGCACCACCCGGCTCCCGTGGCCCATGTGCCGGTCGCCCTGATCGTTCTGGGGATCGCCATGGTCGCCAAAGGTGCTTCCCTGCGCATCGCTTTTAAAAAGATCAACGTCGAGCGGGGCAAGACCGGACTGATCACGTACCTGCGCAAATTAAAAAAAGCGGAATTGATCGTGGTGTTCCTGGAAGACACCGCCGCGCTCATCGGCCTGGCCATCGCCCTGGCCGCCCTTTTGCTGGAGCATTTAACCGGTATTCTTCTTTTCGACGGCCTGGCTTCGATTTTGATCGGCGTGCTGCTGGCGATCACGGCGCTGTTCATGGGCAATGAAACCAAGTCGCTGATAATAGGCGAAAGCGCCGATCCGGCCCTGCTGCGCAAAATCCGCCTCTTGCTGCTTAAAGAAGACAGCATCAGCCGCGTGATCCACATCCGTTCCCTGCACCTGGGCGCCGACGACATCCTACTTGCCATCAAGGCGGAATTCAATCCGCGTTTGAATTCCAAGCAAATTTGCAATCTGATCAACGGCATTGAGGCAGACATACGCAACCATTACCCAGGGGTCAACAAGATATTTATCGAGCCTGATATTTTCCGGAAAACCTGAAGTTTTATCCCTGTCGGGTCATGCCCTTGGCCATCCACCTTCGGGCCAAAACCAGGGCAATGGGCGAGGCCATGGCGATCACGGCATAAAGCAGCCACATCATCCCGGTGCGCATCGGCAGGCCCAACTCGGGCTTGGGACAGAAACGGGCAATGACATATCCTGAATACATCGAGGTGATCAACTTGGTTAAAAACCAGGGGAACTGACCGATGCCCATATACAATCCGGTTTTGCCTTCCGGGGCGATCTCGGCCACCCACTGCAGGAAGCGTGGCTGCCACATGGCTTCACCCACCGACATCAGCAGGATGTACAAAAGGAACAGGTAGATATTGGGGCCGATGGCCAGTAAAAAAGCGGGCAGGGCCATGACAAAGGTCCCGGCGATCATCATTTTATACACGTTGCTACGTGCGGTCAGGGCGGCGATAAGCGGAGAAAGGATGAAGATCAGGATGGGATTGAGGTTGGAGAACACCTCGAAATAGCGGCTGACACCGGTACCGGCGAAAGCGCGGTCCAAGTAGTAGGGAATGGTCAGCCAGTTATGGGCGAACAGGGTTTGCACCGGTATGAGGATGAAGATGAAAAATACGAAACGGCCGTCGCGGAAAGGATGTTCGGGACGCCGGCGCAAGAATTCCCATCCGGCTCCCAGGACAGCGAAGGTCAGGAGTGGCCACAGGAACACCCCGGGCAGCGAGACCTTGCCGGAGCGGGTCAGGACCAGTAGCGCCAGCGCCGCCAGGGACAGGGCGACCCAGGCCAGGAAGGTCAGCAGCGGAACAGGCGCCGTGATCTTTTTTTCATTGGTGGCGGCCCTGGCATCAGCGGCCTGGTTTTGTTCCGCCGTGTTCATCTGCCGCGTTTCCCGGCCGACCTGCTCCAGGGCCCGGCGGTCGGTTTTGCGGGTGATGATCAGCAGGGTCAGCAGCGAACCGAACAGGGTGATCCCGGCATAAATCCAAAATACCGCGCTCAGGCCATTGGGCGGGAATTTCAACGTAAAAGCGTGCCGGGTATTGGCAGAAACAAATCCCGAAAAGAAGGCTCCCAGGTTCATCAGCCCGTAGATCACCGCGTAGCCAATGGCAGCGGTCTGTGGGTTGGTGTACCTTTTTACCCCGGCATAGGCCGCCGGCATATATAAGCCGTAAGCAGCCACCATTAAAAGCAGACCGGCGGCCATAAGAAAAAACATGGGCGAACCCAGGCCGCTGCCCAGAGACAACGTGCCGGAAAGGGCCACCAGCACCCGTCCCAGCATCATAACCGCCAGTGCCAGGGCCAGCGAGACGCGCACGCCTATCTTGTCGGACACGCCGCCGAACAGCAGCATGGCAAAGGTGATGCCGCCAGTTACGCCGCCGTAAACCCAACCCGAATGGATATCGTTCAAGGCAACGTTTTCAGAACAGAATTTGCCCAGGATGGTCAGGATGCCGAAATAGACCAACCCTTCCAGTACATAGGGGATGTTGACCCCCCACAACGCCCTGGGTGCTTTGAAAAAAGCCACGAAGGTCTGGGCGAGTTCACGCAATGATTTTTTGATGGCGGTAGCAAGGCCGGAAGGTTGGTTTTTAGTCATGGTGGCGTTCTTCTTTCTTTTTCAGAATGTAGAGATAAAAAATGATTCCCGCCATACCAAACGCCTGAACTGCGACCATCAGGCGGTGCTGCAACGGGTCGATCGGAAACGGTCGAATGAACTCGATCAGCAAAACCGAAACAAGAAATGCGACCGTGGCAAAAAACACTTTCAGCCTGAGCATGTTTTTCTGGCCCAGAACGATCAAGGCACTCCAACCCATAGCGGTGAGAAACACCAGACAGGCGCTGGTCATGCCCGGGGAATTCGGGGCATCATGATACAAAAACAGGAAAAAGGCCAGCGCCAGCAAGGCGAAAAGTACTGGAAATATCAGCATCGCTATTTTCTTCATGGTGAAGGATATGATAGAAAAAAATCGGTTTGCTGTCAACTGCCTGCCGCTTAAAACTCCGTTTTTCGCGTCTTTTTTAAATAGGCAGCTTGCATTGTTTACTTTTCCCTTTCATGCGCCTATAATTTTCACGGAGGCAAAAGTGGAAATTTTGCAAATCTTGAATAAATTCAACGGCCGCGGCTTGGACAATTACCCGCAGATCCAGCACAACAACCTGTTCAAAAGGATCAGGGACAACTTTCACTTTGAACTGTTCCTCAAAGGCAGCAACATGCTGTTTTCACCTTTTTATACCCAATTGCGCGGCGAATCATTTCCGGAACTGACCGGCTTCTTATCCCAGAACGAAGAATTCCTGAATAGCCTGAAGGATTTCATCGTCAGTTCACTTTTCGTTTACAGCGCCGTGATTGAGGAAAACGCCAACTATTTGATCAACGAGCAGGACATCATCATCGGCCGCCTGATGTACCGTGAGCATAGCAAATTCGAAGTCAAATTCTATTCCCATTACCAGGACGAACTGCAGAACTCTTATAACGACAAGATCTACATCGGCCGCATCTTCATCGACCTGAATAAATTTGAAAAAGAGCACCTGGGCCTGAACGAATATTTCCATTCCATTTTGGAACAGAACGCCAAAATTCAAGAAAGGGCCCTCCACAAACTCCGCTATTATGACGATTACAAGAAACCTTACCTGGACGAGATCGATTATCTGGCCAAAGAAGTCAACTCCGAAGCCCTTGAGAGGATCAAGCTTTTCCCCAAGAGTAACTTTAAAAAGGCCTCGACCGTCGCTCTGATCGAAAGCATCGACAACCTGCTGCATATCCAGAACCTGATGCTCGAACTTAAGGACTTTACCCTGGAATTCGAAAACAAGTTGCGCCTGGGCGAAGAAACCAATTATGTCAAATACCTGTTCAAATTTTCCAAGGACCTGATCAACGACATCAAATACCTGAGCAAGCTGTACTACCTGATCAGCAATAAAATATCCAAGTATTCCATCATCTGATGCTTAAATCTTCGCGCTGGATCAAGGAACAGGCTGAAAGCAACCACTTGCTGGAACCTTTCGTCGCCACATCGGTCCGCTCCGGCGTTATTTCCTACGGACTCGGCCCGTATGGTTACGACCTGCGACTGGACAGGACCTACCGGCGCCTGGCCGGCCCGCCGGCGCTTATGGATCCCCACCAGGTCAACGAAGCCAATTTCGAGACCTTGAGCGAAGATGTTATCGTCATCCCCCCCGGACATTTCATCCTGGGCCGGAGCGTGGAGTATTTTCGCATACCGAAAAAAATCCTGGGGCTGGTATTCGGAAAATCCACCTATGCCCGCTGCGGCGTCCTGGTCAACGTCACCCCCCTGGAGCCGGAATGGTCGGGATACCTGACCATTTCCATCGCCAACTGCGGCGCCTGGCCGGCAGCCCTGCACCCGAACCAGGGCATCGCCCAGGTTATCTTCATCGAAAGTTCCGACCTGCCCATCATGTCCTACAAGGACCTCAACGGCAAGTACAACGGCCAGGACGAAGTCACCGTCGCCAAGATCCAGAAGCAGTAAGCGCCCAACCGGAATTCCCCGGACAGCGGAATTCGCTGCGACGGTTCGTCAATTATTTAGATATCCCAAAGACTTCAATTCTTTCTGCAGGTTTTTGTCTATTTTTTGCTTTTTGCCGGGCAATTTGCGCAACCGTTGCAAATAATTTGCCAGTAGAATATGGAATTCTTTCATTGCCCCGGATCTGCTCCCTGCCAAATTCATCGTTTCTTTTTCGTCCTTCCTGTCATAGAACTCAAAGACTTCCAGGTTTTGCGGCTGGGGAGCAAAAAATTCCAATGCCTTCCTGTCGATGATGTTGTAGATAAAATGAAATTGGTCGTCAAGAAATGAAACTTTGGAGGGAATTTGCTTGATGATCGGAGAAACAGGAAGCGCGATCTGTAAAACCCGTTTCTTTTCACCAGGCAAATCCGGAAAATACGTTGGATCAAATTCGATGCCACTTTTGTCCAACAGCAATGCCGGGATATCCGCGATGGAAGTCAGGGTGTCGTCAGTCCCCTTATGTTTGTTCCCGGGATATTTGATTAAAAGTGGAATTCTGATCATCTCATTGTAGAGACTGTGTCCATGTTCCCAACTGCCATGATCATAAAACTCCTCACCATGATCACTGGTGACCACGATCCCCGCCTGCTCATAAACCCCCTTCTCTTTCAAATATTGGACCACCCCGGCCAGCAAAGTCTGATCCATATAAAAAATAGCCGTATCGTACAAATCCACCAGCGCCTGTCGGTTGGTTTCAGAGAGAGGTTTATAATATTCGGTTTTTTTGTCTTTTAAGAAATTCCCTGGGCCGCGGGCATTAATCCGGAGATCCTGATTGATTGACTTTTGAAATTTAGTGGGAAAATTGTACGGCGCATGTGCCTGGTAGGTATGCAAGAAAACAAACAAATCCTCACCCCAGAATGTCTCGGCAAAGTTTTTAAAATTCTTCAGCACTCTTTCCGCCGAATTCCGCAAAAAAACCCCGCCCGGATTGTTTGAATAGATCTGGAAACCCCGGTGAAATCCAAAATGGTCATCAATAAATCCGCCGCCGGTAAAAGCAGCGGTAAAAAAACCATTTTTCTGAAACACTTCGGCCAGGAGGGGATAATCTTCTTTTATGCGATCGCTTGGTGCCAGTACCTGATGGCCCAGCAAGTCCTTGCCGCTGAACAGGGAAACATGGGCCGGCAAGGTCCAGCTTGAGGAAGAGAACGCCTGACGGAACACGCGTGAATCCAGCGCCAACCGTTCCAAGGTCGGTGTTGTTTTTCTGAAATATCCGTACAGTGAAGTATGGTCAGATCGGACCGTATCCAAAACGATCACAATAAAAATCCGCGGTTTCTCTTTTTTCCCGATGAAATGAGGATTTACCCAGGCACCAATTCCTTTTCCCAGGGTTTCCAAAACGATTGTAAATTCTTGCCAAGATTGATTTAACTCGATGTTTTTCGTGAAAAATCGCTTCTGTTCAAAAAACTTGTTGAAAAGCAATTTTTTCTTTTTTTGCTTTTCAAGATAAATGCGATAAAATAGTTTTGAACCGACCGGATTATATATTGAAAATCTGAAACGCCGTTGACGCTTATTTTTTATCTCGCATTTTATTCTCATATTGTCAACAGAAAACAAGGCTTGCCGAGAAACGTTACTGTCTTTCAATCGTCCCGTCCATTTTTTTTCGGGAATCAGGATGTTGATTTTCTCTCTTTTAAAAATCTTGGCAAGACCGAGGTCCCGGTCCTGCAGCAAATCGGCGAATCGTTTTTCGGCATCGGCTCCTGTTTCGAACTTCAAATCGGCTGCAAGAATGTTCAATGGACCCGGTTTCCCGGCATTGCATTTGCAAATCACAATCGCTATCAGCGCGACCGACGCGAGAGAAATAAAAAATATTTTAAACTTCGCTACTTTTTTCATTGTAAAACCAACTGGTTTTTGCATTTGAAATTATATCATACATCGGCCCGATTGAAAAAATTTGTCACACGCTGAGCACCGCTTCAATTCGAAAAACAATCTCCATTTCATTTTTTCTTACCAGCATAATTTTGTTCTTACCAGCAAAAAACGATCCGCAATTTACATAACATCAGCCCATCAAGTATAATCGCTGCGATGAAGCCAGAATTCGTGAGCAAAAAAAACGGACCGTTCGTCAAGCACTGCCCCTGTTCCCCGGGCTCTGTTCCCTGTGGCTACTTCAACCTCAACCTGCAGAGTGGCTGCCCTTTCGACTGCAGCTACTGTATTCTGCAGGCCTACCTGGAAGACAAGAGCCGTGCCGTGTTTTACACCAACTGGGCCGTCCTGGAAACGGAATTGCAGGAATTCCTGGCCAAGAACCAGGAAGTGCGCATCGGCACGGGCGAACTGAGCGATTCCCTGGCCTATGAGAAAATCCTTCCCAGCGCCGCCCGGGTCCTGGAGCTGTTCCAGGGTTTTCCCGAAGCAGTTTTCGAATTCAAGACCAAGGCGGTCGCCATCCGGGCCCTGCTGCAGGCAAAGGAGGTCCCTGCCAACATCGTGGTCTCCTGGTCCTTGAACCCCGGACCGCTTATCGGCCGCGAAGAACGGCTCACCCCCTCCTTGGCCCGCCGATTGCAGGCTTTGGCCGCCGTCCAAGAAAAGGGCTTTAAAATCGGCATCCATTTCGACCCGCTCATCCTCTTCCCGAATTGGAAAAAAAATTACCGTGAACTCATTCACCGCCTGGCCACGGTTATACGGCCGGAGCGCGTCGCCTGGTGGAGCCTGGGGGCCCTGCGCTTTCCCCCGGAACTAAAAAAACACATTTTCCGCCACCGGGAATCCCAGCTTTTCTGGGGCGAGCTGATCGAGGGCCAGGACAAAAAATACCGCTATTTCATGCCCCTGCGCCTGGAGTTGTTCCGTTTCGTCCGTGACGAGATCCGTGCCCGCCTGTCCCGTCATGTTCCCCTTTATTTGTGCATGGAAGACCAGGATACCTGGAAAGAGATCTTCCCGGAACTGCCTGCCGACGAAAAAGAGATCAACCGCTACCTGTACGGATCGGCCATGCAGGCAGGCAAAATCGTGAGATGAAGATCGTTTTTATTCCCCTGGTTTACCAGGAAGCTAAAATAACCTAAAAAGAAGTTCGATGTTCGACGTTTAAGGTTCGAAGTTAAAGAAAAATAGTTGATGAGTTCAAGGGTTCAAGAGTTAAAGCGTTTAAGAGAACGAGTTGATTCGATTTATTGCGTTTATCCCATCAACCCTTCAACTCTTTTTCCCTTCAACATTTTTTTATTTTTTGTCCGGATAAGCCGGCTGCGGCGGGAACTTGTTTTTCCTGTTTTTTTCGATCGCGGCCAGGATCGTCGCGATCGCTTTGTCCAGCTGCAGGTCGCGTCCGGCCATGACCGAGCCGGGATCGTTGTCGACGACGATGTCGGGCATGGCGCCCTTGTTTTCCACCCACCACTGTCCCGATTTGCCGTAAAAGGCGTTGTTGGGCTGCTGCACACTGCCGTTGTCGACGGTGCGCTGGCCATTGATGATGCCGACCAGCCCCCCCCAGGAGGGGACGCCGACCACCGGGCCCAATCCGCGATCCTGGAAATGCTGGATGAAGGCCTCGCCGTCGGAACCGTTGTCCTCGTTGGAAACGGCGACATAGCATTGCGGACCCACGCTGCCCGGGTAGCGGAACGGCTTCATGTCGCGCAGCACGTTGAAGCCCACCTGCTGACGTTCCAATTTGTCGATAAGAAAATATTCGGTCCAACCGCCTGAGTTGCGCCGCACATCGATAATAATGCCATCCAGATTGCGGAAGGCGCGCCAGAACTTGTCGAATTCGCCGATCCCTCGGGAGCCCATATTGTTGATGTGCATATAACCGACGCGGTTGTCCGTGGCTTTCAGCACCTTGCGGATATTCTCAGTCAGCCAGCGATTGTAGCGCAAGGCACGGTCGCTGCGCACGGGTTCGATCTCGTAGGTCTGGGCGTTTTGCAGCGTCGGTGCCGCGTTGACGGTGATCGACAGCTTCTGGCCGTCCGTCACCTGCAGGTAGCGGTTATAATCCTCGTTTTTCTGCAAGGTCTTGCCGTTGATGGCGATCAGGTAATCCCCCTCCCTGACCTTGATGTCGGGTCGCTGCAGCGGTGCCTTGAGCTCGAGATTATATTCGCTGGGCCCGTAAATCTTTTCGAAGCGGAAAAAACCGGCAGCATCATCATATAGCAAATCCGCACCCAAGCGGCCGGTGTAAACGGGAGTTTCGGGCAAGGAAAGCGGACCCATGTCGCCGCCGCGGATATAGGCATGGCCGACGCAAAGCTCGCCGACCATCTGCGACATCAGCCAGTTGAGTCCGGCGCGCGAGCTGAGCTCCGGGATCATGGCGCGGTAGCGATCGCCGACATCCTTCCAGTTCTGTCCATGCATGGCGGCGTCGTAGAAAAAATCGCGATACCAGCGCCAGGTGTCGGAAAAAATCTGCTTCCATTCGGCCAGGGTGTCCATGTAATAAAGCATGCCGTCGAGTTTTAGACCATGGATCTTTTTTCCTTCCAGTTTCTTGGCTTCACACAGGTCGTCGAGCTTGGCGATGAAAAAATCTTTTTCCCGGGCCAATATGATCTGTTCGCCGTTCACCGACAGGGCGTAGTCACGGATCTTGTCCTCCAGCACCGTCTCCTTTTTCTCCTTCATACCGAAGCTGTGCAGCTGCCACTTGCTGTCGCGACCCGGCTTGAAGATTTCCTCGTATTCGTCCTCGCTGAACGCCGGCACCGAGCACCAGAACGCCCGGCCCTGACCGGCACGCAGGAAGAAATAGTTGCCGGCCGGAACCGGCAGGGCAAACGTGCGCAAAGCCAGGCCTTCCAGGTCGATTTTGACGCGCTTGGCTTGGGCCGGGGATGACGTCTTACCGGCTTCAGTTTTTCCCTTTATGGGCTCGGCTTTATCCGTTTCACCCTCGGCAAAGGGTGGCTTTTGTCCACCCTGCAATTGTACTGCCATCACCTTGTAGGGATTGGCGATGACGTGGTTGTCCTCGTAAAAGTCCATAGTGATATCGAAATTGCGACTGGAGAGGTAGTAGAGATAATCGCCGTTGCCGTCGAAGCAGGGGTTGAGGTTGTTGTAGAAATCGTCGGTCAGCGTAAATTTCTTTTTTTGTTCCAGGCTGTAGAGAAAAACCTGGCTGTTGCGGTTGTAGGCCACCATGGTGTAGCAGACCCAGAGGCTGTCCGGCGACCAGCCGTAATCATCGATCTCCCAGCTGAACTCATCGTTTTTCAACTGCGGCACCGCATCGATTGGCGTCAACTGCTTTTTTTCCACATCGAGCCAATAGAGCGCCATCTCCTTGTTGCCAAAAAGGATCTTTTTGCCGTCGGGCGACCAGGCCTGGCGGTAGACGGCGCGGTCGAGAGCGCTGGTCAGCTGCAGCCATTCGCCCCCGGTCGTCTTTTGCCTGTAGAGCTGGTATTCGCCGCTCTTGTCGGAGAAAAAGGACAGCCATTGTCCATCCGGGGAGAAGCGTGGGTTGATCTCCCGCGAACCGGGCGTCTGCGACAGGTTACGCGTCTGTCCGGACTTGACCGGCAACAGAAAGAGATCACCGCGGGCTTCCAGCAGCGCTGTTTTGCCGTCGAAACCAACATCCATGCCATGGATGTATTCCTTGGGATCAAGCCAGCGGTCACGCATACGCCAGCGGTCGCTGGGCAGGTTGATCGCGGTTTTTTTGGTCGATCCGCTTTTGACTTCCAGCAGATGCAAATAACCGTCCTGCACGTAAATGATGCGCTCACCGTCCGTATCAGGCATCATTACGTCATATTTTTCATGGCGCGTTACCTGGGTCACGGCCCGGGTGGCGAGATCCTGGGAGAAGAGGTTGGAAACACCGCCGGCACCGCGATCGGAAACAAAGTACATGGTGTTGCCGATCCACATGGGGTATGCGTTTTTGCCGACATAATCGGAAATCGCAGTGAATTGACGGCTGGAAAAGTTGTAGCGCCAAATATCGGTATGCTGTCCGCCTTTATAGCGCTTCCATTGGTATTCTTCATTGCCGCGGCGATTATAGAGCATTTCGCCACCATCGGCTGCAAAGCTGCAAAGCGTGCCGCGATCGACCGGCAACCGCTCCGCGGCCGTGCCATCTATTCTGACCCAAAAAAGCTTGGGATCACGGGTAATAAATTGCTCGAGGTTGGAGCGAAAGACGATGCGCTGGCCGTCAGGTGTCCAGGCCACGGTTTGGATACTTCCCGGCTGATAGGTGAGCCGCTTGGGCTCGCCGCCGGAGGCCGGCATCAGGTAGACCGCCGCTTGGCCGTCATAATTGCCGGTGAAGGCGATCCACTGGCCGTCGGGGGAGAACTTGGCCGCGTACTCATCGCCGGGGAAGCTGGTTAGGCGCACGGCAGGCCCGCCGGTGTTAGCGGCCATCCAGAGATCCCCTTCATAGGTGAAGACAATCCTGTCACCGTGAATATCGGGATAAGTCATAAAGCGCGCCTCGGCCGCGGCGGCCGCGGCGGCTAAGGCGGCTATCGACATAGCCAGCAAAAGCAAAGTAAATTTTTTAAGGATCATGATGGAGTACCTCTATTTTTTATTTTAGGGGATTGGATTGAAAATAACAAGCACAGGTGCGGTCCAGAATTCCCCATCAAGTTTGAGAGTGCACGGATTATAGGTGAAAGCATTATCATTTTAGGTTATTTAAACCGGAATAAATGTATTTTTATTTGATCACCTCATGCAAAATGGGATTTAAAATGGTCATTTGAGCTGG
>JAHIKI010000057.1 GCA_018897435.1 Acidobacteriota bacterium | reverse complement strand
GGTACTTGAATTTTTCCATCTGCAGCTTTTTTCCATGTTTTTCGGCATTGCGACCCTGATGCTGATAGAGCGCATGCTGAAAAAATTGGACCTGAACCCGCTGATGCGCCTGATCGGAGTGTCAGCGGTTGCGTTTTCATATGCTTTTTGGCAGTTTTCGGTCGATGCCGAAGTTCACATTCCGGGAGTATTTTTCGTGACCGCCGGTTTGTACCTGCTCATTTCCCGGGAACCCAGGACCCGGCAGTTGATCGGGGCGGCTTTTTGCTTCGGTGCCGCCGCCGGATTTCATTTGACCAACCTGTTGATCGCCGTGACGGTATTTTTTTATTTTCTTTTTAAACGCGTATCCTGGAAGCGCTTCGCGCAGTTTTATCTGGCCTTGGCGGGCTTTATGCTGACCATGTATGGCGCCTATGCCGCCCTTACTCATAAGCCGGTTTTAAACATTCTCTACGACATGTTTTTGGGAAGCAACGCCTACAGCGGCTACCACGACAATTATCTGCAGGCGCCGTCCTGGTCAACGGCGCTTTCATCACTCGCATCCATGAAAACCGCGCTGGTAGCCGGCCCGGGAATTCTCGCCTGGATCGTCTTTGGCGGATTTTTCCTGCTGCTGGTCATGGCCGGCAAGCGCGCCGATACGGAAGAAAAGCGTTCATTCAAGCGCGCCATGCTTTTCTGGTCGCTCCCCTTCCTCCTGTTTTTCAGTTTCTGGATTCCCGGCACCATGGAATATAAAATTCCCGCCCTGGTCCCGCTGCTGCTGCTCACCGTCGTCTCCCTTTCGCGGCTGAAACCGCTCGCCGGGCACTTGGCCGGCATCTCCCTGGTCAGCGGCCTGTTTCTGATCAACTTGTTCTTAGGGATCATGCCGCAAAGCGCCATCGAAAAAAACACCAACTACCAGGTCGCTGCGGCCATCGGCCGTTCCACGCCGGCGAACGCTCAAATACTGATAACCGGAAGATTTGAGGGCTATGGCTATGGAAAAATTTACATCCCCTATTTCGCCGGGCGCGAGGTGGTGATATTGGATTGGCTGCTGGGCAAAGGGCATTCGCTCCCTGAAATTCATTCGCAGCTGGGGAAAAGAAGCGCCAGCGGCCAACCGCTCTATACCCTGGATGAAATCGCGCTAGGGGGAAAAGCACTGAAAATGCTGCTGGGGTTCCACCATGTCCGGGAAACGGATTTTGAGGGCTTTGCAGCCGCGCTGCGCTTTATTCCGGTTGCTACGCTTCCGGGCGGCGATCATCTATATCGCCTGGAATTCAGATCACGCTAAAAGGAGCCGGGGATCTCGTACAGGCTGACCGGCCCGCGGCTGAAAACCGGTGTCAGGGCGCGTAAAAAAGCCATCAGTTTCTTTTCTTCACCGGCAGCCATGTTGGCATATTTTGCCTGCAGGCGTTCCAATTCGAAAAAATTCACCAGCAGGTATGAAAACCCGTCTTTTTCGATGGCCGCGACGAATTCAGCGGCATTGCGGCTCGACGCCAGGTAGCGATTCAAAATGCAGTAATCCAATGCCGAGGAAAGCTGGTATGGCCTTTGCAAATAAAAATTACGGGCTTCGCCGACCAGCAATACTTTTGCTTGCGGCGGAGCTTTGGCGTTGATATAGACAAAGGCCGGGTAAGTGGGGAAAAAGCGCTCACGATATTGTTGCGGGGAAAATGATCCGCTCCAGGCGCTATGAAATGAATAAAACTTTTCGAGCATGGCAATACCCATGACGAAGTTGACGGCGATCAGCACATAAAAAACAGCCTTGAGGAGCTTCCCGGCCGCCGCTTCAAAGGCTAGCAGCGCATAAATCGCCAGCACCACAAAAGCAACATATACAAAACGCAAACTGGCCGTCAGGAAAGGAGCGCAAGCCAAAACCAGCAAGGCCCAAAACAGCCATCTTTTTTCCTTTAGCGGTCCCAGGAGCAGGAAAGGCAAAAAGATCAGGAAAAATGGCCCGACCAGTCCTCCGTAGCCATGGTTGAAAAAAGACAGCGCGTAGGGCCAGCGAATCACATCTGCGGGAGCTTGCACGATGCGGCCCACATCTTCCTGCAGGCGAGCGAAACGGTCGCCATCCCAAAAAGCCGACGGGAAGGCTTGATGCAAAAAAGGGAAAAACGGGTTCCCGCTAAAACGCAGGTTCTTGACCAGCAGCGGCGAAACCGCCAGGACGACGATCAGGACCATGAGTGCCGATCTTTTCAGGTCGGATTTTTTCCATGGCCTGGTGGTCAGGAGCAGGAAAAGCGCCAGCGGCAGCAGGTTGAAAACCTTGATGCCCACGGCAAAACCCCAGAAAACGGCCGCCCCTTTCCAGTTGTCCCGCCGGTACTGCCTGATGGCCAGAAAAATAAAAATGGCGCCGATCAGATCGTTCTTGCAGGTAACCAGGAGAAACAGGGTCATGGGCAAAGAAACCAGGGCCAGGATCAGGGACAGTTTTTTTCGCACGCCCCAGTGTTCGACCGCCTCATCGGCCACGGCCAGCACAAAAAGCGTTCCCAGAAAAAAATGAAAGAGCCGCGGCACCAGGTCGCCGAGAAACAGCGCCGGGATCAAAGATATCTCATAATAAATAAAAGTATTGGCATAAACGAATTGCGGCGTGGCCACGAAACCGCCGCTTTGCAAATACAGGTTGGGGATGCCCAGGTGATAGACCAGCGAATCGTAAAAAGAAGGGGGCAGCGCCGCGTAAACCAGGGGGACGAGGAAAACAGCATATTCGGACAAAGGCCTGGCGAAAAAACTTTTTACCCCGGCCCGGCTTTCACGCTTGCCTGGACCGGCAAAAAAACGCAACACGAAAACAACCAAAGCCGCAGCAAAAAAAGCCAGGATGGTCAATGGGTTCAGGATCTTAAAAAAGCCGACCAGGTAGAAATAAGCCGCGGCCACCATCAGTCCCAGGGCTGCCTTTTCCAGGATCCCGGCGGCGGGCATTTTGAATAACCCGGCCAGGCCGTCCCCCAGCCCTATGAAAGCGGCCAGCAGGAACAAGGCACCCATTAGCGGCAGGATGACGAATTGGCTGTAATTGAAAAGCAGCAGGTTCAAAACAAAGACCACGGCTGCCGCCGATAAAATGATACGCAGGATTGGCTTGCTCATCCCTGCCAGTATAGCATTTTTGGCAAAATTGAGCCATTTGACATTTTAGGGCGTTTCTCGTATATTTTCTTAGCAAGGAGAACGTATGATGGCCTGGATTTCGCCCTTATTCCCGATCTGCGCGGACTGATGCTTTCCTATCTCAAAGTCGAAAACCTGGCCGTGGTGGAAAAAGCCGAACTGGACTTTTCCCCGAAGCTGAATATCCTGACCGGCGAAACCGGGGCCGGAAAATCCATTCTCATCGACGCCATCATGCTGCTGCTCAACAAAAAAACTCCAGCCAACATCGTGCGCAGCGGCAAGGATAAACTCACGGTCGAAGCCCTGTTCTGCCAGGGCGACGAAGAGATCATTTTAAAGAGAGAAATCATCAAAAACAAATCCCTGACCTACCACAACGGCGAGCTGAAACCCTTTGCCCAGGTCAGGGAAATGGCCGAGACACTGCTGAACATCTACGGCCAGAAAGACCACGCTTTCCTGCTCAACACCGCCAACCACCAGATCTTTCTCGACCAGTATTGCCAGCATGGCGAGCTGCTGGGGGAAATGGCCGAAAAATGCCGGCAGATCAGGACATGGCAAACCAGGTGGAACGAACTGCAGGAAAAGAACAAGCAATCACGGGAGAGGATCGACTACCTGAATTTCCAGTTGCAGGAAATCGAAAGCCTGAACCTGAAACAGGGTGACGAGACGCTCATGCAGGAACGCTTGAAAATTTTGGCCGCGGCCGAGACCATCCTGGAAAAATCCGACGCGTTGGTGCAGGATTTTTATCAGAAAGACGATTCGGTCTACAACCTGCTGGCCCAGAACCTGCCCGCCGCCACCTACCTGCAAACGCTGTTTCCGGAATTCAGCCATTTCAAGGAAGAGATCGATCGTTTCTTCAACCTGCTGCCGGAAATATCAACTTTTTTGAATGATCTGGCCGGCAAGGTGGAATTCAATGAAAACGAACTGAACGAAATTTCCGAAAAGATGTCGCGCCTGGAAAAACTCAAGGCCAAGCACAAATTGACCCTGGAACAAATTCTGGGGAAGTATGAACAACTGCGTGCCGAAAGGGACGATTTGCTTAATTTGAATTTTTCCCTGGTCGACACCGAAAAAGAGATCGCCCGGGCCCTGGCCGCATACAATATCCTGCAGGAAAAGCTCCGGCAAAACCGGCGGCACAACGCCGATAAATTGAGCGCCCTGATCGTCAGCGAACTGGCCTTGCTGGAAATGGCCAAAGCCCGCTTTGAAGTGCGCTTTGAAGAAAGCGAGCCCAGCGTGGAAAATATCGCGGAAACCGGGACCGACAAGATCGAATTCTATTTCAGCTCCAACCCCGGCCAGCCGCCGGGGCGGCTGAAAGAAGTGGCCTCGGGCGGCGAGCTGTCGCGGCTGATGCTGGTGCTGAAATCGATCGGCGGTGATGAAACCGGCACCACCTTCATTTTCGACGAGATCGATTCCGGCATCGGCGGCAAAACCGCTGAATTCGTCGGCGAAAAACTCCGTAAAATTTCCGGCCGCAACCAGGTGATCAGCATCTCCCACCTGCCGCAGATCGCCCGCTTCGCCGACCGCCATTTCCTTATCCGCAAGGAATTCAAGGATAACCAGACCTACAGCACAGCCGTGATTCTGGAAGACGACGACCGGGTGCGGGAGATCGCCCGCCTCATGGCCGGCAGCGCCATCAATGCCGATGTGCTGAAAGCCGCCGAACTCTTGCTGGCCAAATCGCGGCAATGAATTTTTTCATCAAGACCTTCGGCTGCCAGATGAATGTCAATGATTCGGAAAAAATCCGCCAGCTTCTGGAAAACAAGGGATTGACTCTTTGCGGCAGTGAAGCAGCGGCCGCTATCATCATTGTCAACAGCTGCGCAGTTCGGGCGAAAGCGCAGGAAAAAATTTTTTCCTATATTGGCCAGTTCCCGGCCGCCAAAAAGATCATCGTGACCGGCTGCGTGGCCCAGGTGGAAAAGGAAGCTCTTTTCAAAAAAAAAGTCAAAATCGACTATGTGGTCGGGACCCATCAATTCTATCGCATCGGCGAGATCCTCGATGAGATCGCTGCCGGGCGCCGGGCCAAAGCCGCCGCCGCATTCAGCCGTCAATGGCAGGAACTGGTGCCCGCGGTCCAGGCCCGCAGCAACCTGGTCACCGGCTATGTTTCCATCATGGAGGGCTGCGACAATTTCTGTTCCTACTGCATCGTCCCTTTCACTCGCGGCCGCGAAAAATACAGACCCCTGGCTGCCATCCTGCGTGAAGCCGAATACCTGGCCGGCCGGGGTTTTAAGGAGATCGTTCTGCTGGGCCAGAACGTCAATCACTGGCACGAGGCCAAAGGCGGCCGCACCTTCCCGGAGCTGCTGCGACAGCTGGCCCGCAACGTACCGGTGCCCTGGATCCGTTTCATTACCTCCTATCCGGGCTACCATGACCGGGAACTGATCCGGGTCATGGCCGCCAACCGCAACATCGCCCGCCACATCCATTTCCCGGCCCAGTCCGGTTCGACACGGATCTTGAAAAAAATGAACCGCACCTATTCCCGGGCCCAATATCTCGAAATTGTCCGCGCTTTCCGCGCCGCCATGCCCGAGATGAAATTCAGTTCCGACTTCATCGTGGGCTTCCCCGGCGAAAACGACCGCGACTTCAACCTGACCCTGTCGTTGATCGAGCAGGTGGAATACGAATCGATTTTCTCATTCATCTATTCCCCGCGCCCCGGCACCAAGGCCGCGACTTATACCCGGGAACTCGCTCCGGATGCGGTCAAGCAGCGGCTTTACGCTCTGCAGGAGCTGCAGGCCCGCATCCAATTGAAAAACAACCGCCGTTGGCTCGGACAGATTAGCGAAGTTCTGATCACAGAAAAACATCCGAAAAAAATCGGCGAAATGATCGGCCGCAGCGAGAGCTACCGGGTGGTAAATTTCGCTTCCCGGACCCCGGTC
>JAHIKI010000006.1 GCA_018897435.1 Acidobacteriota bacterium | reverse complement strand
GTGACCGTTGAGATTGATCAGGCAATCAACCTCGGCAATTTCTCGGTTTTTTTTCAGGGCCTCCAGGCAGTAACTGCGGCAAAAGCCCTTGCCGTCTATAATGTTTCGGCCCCTGACCCCGCGGCCCTGGTGCCAGAGGATTTCGCCCTGGTCGCTGAAGATCATGAACAGCGCGACCTCTTTATCCTTGATGCAATCCCAGATACTATCTTTAATAGACTGGATCATCATCTTTCCCTCATTAAAAAAGTCGGCTCCAGATCACCGCGAACAGCTTCTCTTTTGCCTGCTTCATCCCGGATCAAATATGCAATTTTATCGAGCATGGAATACTCTCTCTCCTACTGACATTGTTTATATACAACAAATCTTTGTTGCTGGCAAGCCCTTCAGGACCGCGGTAGGACGCGCCGCAGGTAAACGTGCAGGCGCTGCAGCAGGTCGTAGAAAACCGGGATCACGACCGGGACCAGGATGGCGGAAGCGGTTAGGCCGCCGACCATGCACAGGGCCAGCGCCGACCAGATGTCTGTCTGCCCGGCCTGGCGGAAAAGGACCAGGGGCAGGGCGCCGAAAATCCCCGTGGCCGAGGTCAAAAAGATCGGCCGGATGCGTTCAAAAGCCCCTTGGGCGACGGCCTGGCGGGGCGGAACTCCCTGGCGGACATAGAAATTGATGTGGTCGACCAGAATGATGGCGTTGTTGACCACCACCCCGAAGAGCAGGATCACCCCCACGTAGGCGGTGGAGTCGAAGGGAAAATCGGCGATGACGAAGGCGAAAAAAACCCCGATCAGGGCCAGCGGGATGGAGATCATGATCAGCAGGGTCTGCAGCACGCTTTCGTAGAGGATGGCGATGATCAAAAAGACCAGGGACAGCGAAAGGGCCATGGCCCAGTTGAGCTGCTGCTGCTCCTCCTTCTTCATCATGAAGCGGTTCTCCTCCTCGCTCTTGGAAAAGCCGGGCGGCAGTTCCAGGTTTTTGTACACCGCCTTGTAGACCCTCTCGCCGGCCTTGTTCGAGCCCAGGTAATCCCAACGAATAAAGGCCACATACTCCTGGTTTTCCCGCGCAATGCCGCCCTTGACCTGCCGCTCTTCCACCGCGACCACGTCGCGCAAACGGAAAGGCCGGCCGGATGCGGAGGCAAATTCTTTGTCCAGCAGTTCCCGCAGCTCGATTCCTTCGCTCTCCTTCATGCGGATCTCGGCTTCGTATTCGCGCTCGCCGACGCGCATCCGCGGCAGGGCGCCGCGCGGAGCGATGACGGTGGAGATGAGCTGCAGCAAATAAGCCGGGTCCAGGCCGAAGTGCCGCAGGGCCGCGAAATCGGGACGCAGATTGAAGTATTTGCCGCCCGCGCCCCAGAAATAGCCTTTGTCGGTCTGGATCGACACCTCGCTGATGCGCCGGTGCAAGAGCAGGCCCTTTTTGAGCCCTTCGCAGATCTTCAGCAATCGTTGAAAATCGTAACCCTTGATCTGGACGCTGTAGGGCAAAAACGAGCCGCTGTTCGGGGAATAGTAATAGCCTTCGGGATCGAAGCCGGAGATGCCGATGCCCACCCCGGCCAGGTTCTGGGCCACGGCGATCAGTTCCTCCTTCAAGGCGTAGGGCGCCGCTGAAAATTCCAGCGCCGGCGGGAAGGTGATCTCCATGGCGGCGCTGTTTTCGTTGATGCTGGCGTTGATCTGCCGTTCATAGGTTTTTTCCAGCGCCACCCGTTCGAATTTCAGCAGGGCTTCGCGCACGTCGGCAAATTCGCTGCCCGCCGGCAGCTGCAGCCAGACGTTCAGGCTCTGCTTTTCATACCAGGAAAAAAAGCGGCCGAAGCTCACTTTTTCTCTGAAAAGCAAAAAGGAGAACACTATCACGGCCACGACCGGCAGGATCACGAACAGGGGGTAACGCAGGAAAAAACCGTAAATCCCGTGGCGGCGGCCTTTTTTCTCGGGAGTGAAGCGGAACTCGGCGCGGGCGGCCAGGGGCGGCACCAGCGTGTAGGCCACCAGCACCGAGCAGAGCAGGGCGACAGAGATGACCTCGGCCAAGGGAAGATAATAGACGCGCAAGCGGCCCTGGAAATAGGCGAAGGAAAAGAAGACGATGATGGTGGTGAAGGTGGCGGCCAGCACCGGGACGAAGACCCGGCGCGGCCCTTCCAGGGCGGCGCTTTCCCGGGACCAGCCTTTTTCCCGCAGGCGCAGGATGCTGTCGTAGACCACCACGGCATTGTCCACGAACATGCCGAATCCCAAGGCGAATCCGGACAGGGTCAGCAGGTTGAGGGGGATGTTGAAAATATAAATGGCGGTGAAAGTGGCGAACACCGAGAAGAAGACCGAGGCAAAAATGAGCAACGCCCCCCGCCAGTCGCGCACGGTGAGGAAAAGGATGATGAAAATAACGGCCAGGATCAGCAGGGCGATGCGCGCCAGGCCGGAGAGGCGCTTCTCCAGTTCCTCGCTTTCGTCGTTAACGATCTTGTATTGCAGCTTGTCCTTAAATGTGCGGTTCAGCTCCTCCAGACTGCGGCGTATCCTCTTGGCCAGAGCCATGGTCGAGGCCTGCGGCTGCTTGTAGACGTCGACGACCACGGTGGGCTGGCCGTTGTAGCGGCCCTCTTCGCGCATCTCCTGGTAGCCCATGCGCGCCCGGGCCACGTCGCCTAAATAAACGGCGCGCTCGCCGAAATATCCCACCACGACCTTTTCCAGGTCGCGTACATCCTGGGCCGGGTTGGCCAGGGCCAGGGCGATCTCCTTGCCGTGATCGCGGGCCGTCACCGAGACCACACTGTAAAAGGAGAGCGCCAGGGCCCGCAGCAGGCTGCCGGTATCGATGCCCAGGGCTTTCATCCTTTCCATGTCGGTGCTGATGCGCACCGCCATGGGCACGCCGCCGGTGATCTCCACTCCCTGCAGCCCGGGGATGCTGCGCAGCAGCGGTGCCACTTCGCGCTCCACGCGGTTGCGGGTGGTAAAAACCGAGGCGTCGCCGAACATGCTCACCGTGAAAAACGGTTTTTTCTTGAACTCGTCGGGCTCGTAGGCCAGCACCCGCGGCAGCCCCACCTGGGCGGGCAGCCTTTCGCGCAACTTGTTCATGCGCTCCTTGAGCAGCACGTAGACGAAATCCATATCGGCGCCGCGGGAGAATTCCACCCGCACCGTGCAGAATCCTTCGTCGCACTGCGTCTCCACTTTGGAGGTCCACTTGATGCCCATGACCTCCGCCTCGATGGGCAAGGCGATGCGCTGCAGCACCATCTCGGCCGAGGCGCCGTACCAGCCGGCGCTGATAGAAAGCGCGGGCAGCTTTTCGTCGGGCACCAGCTCGATCGAGGAGTTGTTGAGCGAATAGATCCCCAGGATCAGCACGGCGGCAAAAAGGATCATGGCCAGCACCGGCCGCTCGATCATGAATTTCATGACGTTATGGTTTGACCTTGTCGCGGGTGAACAATTCGTAGAGCACCGGGATCAGTATCAAGGTGAGAAAAGTGGAGGAAAGCAGGCTGCCGGCCACCACCACCGCCATGGGCCGCTGTAGTTCGGCGCCCACGCCGCTCATGTAGATCATGGGCAGGACCCCGAAAACGGTTGTGAAGGTGTTGAGGATGATGGGCCGCAGCCGCACCCGCGAAGCTTCCAGCAGCGCGTCGCGCACCGACATGCCTGCCTTGCGCATCTGGTTGGTATATTCCACCTTGACGATGGCGTCGTCGACCACGATGCCCACCGCCACCATCATGCCGATGCCGGAGATGACGTTGATCGACTCGCCCAGGAGCA
Source organism: Acidobacteriota bacterium (assembly GCA_018897435.1). Taxonomy (GTDB): domain Bacteria; phylum Acidobacteriota; class Aminicenantia; order UBA2199; family UBA2199; genus UBA2199. Next base: position 12,030 of record JAHIKI010000006.1, on the reverse strand, counting down.
GGAGGCCGACAAAAGCGCCGAACAGGCCCATGGGCACGGTGGACATGATGATCAGCGGGTGGATCAGGTTCTCGAACTCGGCCGCCATCACCATGTAGACCAGCAGGATGGAGAGCAGCAGGGCCACACCGACCGAAGCGAAGGCCGCCCGGCGCTCCTCTTCTTCACCGGAGATCTGTATCCGCACGCCGCCAGGCAGGGCCATACTTTTCATGGCCCGCTGCAAACGGCCGGCGGCCTGCTGGCTTTTGCCGTTCTGCAGGTTGGCGGAGATCAGGAAATAGCGCTCCTGGGATTCCCGCGCCAGTTCCTTGATGGAGGGCACACGCTCGAAACGGATCAGCTGGGAAAGGATCAGGGATGAGCCGTTCACGGCGACGGGCATGTCCAGGATGCGCTGCAACTCCCGGTCGTCGCGGATCGGTGTGCTGACCACGATATCGTAGGATTTTTGGAATCTTTTCAAAACCGAGACCTGGTCGCCGCGCAGGGCGTTGCGGATGGTTTCGGCTATTGTTTTTTTGGGAATATGCAGACGGTTGAGGAGTTCCTCGTTGATATGCATGGCCAGGATGGGCTTGCCCTCTTCATCGTTGCTGCGGACATCGACCAGCATCGGCATGGTTTTCATGACGGCCATGATGTCACTGACGGCCCGGCGGCCGTCGCCAATGCGCTCGTAATAGACCATGACCTGGAATTCATCGGCGCCGAAACGCAGGTATTCGGAAAGGGTGTTCTTTTCGGGAAAAACCGAAAATTGCGCCAGTCCCGCCGTGGCGGCCAGGATACGGCGCGTTTCCCTCATTACCTCATCGCGCTTGCCGCGGCCGCTGCACTCGATGATCCAATCCAGGCGGTTGACCGAAATGTCGGCATTCTCGACGCCCAACTGGCTGGTGGTGCCGAAACGCGAGAACACATGGGTTACCCAGGGGATTTTCTGAAACCGCGCTTCCAGGGCAGCCCCCAGGCTTTCCGTCTCTTCGTAGCCCAGGCTGGGATCGCTGCCGGCGCTGATCTCGAAGCGGGCGCTGCGGGTTTGCGGCAGAAGCTCCTTTTTGAGCGGCAAATAAAAAAGCACGGTGCCGGCCAGCATGGCCAGGGAGATCCAGGCGGCGATGCGCTTGCGCTCCAGGCAGCGCAGCAGGAATTCATGGTACCAGCGAGCGAAGGCTTCATAGCCGCGGTTGAAGAGGCGGTACAGATATCCCAATCCGCGATCAAGGACCCGCACAACGACCTTCTTTACTTTGAGAATCGCCATATACAGAAAACCGAAAACAGTTTCCAGGACGAACCCCGCCACGCGCAACGGCCAGGTCAAGGCCTGATGGGACCAACCCAGGATATTGTTGCCGCCGCCATCGGCAGCGTCCGCCGCTTTCACGCTTTGCTTTTTTTGCGGGGAAAACACCCGGAAAAGGGCGGGCAGCAGGGTGACGGTGACGATCAGGGCGGCCACCAGGGCGAAGGAAATGGTCAGCGACTGGTCGCGGAACAGGCGGCCGGTGATGCCGTAAATGTAGATGACGGGCAGAAAGATGACGATGGTGGTCAGGGAGGAGCCCAGCAGGGCCGGAAAGAGCTCCCTGGTGGCCAGGATGGCCGACTTTTCAGCATCCTCGCGGAAGCTGAAGCGGTACATGTTCTCGATGACCACGATGGCATTGTCCATGAAGATGCCGATGCCCAGCGCCAGGCCGCCCAACGACATGATGTTGAGGTTGACGCCGGCAAAGAACATGAGGACGAAGGTCGCCAGCACCGATATGGGCGAGACGATGGCGATCAGGATGGGATCGCGCCAGTTCTGGAAAAAAATCAGCAGCACGAAAAAGGCCAGCAGCCCTCCTTGCACCAGGGCTTGTTTGAGGTTGGATATGGCCGATACGATCAGACCCGATTCCTCGGCCACGGTGACGAAATGCAGTTCCGGAAACTCCTTTTCCATTTGGCGAAAGGCTTTATGTACCTGGGCCGTGGCCGTAACCGTATTGCCAGCAGCTTCCTTATAGATCATCAGGGCAATGGCCGGCTGCCGGTCCAGGCGGATCTCGCCCTGCTTGATCTTTTCCGTAAAGCGCACTTGGGCCACGTCTCCGATCAAAATATGGCCGGCTGTCAGGGCGCGCAGCGGGATTTTTTCGATCTCGGCAGGTTCCTGGATCTCGCCCTCGACCTTGACCACGAAGCGGATGTTGTCCTTCTTGACCGTGCCGCCCAGGACCTGCTGGTTCCAATTGCGGATGGCCTCGGCTACCTCCTGGTAACTGATATTGAAAAGGGTCATCTTTTCCGGCAGCACCGAGACCACCACTTCCCTTTCGCCGCTGCCCTGCACGTCCACCCGCGACACGCCGTCCAATTGTTCCAAGCGAGGTTTGATCAGGAGTTCCGCGGTTTCACGCATAGCGGCCAGGCTCTCGCGGCCGGCGGCCGGCCGCCGCGTTTCGACCACGGCGATGACGATGGGCTTGGAGGCCGGGTCCATCTCGATGATGCGCGGGGTTGGGCAATCGCCGGGCAGCAGGCTGCGCGCCTCCTCCACTTTTTCCTTGGTGTGCAGCAGGGCGAAATTCATGTCCGTGCCCCAGTGAAATTCCAAAGAGACCAGGGAGATGCCCTCGCGTGAAACCGATGAGACGCGCTTGACGCCGGGGATGGGCGCAAAAACCGATTCCAGGTTGGCGGTGATGAGCTTTTCGATCTCTTCGGGCGAGGCGCCGGCATATTCGCTCAACACCGCCAGCTTGGGAAAGCTCAGGTCGGGCAGCAGGTCGATGGAGAGATTGCGCAGGGAAATGATTCCCAGCAGCACCACGCCGGCAAAAACCATGACCGTTGCCACCGGGCGCTTGACAGCTGTTTCGGTTAATTTCATTGTTCTCTCTTTGGCTGGAGCTTGCCGCCGGAGCCGATCGGCTCTATTCGATGATCTTGACTTTCGCCTGGTGGGCCAGGGTCAACTGTCCTTCGATCACCACCAGGTCGCCGGCGTTCAATTCGCCGGCTTTGACTTCGATCTCTTCTTCGTTGCCGGCACCGGCTTCCAGGTACTTCCATAAGGCCATATCGTTCTCCACGATGAAGACCAGGGTGCGATTGGAGCGCACCAGCATGGACTGGCGGGGGATCTTCAATACGTTTTTGACGGTTTCATATTCGATGTCGGCCTCGGCGTTGAGCCCGGAGCGCACGTCGCCGGGATTGACAAAACCGATGAACACGGTACCGGTCTTTTTTTCACGGTCGATTTCCGGGGACAGCGCCGTGACCCGGCCATAAAGCGGCCGGCCGGGATCGCTGATAAAACGGATGCGCACCCTCTGGCCGACCTTGACCTTGGCGATCTCGGTTTCCAGGACAAAGGCCTTGAGGAAAACCGAAGCCAGGTTGACGATGCTGAAAACCTCGCTCCCGGCAGCGAGGCGTTCGCCGACCGCTGCCTTCAAGACCGCGATGGTGCCGGAGAAAGGGGCGCGCATCACGGTGCGTTCCAGGTCGAGGCGGGCCTTTTCCAATTCGACCTCGCTGCCGGTGAGGCCCGAAACACAGCGCTTGACCTCGTCCTGCAGGGTGCCGCTTTCGATCATCCCGGCCAGCAGGAGATCCTCGGTCTTTTCCATTTCGTCCTTGGAAATCAGGCCCTTTTTGAATTTCTTCAGGGCCGCTTCGTATTGCTTTTTCTTTTCTTCCATGGCGCCGGCCCTTGTGCCGTCGCCCGTGACCAATATTTTATATTGTGACAGGAATTTCGAGTACGCTTCCAGGCGGACGGCTTCGGCCCGGCGCAAGGCCAGTTCGCTTTCGCGGCTCTCCAGTTGGATGATGGGCTCGCCGGCGACAACGCGGTCGCCTTCGTGGCGGAAGATTTTTCTCACCACGCCGCCGACCTCATTCTTGACCACGGCCCGTTCGCGGGCCTCGGTCTCGGCCGTCAGCGCCAGACGCAAGGGCAGATCGCCGCGCTTGAGCGCGGTCACCCTGACCGGAACGGCGGCCTCCACTTCGGCGTCATTAGCGGCAACCACGCTTTTTGCGGTTCCCCCGCCCTCCGGCTTGCCATGATTGCTTTTAATATACTTGGTTCCAAAAAAAATCAGAACGGCCAGCGCTGCAATTAGAACGACAACCCGGGCGATCTTTTTCATATCACTCTCCGTTTTTTAATTAATTACACCAATTGGCAAAAAATTGCAAATTACTTTTCTATCCAATCTAAACTCCCCTGGAATTTTGCTTTAGCAGTGACCTGAAAGGAGAGAGCAATCTTTCCAGCAAGCGCTTGTTTTCAGTAATGATCTCGGCTTGGCCGCGCATGCCATGATGGAGCTCCAGCGCTTTTCCCTGACTTGTTTTCAAACCCCCTGGAAAATAAATCTCCAGCATATAATTGTTATCGACAGGCATTTGTGACTTGGAACGTATCTCTCCCCAGATAAATCCGAATTCCATGAAGGGATAGCCATCCAATTTTACCCGCACCTTTTGCCCGACTTTGACCTTGCCGGAACCTTGAATGGGGAGAACTAGTTGACCGATCCATTCACCCGTTTCTTCAGGTATCACAGTAAAAACCTTGTCGCCCGTGGTCACGTTCTGGTTGTTGGTCCAAAATCGGATAAAGGCTATGGTGCCAGCTGCGGGCGACCGGAGCACATATTTACTTTCCCAATGCCCGAATGCTTCCAGTAGATTGTTGTAACTTAACTTCAATTCTAGCTGCAGCTGGCTTCCTCGTCGGTCATCCTGATGAGACAAGCTTACAAAATGAAGATAATCGGCATAGTTTTTCCGAAAAATCTCATAGCTGTTTTGTATTTCTCCCAGGATTGGTTGTCGTCCCAACTCAATGCTTCTTGTCGGCTCGAAATCGCCAAGAAATTCCTGAAGCGGGAGAAACATTTTTTTGAGTCCCAAAATGTGCGACAATTCCCCGGTGTTTTCCAGCACCCCGACGTACTCCCCCTGGTTAACCTTTTGCCCGTCTTTAACCAGCAGATATTGCAGCTTGCCGCTGCCGCGGGCGATGATGGTGGCGGAAGGATTTTGGGTGGTCAAGGTGAGGGTTGCGGATACCACATCGGGATAGGTAAAAAACCAGGTGCCCACGAATATGACTATGATAACGGCGAAAATAAGCGTGATGCCGCTAGAAATGATCCAATGGGGCATTCTGCCGATAACTTCCTGCATCTCGGCGCTATATATTTCCATTCGCTCCGTGGCAGTCAGGGAACCTTGTTCCGGGGGAAGATTCGCTGAATCCTTGCGTTGTGACATTTCAATCACATCCCAGGGTCAATTGATCTTTGACCAGATTAAAATAAGGACCTTTCCTGCCGATCAGTTCCGTGTGGGTTCCTTTTTCGACGATGCGCCCCTTTTCGAGCACCACGATGTTGTCGGCATCCTTCACCGTGCTCAGCCGGTGGGCCACGATTACCACCGTCCTCCCATGAAAAAATTGCCGCAAATTGTCGATGATGATCCTCTCGTTATTGGCGTCCAGGGCATTGGTGGCTTCGTCGAAGAATATGTACTGCGGGTCCTTGTAAACCGCCCGCGCGATCAGCAGGCGCTGCTTCTGACCGGCGCTGAGCCCGTGCCCTTCCATGCCGATCACGGTATTGTATCCCAGGGGCAGCGCTTCGATATACTCCTGAATGTTGGCAACTCTGACGGCCTTCAGTAATTTTTGTTTGTCTATCTTCTCTTCACTTATGGCGATATTCTGGGCAATGGTATCGGAAAAAATGAAACCGTCCTGCATCACCACCCCGCAGCTTTGCCGCCATAGCCGGTTTTGCAGGTTCTCCAGCAGGTACTCGCCCACGCGGATCTCTCCCTTGCCTGGGGGATAGAAACCTAAAAGCAATTTTATCAAGGTGGTTTTGCCGCTGCCGCTGACTCCCACAATTGCGGACGTCTTGCCCTGGGGTATGGCCAGCTCGATGTCCTGCAGCACCCATTCCGAATGCGGCCCTTCATACTGAAAACCGAGATTGGTAATGGCAATGGACTTGTTTTCAGGCAGCAAGGTAATCTTCAGATCATCGGGGCTCTCCTCGTCCTTTTTATCATGAATTTCATGCAACCGTTCCAGGCTGATCTTGGCGTCCTGAGTGGATTGGAAAAAACCGATCAACTGGCTGATGGGGCTGTTCATCTGGCCGATGATGTATTGCACCGCCAGCATCATGCCCAGGGTCATTTGGCCCTGGATGACCGCCCGGGCCGCGACAAAAGATATAAGGATGTTCTTGAGCTGGTCGATGACAATGGAACCCGACTGTTGGTATTGGTTAAGCGACAGGCTCTTGATGCTGATCTTGAAAAGCTTGGCCTGTATCCTTTCCCAGTTCCAGCGCTGCAGTCTTTCGCAGTTGTTGAGCTTGATCTCCTGTATGCCGGTGATCAGTTGAAAAAGGTTGCTTTGATTTTTAGACAATTGCTGAAAACGCTTAAAATCCAGGACTCGCCGTTTTTTCATGAACAGCACTACCCAAGTTACGTAGAGAATACTGCCGACCAGGAAAATGGCGAAGATATTCAGGTTGTAAATCGCCAGGACCAGGCCGAAGATCAACAAATTCACCAATGAAAAGAGAATGCTCAAAGAGGTGGAGGTAAGGAAGGACTGGATGCGGCCGTGGTCGGAGATCCGCTGCAAGATATCGCCGATCATCTTGCTGTCAAAAAAGCCCAGGGGAAGTTTCAGCAATTTGATCAGAAAATCGGAGATCAGCGACACATTGATGCGCGTACTGATGTGGAGCAGGATCCAGCCGCGGATGAACTCCACCGCCGACTGGCTTAAAAACAGGACCAATTGGGCGATCAGCACCAGGGTGATGAAACCAAGGTTCTGGTTGCTGATGCCGACGTCGACGATGGCCTGGGTTAGAAAAGGAAAAATCAGTTGCAGCAAGCTGCCCAGGATCATCCCCAGCAGCAACTGGTAGAGGAAGCGCTTATGGGGTCTTAAATAAGAAAAGAGAAAGCCGAAACCCGATTTGTGAGGTTTCTCATCGCCCTGCTGGTAAAATTGATTGGTAGGCTCCAGAAAGAGGCAGATACCCTGATCATCTCCTTTCGAAGTCGTGCTGATCCAGCCATCCAGAAACTCTTTCTTGGTGTAACGCACCAGGCCATGCCCTGGATCTGCCACATAGACTTTGTCTTTTTTCACTTTATAAACAACGACAAAATGATTCTGCCGCCAGTGGGCAATGCAAGGCAAATTGGCTTCATCGACAAGGGTTTCATAGGAAATTTTTGCGCCGATGGTCTTGAATCCTATAGCCTCCGCCGCGTCGCTTATGCCCAGCATGGAAACCCCAGCCCTGGTTATGAATGAACTTTCCCGCAATTTTTGGATGGGATAGGTTTTACCATAATACTTAGCGATCATCGCCAAACAAGCCGGCCCACAATCTCGGGCATCAAGTTGCGGTATGAATGAAAATAATTTCATAATAAAGTATTTAATTGGCCCTATGCGGAAAAGCAAAACACTAAGTATTATAGGGGTTCTGGATACAGGGAACCCACCTTATGCTTCAATACTCCGTGCTCTTCTATTCTCCTTACAATTATTTTTCAATGGGTGACTCCATTGACTTCCATTTACGATTTATTTATTGAATCACCCTGTATTCAATGTATTTTGACTCTTCATTATAATCTAAAAGTATTGCCAATTTATTATTATTACAGATCGCTTTCACCACCGAACCATTATCAGGAATAATCAATTCACCAACAAATACTCCCCTTTTATCATATACATAAAAACGCTTTTTGCTAAAAGATTCAAACCGTTCAATTAATATTTGCGAATCATTCAGTGCGTAGCATTTAGAAATATTCGCAAATTTATTCGGCAATAGACTAAATAAGGTTTTTTTTAGATTCACCTCTTTTGCGCCTAATGACAAAGCGATCTCATCCATGTCATTATTTCCCAAAATATGCGAATTATCCGGTATAGTTATTTTTTCTTGTATGTCTCCCTTTGAGCTAAAACACATAATAGTATCACCATATGAGTATCCGCAATAAATTTTTTTCTCCGCCGAAGAGTATGTCGCATATATATCCGGCAAGATCCCATCATCAAGCGATATTTTTATTCTGTTTTTATTAATATCTGCAAATACACATCCAAGATTCACACCTTCCAATAAGATCTTTTTCTCTTTTTCACTTTGGATATCCTGTAATATTAATTTACTTTTCCAATGAATCAGAGCATCATCAAAACTATCCACTAATGTCAATATTGTGCTATTGTCTATAGGAATTTGCCAGCGTTTATAAATTGTACTACGCTTCTCACTCAATAATTTCCCCATATAATCAAATTTGGCAATTTTTCTTCCTGAAGTAATCCAAATATTTGAATACAATGCATTTAATTTTGGATATGAACCAAATTCTCCTGGTCCATCTCCCGCATAGTTTTTTTTATCAACAAATGCACTATCTTTTGAATAAATGTAAACGTTAACGCCATGCCCATCTAAAAGATAAATTTTTCCGTCACAATTAATAGCAAAATCTGTCCAAACACAAAAATTGCTTTTTTCATTAGTAACTATCTCAGTAACTTTTCGAATTGTTAGTGCCTTTAGATCTGAAATTTTAGAAGGCGTCGAGTCTAAAAGATAATATCCAATTACTAAACTAAAAAGAAAAATAATTTTTATTTTCATTTCTTTCCTGAATTGGATTTAATCTTCGAACATAGCTTTATAGAAATTCTCGGGGACAATATCATTTTCAATTTCATCAAATGCATCTGCCTTTACTTCTCTTATATTTGTATATAGAGTCAAAGCTTCAGCGGTTACTCTCTTTATTATATTACATTGTTGAATTCTCTTTTTAAAATCAAACTTTCCATTATTTCTAATAGATAAAAAGCATTCTCCACAAAGCCTGAAAGCCCAGCAATTTGAACATTGATTTTCCATGATTTCACAATACTCATCTATATACTTTGCAATTTTTTCATTATTTATTCCATTATTAACACTTCCGATGCACATGTCTTGATAATCGTAAAGTTTCTCGCATGGGAATAGCAATCCGTTTGATGAGACAAAAGCACTCCTCATTCCAGGAATACATATACCATTGGGCCAAAAATAAGAATAATTCCTCATACTTTTATGTACTCGATAATGTATTTGCTTAATCTGCTTATCGAGCAATTTCTGCTCAACTAAAATATTGCTTTTCGTTCCAGAATAGTGATGACGAAATTTCTCAATTGCATGTTTACGAAATTTATTAAAAAATTCCGAATAATTCTCATTTTTTACATAGTCGTTTGTAGAAGAATTAACTACACCTAAATTAAATTTGTGACTCTTTTTTAAAAATGGAAGTTTATCAATAAAAAAATCTGATAGTTCATTATAATTCCCTTCAAAAGGCGTAAGAACAGCATTAATTTTGATATTATTCTTGTAGTATTCCGGATACTTTTCCCTAATCATATCAATATTACGCATTACTAAGGCATGTGTTGGATTCCCATTAATGTCTATTCTATTTTTATCATGAATTTTTTCAGGTCCATCAACACTGATAGTCAATTTAACGTTAAATTTGGCAAAGAAATCAATAATGCGTTCATTTAGAAGAGAGCCATTTGAAGTTATATAAAAAACAATTTTATCATCAATTGAACTTGCATAGCAAATCGATTTTTCAATTAGAGGAAAATTAAGTAAAGCTTCCCCTCCATAGAATGAAAGATATCTTTCGGCTTGATACTTACTTGAATTTATAAATAGATCAATAGTTTTCTTGGAAAGATCCCAGGTCATATTATTGCGATTGTTGTGAGATCTCCTTTTCTCGTACGAACCAGAATAAATACAATACTTACATCTAAAATTGCAAGATTCCGTTACATTAAACACAAGTTGTGTTAAATAGCAACTTGTTTTTTCACTAACTTTTTCAATTGTAGATTTATTATTTCCAAGAGACATTCGATCAAATTTAAAATTAGAAAATATTCCCGATGAAAAATTTTTATCTATTTCATTAATTGCGGATTCAATTTCTCTTATTTTGAACTTACTACTGTATTTTGATAGTATTTCTTCCTTTGTCAGAACGAGATAGTCATCAATAATATCTGAAACTACATTATTTATTAAACATATATTATTGGAACAAGTTTCATATATATATATATTATTTTCAGATTTGAATTTGAGTGCATTAAAATTTTTGTACCCATTAAACACAAAGTCTGTCATTATTTCCTCAAAATAAAGGGGCTATTTTGCCTTAAGCTAATAGCCCCATTTTTAGTCAAAAAAGGTTTTAAAAATAGATGGAGTCAACTCTACCCATTATTTGTTGCTGTAACATCTCCAGATGCCCCACCTTGCGGATTGCACCAGCAGCACGCGCACCCCATAACAGGCTGACCTCCAGTGACTTCTTCCATTTCTGCACTTGTAAGTTCATTCTCCTCAACACCTCTGAAAACAACAGTAATCATAGTAACCTCCTATTTGTGGTTTTACCACTTTAAATAGGATGCATTATTCATGCCAAACAGATTATTTATTTAAAAGCATTTACTGATAAGGGATTACGGGGTATTTCACTTTTTCTGAATTTCAACTTATTCGGAGCCCGTTCCGAATATAAATGTTAATTAACAAGAAAAATAACTCTAATAGCAAGTCCCCATCTGATTCGACATCATTCGGAACCGGCACCGAATGATTCCGAACGGGCTCCGAATAAAATTACAGAACATGATAATCTCTGATAAAATCTAAAAATTTTTTAAATTCTTGCGACGAAATATTTAAAATGGGCAGACAATCTTTCATATATCCTTTACCCCTACTCTCTCTCAATGCTCTTTGTACTATCGATTTTACATCTTCCCGGCATATATTCCTTTTCATGAAAGGATTTTTTACCACCTCCCAAAAGGTTCCCCCGTCTTTGAGCTCCTGCCATATTTTGTCCAGCTTTCCATTTCCGGGAACAACGCCGGGCAAAGGAAAATCCTTCTCGAAGAATTCGGCAATTTCCGCTCCGATTTCGTCACCCTCGTATTCGATCCCGGCCCGGGTCAAGACCGAGTGCAATTCCCTGATGTTGCCCGGCCAGGAATAGTCCACCAGGACCTTGATCGCCGCTTTATTGAGTTTTTTCTTACGCAAAAGGCTCGTGCATTCGGCCAGCAATTCCGGGATGTCCTCACGCCGCTCGCGCAAGGGAGGAATTACAATGGGCAGCACGTTGAGGCGGAAATAGAGGTCTTCGCGGAAAAGTTTTTTAGCGATCAATTCCCTGAGGTCATTGTTAGTGGCGGCGATGATACGCACGTCGGCCCGGCGCTCAACCGAATCCCCCAGCCGGGTGTAGCTCTTCTTGTCGATCAGCCGCAAAAGCTTGGCCTGGGTATCCGGGGAAAGTTCGGCGATCTCGTCCAGGAACAGGGTGCCGCCCGCAGCCTGCGCCACGAAGCCGGTAGTGTCCGATGTGGCTCCAGTGAAGCTCCCTTTGCGGTGGCCGAAGAGCTGGCTCTCGAACAGCTCCCTGGCCACCCCGGGCGTATGCACCGAAACGAAATCCCCCTTCTTTCCCGAATATTTATGGATCAGCTCGGCCACGCGGTTCTTCCCCACCCCGGTCTCGCCCAGGAGCAGCACCGGCTCTTCCACGATGGCATACTTGCGCACCAGCGACCGAATCCTTTCAGCCTCTTCACTGCGCCCGGTGATTCCCTCGGCGCTTTTCTCATTTCTTTCGATCTCTTTGATCAACTGTGAAAAGATCTTGCCCAGGGTTTTCAGTTCGATGATCTCTTTTTCCCGGAACGACTCATTGCTGCCGCTGTCCAGGTAGAAAAACAGTTCCGCGGAAACGGGGAAGATCATCAATTGCTTGATGTTCAGGATCAGCGCCGACTCGCTAAAACAGTGACCGTTGAGATTGATCAGGCAATCAACCTCGGCAATTTCTCGGTTTTTTTTCAGG
>JAHIKI010000056.1 GCA_018897435.1 Acidobacteriota bacterium | reverse complement strand
TTGTTTTTTCATACCGATAGCCTATCACGGCTATCGGCTATTGTCAATACCTAAAGCCACTTTTTTTTATTTTATTTAAATTGGAACGTCCGAATCCTGCTCGTAAATAAAATTATTCACTACGAATAACTGAATACTTACAGGAATCGGCCTTTACCAAACCTGTCTTTTAAGGTACAATGAATCATCAATGGAGGATTTGCTGAAAATGACTAAAAAAATATTGTTCCTGTTTTTTATAATAATTTGTTTGTTTTCGATCTCCTATGCCGCTGACCCGTTTTATACAAACCTTCTGAATGAAGGCAAAGCCCTGTATCTTGCCGGCAATTACGATGAAGCCCTGGAAGACTTCAAGATCGCCGAATTTGGGCTGATCGATGAAATAGAGTTCGTGCCCGAGCTCTATTTTTACTACGCGCTGGCCCAATACAAGAAAGGGGAAGTGGGGGAGAGCCAGGCGCTGCTGGAGAAGATGAAAACTGCATTGGGCGCAGGCGATATCGACAAAATGGCCAGGCCCAAAGAAATAGAGCACGACCTCTCCATTATGATCCGCGCCCTGGCTTACCTGGGACAGCCCGGTGCCAAGCCCGGTTCCCTGCCTTTTTTCAACCTTTTCTACGAGACGTGGGACCTGCTGAAGGAGAAAAAACTGCCCGAAGCCGAAGCCAAAGTGAAGGTCATGGCCAAAATGGCCGGCGACGAGAAGCGCCTCTATTTCCTGGAGGGGCTGCTGGCTTTCGAGAAAGGGGATTACAAGCAATGCGTGAAGCGCATGGATAAGATCGGCCGCATCCTGCCCGCCGAATTCGGCGAAGAAGCCTCTTTCTGCCTGGCCTATGCGCACCTCAAGCGCGGCGACCCAGCAATGAGCGAAAAGTACGCCCGGCTGATCAAGGACCCCGACCATGTCCATCGCCTGATGGATCTTATGGACAAAATCAAAGCGGACCGGCAGTCAAAAAACAACAAAAAATAAAAAAAATGTGATTTCTCTTGTAATTTGTTAAAATTGTTCTATAATTAGTATGAGTTATAATTGGAGGTTAAGACAAATGAAGTATACTTTGAAAAAAAATATATGTTTAATGGTTATATTCGCTTTTTTAATGGCCGTAATGCCGTTGGCCGTAGCGGCCCAGGACAACCTGGGCATCCTGCGCGGCTTCGTTTACGGCGAGGACGGCAAGAAGCCCTTGAACGACGCCATGGTACTCATCCGCGAGACCACCACCGAAAGGACCTACCAATCGGAAAAAACCAAGAAGAATGGTGCTTATAAAATCGAAAAGCTCCTGCCCGGCACCTACGCCGTGGGCATCCAGTTCAAGGGCAAGGACTACAACGTCGACGCCCTGGTCCAGATCAAGCCCAAAAAGCAGATGGCCTGCTTCACCCTGCCCAAGGCCCTCGATGAGAAGCCCGGCTACCTGGTGCGCTGCGAGTCGGTCAAGTGCTTCTTCATCACTCCGGTGGGCTGGGCGCTGGTCGCCGGCGCCACGGCCGGCATCACTTATGGCATCATCAAGGTCGTCGAAAAAGAGGTCAGCCCGACGGGGATATAGTTCTATATTTCGTGATTCGTGATTCGTAATTCGTGATTCAGAAGAAATTAATGTAGGGGCGGTTCGCGAACCGCCCTTCTTAAATCCTTTGCCCCTTCTTCTCAAGAGAGGCGGTTGGGGGTGAGTTTGTGAAGTGGTATCATCCCTTGCATCATGGGCAAATATAAGGTAAAATAAGGACAGCACGGGATTTCATGAGAAAAAAAAACTTTCTTAAGTTGCTGCCCATACTATTCGCATTTATTCTAAGCCCACTTCTCCGTTCAGACGATTTCTTTCTGGCTAAGGACAAAATCATAGAGGAATCGAGATTCAAGCTGGGCCCCCTGTATCTCGCCCCTCTCCTGTATCTGGAAAACGTCGGCTATACAAGCAGCATTTACACATATGACGCCAGGGAGATCCCGGACTGGACAGGCGACCTTGGACTGGGCTTGCGCGCCTCGGCCGTATTGGCCAACCGGCTTATCATGCAGGCCGAAGATCTGCCGATTTATTCGTTTTACCTTGAGAACAAGAATCTGCGGGCCTGGAGCAACCGCTTCGCGGCGAATGCCTACAGTTACGCCGGCCCTTTCAACATCAAGGCCGGCTTTGCCCGCAATGACCTGCGCCAGCGCCCCAACCTGGAATTCAGCCGCCCTTTCAGTTATGTCGATAGTGAGTGGTCAGGCGAGGTAGACATCGGACGCCGCTCCGACCTTTTTTTGACCGCCTACACCGCCTTCAAAAAGCTGGCCTACGATGAAGATCCATACCTGGAAGGCTACAACTTGGCTGAGAGCTTGAATCATCGCCAGAACACCTTCGGCCTCAAGCTAAACCGACGCGTCTTCACCAGCACGGTCATCTACCTTAATTATGAAATGAGCGACTATGTTTTTGCCTCGCGTTCCGAGCGTGATACTCGCGCCCAAACATTGGGCCTGGGTGTGGAGTTCCCCGAGATCGGCGTGCTGCAGGGCAGCTTTCAGATCGGCCTCAGGCGCTTTGACCCGAAAAACCCGCTTTTCCAGCTGGCGCAGCGCGCCAACGGCCGCGGCGACATCCAGGTCACCCTGATGGAACGCCTGCGCTTCAAAGTTTTTTATGAACTCGACACCCGTTTTTCCTTCAGTGCCAGCGATCTTTTTTATGATACCCAGTCGTTCGGCGGCGGCGCCGAGTTCTACCTTACCCGCTTTTTAAAAGTGGGAGCTTCATACGAGGACGGCCGCCTTAAGTATCACTCCTTTCTCGACCTGGCGCTCCAGCGCAGTGACCGTTTGCGCCGGCAGCGTTATTTTCTGGCTGTTCCTTTTATCGGCAAAACGGCGCTCGGCTTCGCCTATACTATTTACCATTTGAATTCCGAGGCCCTGGGCCTGGACTATACCCGCAGTTTCTGGGGAGGATTCATCAACTATGAATTTTAAAAAAACATGGATGTCTTTCGGTTTGATCGTTTGCGCTAGCCTGCTCTGTGCCCAGACCAGGACCGGGAGCGGCCAGTCCTATGAATACCAGATCGGCGCCAAGGATCTGCTGGAAATTTCGGTTTTTGAGGTGCCCGAGCTGAACATCACGGTGCGCGTCTCGGAGAACGGCATGGTCACCCTGCCGCTGCTGGGAGAGATCAAGGCCGAGGGGCTGAACCGCGCCGACCTGGAAAAGAAGATCGCCGCCATGCTGGAAAAGAATTACTTGAAGAATGCCCAGGTGACTATTTTCATCAAGGAATTTCAGAGCAAGAAAATTTCGGTCATGGGCGCGGTCAAAAACCCGGGCGAGCACGACCTCATCGGCCGCCAGAGCCTGCTGCAGGTCATCTCCATGGCCGGCGGCTTGAGCGAGCAGGCCAGCGCCACGGTGATCATCTTCCGTCAGTTCAGGAACCTCCCCAGCCAGTCGCTGGTCATCAAGCTCGACGATGTTCTTCTGAAAGCCAATCCCAAGCATAACATCCCCATTTTCCCCGGCGACATCATCAACGTCCCGGGCAGCCAGTTCCTCGATATCTATGTCTTCGGCCAGGTGAAGAACCCCGGCGCCGTACGCATGAAGAAGGGCTCCGACGACGTGACCCTGCTGCGCGCCATCGCCCAGGCCGGCGGCTTCACCGACCGCGCCCGCAGCGGCAAGGTGCTGGTGACCAGAACTGAGGACGGCGGCGAAAAAAAGATCCATGTCGACGTCAAGGACATCCTGCGCGGCAAGAGCAAGGATTTCGTCCTGCAGGCCTTCGACGTGGTGTTTGTCCCCGAAAGCATTCTGTAGGAGGATTCAAACAATCATGGCCAATCCCACGGAAAACCAGGACCTGCTGTTAGAAGAAGGTATCCAGTTCCACGAGATCTGGGAACTGATCAAGAAAAGGCGCATGATCGTCTACTATTTCGCCGGTTTCGTTTTGTTGGCCGCCTTGATCCGCGTGCAGCTGCAGACGCCGCTCTTTATGGCCAGGGGTACCCTGCTCATCGAAAAGGAAGGGCGCGGCCAGATGAACCTGCTCAGTCAGAACTATTATGAACCCGACTGGGCCAACGAGTACCTCAATACCCAGATCCGCGTGCTGACCAGCCGCTCCCTGGCCAAAAAGGTCATTGGCGAACTGGAGCGTCTGCCCGGTCAGGAAAGCAGGAAGCCGGCTGCCAAACCGGGCTCGCTGCAAAAGATCCTGGGCAGCAACCAGAAAGACCCCGATCCCGAACAACAGCTGGCCGGGGCCGCTTCCGGTTTCCTGGGCGGTTTGGGAGTGAGCAATATCCCGGACACGCGCCTGCTCGAGGTCAGCTATGTTTCTCCCGACCCCAAAATGGCTGCCCACGCCGTCAATACGCTGTTCGACAAGTTCATCGAGTTCAACCTGGAGATGAAGGCCGAGTCCACCAAGCAGGCCGCTGAATTCCTCACTGCCCAGATCGAGGAGATGCGCCGCAATCTGGCCCAGAAAGAGCAGGAGCTGCAGGAATACGGCAAGCGCAAGGAATTGTATTATATCCGCGGCGAGGACAGCACCGTGGTGCAGAAGCTCTCCGACCTGAACAGCGCCTACACCGCCGCCCAGATCGAGCGCATCAACAAGGAAGCTGTATTCAGGGAGTTGAAAGGCAAGCCCTTCGACAACTATCCCGATGTGCGCGTCAATTCACTGATCCAGGGATTGAAACAGGAATTTTCAACCCGCGAATCCGAGATCAAGAAAAAATCGCAGATCTTCCAGGAATCCTATCCCGAAATGCAGCGCCTGCGATCCCAACAGGAAGGCCTGCAAAAACGCATTAATAGCGAAACCGCCGACATCGCCCGCAAATCGCTCAACCAGGCCGAGGCCGAGTACCAGGCGGCGCTGAAAAAGGAAAACTATTTGATGGAACTTCTCAACCAGCAGAAGGGCAGCGTGGTCTCGAGCAACGCCGACGCCATCTACTACAACAGTTTGAAGATCGAAGTGCAAAACATGACCAACCTGCTCGATTTTCTCACCCGCAAGCAGAAGGAGTCCATGCTCAGTTCGCGGTTGGACGGGCTGCAGACCAGCAACATCAAGATTGTGGACCGGGCCGAGATCCCGACGCGCGCCTTCTCCCCCAACAAGCAGCGCACGCTGCTGCTGGCCCTGATGCTGGGCCTCGGCGGCGGCATCTTCCTCATCTTCGCCCTCAATTACCTGGATAACACGGTGAAGTCGCCCGAAGAGGTGGAAAAACTGCTGCACCTGCCCGCCCTGGGCTTCATCCCGGCCGTGGGCGCCAAGCCCGGCCAATCCTACTACCAGCATTACTATTCAGATCGCAAAAAGCAGCAGTCCGAGCAAAAGCTCAAAGCCGTGGAGTTTGTGAACCTCAATGACCCGGAATCCACTTTCGCTGAACACTACCGCAACATCCGCACCTCGCTGCTCCTCTCCACCCCCGCCGCGCCGCCAAAGGTGATGGTCGTGACCTCGGCTCTGCCCCAGGAGGGCAAAACCGTGACCGTCGTCAACCTGGCCGTGGCCTTCACCCAACTGGGCAAAAAGGTGTTGATCATCGACTGCGACCTGCGCCGGCCGCGCCTGCACAAGATCTTCCGCATCAAAAACCTGGCCGGCGTCACCTCGTTCCTGGTCGGCCGCAGCCGCCTTGAGGACATCCTCTATCGCTACCCGAACGAGCCCAACCTGCACGTCATCCCCTCCGGCCCCATCCCGCCCAACCCGGTGGAACTGATCATCTCCAAGGGCCTGGGCGAAATGATGGCCAAGCTGCGCCAGCACTACGACTTCATCTTCATCGACGCGCCGCCGCTGATGGGCATTTCCGACGCCATCCTGCTGGGCGAGCACGCCGACGGGCTGCTGCTGGTAGCCTGGGGCGGCAAGACGCCGCGCAAGGTCATCGAAAAGGCCAAAAACGAGATCGAAAAATACAACGTCAAGCTCTTCGGTTTGATCTTGAACAAGGTCAACATGCGCCGCTTCGCTTACGCCTACTCCTCTTACAACTACAAGTACGGCGCTTACCGTGAGGACGACGAAAAACGGGGTGAAGCATGATCGACCTGCACGGGCATTACCTGCCCGCCGTGGACGACGGGCCCGCCGACCTGGATGTCTCCCTGGCCATGCTGCGCTACGCGGAGGGAGATGGCATCGAGACCGCCGTGGTTACCCCCCACGCCTGCAGCAGCCTGTGCAGGATCAAGGATCTCGAGCTCATGCGCCGCAATTGGCAGGATTTTCTTGCCGCTGTGAATAGCAGCGATCTGCAGATCCATATCGTATCCGGCGCTGAGGTTTATTTCACCTCGGAACTGCTGCCGATATTGAAAGACAACCGCGACCTGCTGACCATCAACAACGGTTCTTATTTCCTGCTCGAGTTTCCCGGCGAATATATTTATGCCCACAGCAAGGATTTTATTTTCAATATCCTGACCGAGGGCTTCATCCCCATCATCTCCCATGCCGAGCGCAATGCGGAGATCCAGCGCAGTCCGCAGGTTTTGTTCGACCTGGTCAAGGCCGGCGCCCTGTGCCAGGTCAATGCCGGCAGTTTGCGCGGCGATTTCGGCAACCAGGCGCGCAGTTGCGCATACGAGTTGATCCAAGGCAACCTGGTGCATGTCATCGCCTCCGACGCCCATGACCTCGAGGGCCGCAAGCCTGAACTGGCTTACGTTCCCGCCCTGCTGCCCCAGGTGGACCCGGAGAAGATCGCCCTGTACCTGCACGACATCCCGGCCGCGGTCATCGCCGACCAGGCCGTACCCGATATCGGTGAACCGCTACTGAATCAACCCAGACGAACTTTTTTCGACTTTTTCAAGAAACGCGATTCATGAACAAAAAGGCATTACGCTTTTTTCTGCAGGTCCTGATCGTCCTTGCGCCCCTGCCCCTGGGCTGCGTGGGCGGCATCTGGCTGCCCCTCTGTTTTTCAGCCTTCGCCCTGTTCGCCTTCCTGGCTTTCCTGGCGCCGCAGGCGCCCTACAAGTTCCCCTATCAGCGCCCCCTGCGCGTTCTGGCCATTACGTTTTTCGTATTGCTGGCCGTGCAATTGCTGCCTTTGCCGCTTTTCCTGCTCAAGTGGCTTTCCCCCGGTGTTCCGCGTGTACTGGAAAACCTCTCGGGTTCTTTACCGGCCTTCCACAGTCTGACTTTGATCCCGGCCGAAACGCTGCTGGCTTTGGCCCGTTTCCTGGTTTACGCCCTGTTCTTCATCGCCCTGCTGCGCCTGGACTGGGACAAGAAAGATATTTTTGTTGTATTCGGCACGGCTGTCGTTTCCGGGGTCGCGCAGACCATTTTCGGCCTTTTAAAACTGGGGCAGGGCAACAGCAATTTTTTCCTCTTTTTCATGCCCGATGCTCATATGCCCGGATTCTTGCGCGGTACCATCTACAACCCCGATCATTTCGCTTTCTACCTGGAGCTCCTCTTTCCGCTGGCGCTGGGGCTGCTGTTCGCCCGCCTGCACATCTTTGATCCCGGCCAATCGCTGCGTGAAAAAATCCTCCATGTTTCCGAAGACCGGCGGGTCATTTTTTTGTTTGCCGCCGCAGTCATTTTAGCCGCAGGCATCTACCTCACCGGCTGTCGTTCCGGCATCGTCGTCCTCGTCCTTTCCACCCTTTTTTTCGCCCAGATGTCAGTTTATCTGAGGGTCAATTTCGGCGCCCGCCGCCATTTGCGCCTGGTCTTCATCCTGGCTACCTTGCTGGCCGTGTTCGTCGGCGTGCAGAGCACCCTGGACAAGTTCTTAACCGGCAATTATATCCAAGGCGGCCGCGTCGATTATTGGGCAAACGCCATGGCCATGTTCCGCGATTTCCCCGTGTTCGGCACCGGTCTGGGCACCTTCAAATATGCCTATTTCCTCTACGGCAAGGAGACAGGCTGGGTAAGCCACGCCCACAATGAATATGTCGAATCGCTGTCCGAAATGGGAGTACTGGCTTTTGCTGCTTTTTTCGCCCTGCTGGCTGTCCTGTTTTTTTCCCTGCTGCGCATGTGGATCGCCCGTCGCCACCCCGAAATCAAGCCCGTGGTGCTGGGCGTGCTGACCGCCTTGTTCGCCGCGTTTTTCCATTCGCTCTTCGACTTTTCCCTGCGCATCCCGGCCAACGCCTTCCTGTTCATCACTCTGTTCGCCCTGGGCTTTAAGCTGGTCACCCACAAAAGGGAATTCGCCGATGAAAAGAAGTAAGGCATTAATCGCTGCAGCCCTGGTCATGGGAATCTTTTTCCTTTTCCAGTTCGCTGCCGAATTCTTTTTCGCCCTCGGCAAAGACAAAATCCCTGAAATTGGATTGAAAAACCTGCAGATGAGCATGAAGCTGTTCCCGCTGTCAGCACAATATCCGAGTGAAGCCGGCTTCGCGCTCCTGGAGAAGGGGATTCGCGACAACGATGCCGACACCGTAATAAAGAGCGTTCATTTTTTCCAGGCCGCTGCGAAAATAAATTCCCTCGATTACCAGTCGCACTATTACCTGGCCAAGGCCTACCTGCAGTTGAGCACCGCTGCCGGAGTGTATTTTGACATGGCTATGGATGAACTCAAACGCGCTGCCCATATCCGCGGTAGCAACAAGCAGATCGCCCTGGATTGCTCCAGGGTCTTTTTCTCCGTCTGGCCGCTGCTGGAAGACGAAGATAGAACCTTTGCCGCCGGGCTGCTCTTAGCCGCCATGCCGGCGCTCTCTTGGTCCGAATTCAGCCCTCTGATGGAGATGTGGGCGCTCTACGTTCAGGACGCGCCCTTGCTCATGGAACTGCTGCTGCGCCAGCCCCAATTCTTTGGTCCGGCCGCCGACCTGCTGGTGGCCGCCGCCATCCCCATGGAGCAGCGCCGCGAACTCCTGACCCTGCACGAGGTCCATACCCTGGACACTTTGGAGCGCCGCTTCAACGAATTGGGCTTGCAGGGGCAGATCGGCCTGGATGATGCCCGGTCGTTACTGAACCAACTGCGCCGCTTGAAAGGTTATTACCGCCTGCAGCCCGAAAGCGGCTTCGCCCCGGAAAAACTCGCTAAACTTCAACGTGCGCTCCTGTTGGCGGTCATATCCGGCTTGCTGAGCGATGCCAAGGCCCAAGCCGATCCCAAATCAGCGCCGCAGCTCAGGGAGTATATACAAGCTTATATCGCCGATCATTCCGGATTGAACGATCTCGATGACCTAAAAACTCTGCTCGAGGAAAAAAACTTTTTCAAAGGCAACGATTTCAACTCGCTTTATTTGAAAACCCTGATCACCTACAAAAAGGGCAGCTACGGCGACATCATCGCCGAGATCGAGGCCTTGCGCCAAACCATATCCTTTGTCAAGAAAGAGCAATCGGCCGATTACACCGCCATCCTGCTGCTGCTGATCGACTCCTATTACAGCACCAAGCTGATGACCGCGGCCGAAAGCGTGGCCAAAGAGCTGTACGAAAACCAGCCCGACAATTCCGATGTTTTGTTCCGCGTTTTGCGCATCCGCAATATCCTGGGTGTCGAAGGCGCTGCGGATACGGTCCTGGACGCCAAACTGGAGGCCGTCGAGAACAGCCGCTTTTTAACCGTGGCCAAAGCGAACAGCAGCCATGATGTTTTCCTGTTCAACGCCGCGGAGATCGAGATAGTTCTGGATCCGGTCCTGCTCGCGCAACTCAAGCCCAAGCAGTTGGTACAAATTTATGTAGATGGCAAGATCGCCTTTGAGAGCTACGTCGACGGTTTGCCGGAAAAGATCATCATTGCGCCACCGTTTACCGGGATTGAGCGCAAAGTGAGAGTGCAGGTTACAGTTTTTAACTAAGTGATTAGTAAACAGTGATTAGTGATTAGTAAACAGTGATTGGTGATTAGTAAATAGTGATTAGTGAGGAGAAGAAGCACTTGCAAGAAATATTCCGAATTCTCTTTCTCTTTCCAATCACTAATCACCAATCACGAATCACTAATTTGAGGTTCTTTTGAAAATAGTAAAAAAAAACCTAAAACAAAATCTAGCGAATTTGGCACTCGTAATAATGGGTTCCGCAATCATGGCCCTTGGCTACGCCCTATTCCTGATCCCGCACCACTTCGTCCCGGGCGGTGTGTCGGGCTTGGCCATCATGATCAACTATTTCACCCGCCTGCCGGTCGGCACGCTGATCATGGTCTTGAACATCCCGGTTTTTATCTTCGGCATCAAACTTATGGGGCGCCGTTATGGCCTGCGCAGCCTGCTGGGCATGGTGATCTCCTCGCTGCTGATCGATTTTTTCTACGAAGTGCTCAAGCTGAAATCGGCCACGGACAACGCTGTGCTGGCGGCCATCTACGGTGGCATCATGCTCGGCATCGGGCTGGGGCTGGTCTTCCGCGGCCGCGCTTCGACCGGCGGCTCCGATATCATTGGCCAGATCCTCAACAAATACACCGGTGTTTCGATCGGTATCGGCATCATGCTAATTGATTTTTTCATCATCTCGGCTTCGGGCCTGGCCTACAGGAACCTGGAGGCGCCGCTCTATGGCTACATTGTTTTGTTCATCTCCACCAAGGTCATCGATATGATCCTCGAAGGTTGGAACTACACCAAGCTGGTGATCATCACTTCGACCAAAACCCAGGAGATCCAGGACTTCATCCTCACCACGCTGGACCGCAGCGGCACGGCGCTCAAGTCGCGCTCGCTCTATCTCAGCCGTGAAGGCGAGACCGTCATCACCGTCATCCACCGCAAGCAGCTGACCGAACTGCGCGAGTTCATCAAGTCGGTGGACGAAAACGCCTTCGTCATCATCAACGACACCTATGCGGTTTTAGGGAAGGGATTTAAAGCTACCCAAGTCAGCTAGTTCGAAGACCTCAGTGATGAGTGAACGAACTCATCGAGCATTAGTGATGAGTGATAAGAAAGAAAAGAATCTTCATATTATTTCGACTGATTGCAACTTCTCATCACTCATTACTCATCACTCATCACTCATAATGTAATTACAATAGTGCCCCAATAACCTTTTCCAGACTCTCCTGAGCCCTGCTCAAGCCGGTATCGTTCTTCTCGCTTTGCAACTGCTCTTGTTTTAAGAAATGATAAGCCAGCTGCGCGGCAGCCGTGAAATCTTTTTCCCTTAAAAAGTCGAAGAAACCCGCTTCTCCGCCAGCTTTCTCGTTGTGCAAAAGGCGATTTAGGTTCGGCCAAGCGGTTTCAAGGCGCTCGGGCAGAATAAAATCGAACAGCGGGTCGGGAGTGCGCCATTCTGTCCTGAGTTTCATGGACGCTACAACGCGGCCGCCTTTGGTTAGTTCGCGGAACAGGCGGCTGGCCGGGTAGGGGACGATGAACGGCGCGTGGGCCAACAGGTTGAAATTGGCAAAATCCCGGTAAAAACCGGTGATCAGGGCCAGTTCCTCTACGAATTCCTCCCAGTTGCTGGCGCCGTCACTGCTGATCCAGTAATGAAAATGGCGCAGGCCGCGTTTTTCGAGTTCGGCCAGCAGGACGGCAAACGCTTCCGGGGCGGGCAGGCGCTTGCCCAGGCGCCGCGCCCTTTGCGGCAGGAATACATCGGTTCCCAGCCAAAGCAGCGGCCGGCCGTCAATGTAAAGTTCAGGGTCGGCAGCGAGATCCAGGACCCCGGTGTTTGTAGTTCCGTCACTTTGCAACAGCGCCGCCGGCGAGGTCTGGATGCCGTGGATGCGCATGCCGTATTTTTTGACCAGCATGAAAACCGCGGCTGCGTAAGCCGGGTCCTGCAGGATATCGTCGTCATTGATGTTCATGGCGCCCAGTGCATCGCCCGGGAGCGAAAATTCCGCGATCTTTTCTTTATATTTAATTAAAAGCTCTTCGGCTTTTTCCAGGGGCAGTTTGCGGAGCTTCCTGCCCTGAACGCGGCAGCAAAACACGCAGCCGCGGCCGCAGCCGCGCGAAAAGTTGATCTCCAGTCCCCGGGCCAGGTGCGCGGGCTTTAAAAAGCCGAGGTCCATTTGCAGGTGTTTGAATGTTTCCGGGCGGTTGATGCGGTCGAAAGACGAGAAGACAAGCAATCCGGGCTGTCGCCAGAACACACCCGACTGGCGGAACAGAGCCTCAATGTCGCCCTGGTTCAGGGCCTTAAGGATCTCCGGCAGGGCGAGTTCGGCTTCGCCGCGTACCGCCAGGTTGATCTGCGGCAGGTGATACACGGCGGCCAGGGGTGACAGGGTGAGCAGCGGCCCGCCCGCGGCCAGAATGCCTTGATAATGCGGCTGCAGCTTGGCCAAATGGTCGCGCATGGTCACAAGCAGGTCCTCGAACAGGGTAAAACCCAGCATGTCGGCTGCGCCCGTTTTAGCGGCGGGCGCTGAGGCCGGCAGGTCCAGGACCAATGGCGCGACCTGGAAGCCGTGCGCCTGCAGGGAGGCGGCCAGGAAGAGCTGGGCCGCGGGCAAACCCATGGTTTTCCAGCGCGGGTCGCTTGGCAAACGCGGGAAAAGCAAGTCGATTGAGACGATGGGCTTGCCCAGGGGCTCAAGGTTGGTCCGCACGGGAAAAGCTCCGGGATCGGTCTCCGCCAGCAGCCCGTCGCCGCCGTTGTGCTTGATGAAGAGATGGTCACTGACCAGGAAAAAACGGCTGCGGCGATTGTTGCGGCTGAAATTGACATTCAGGAATTTATGATCCAGTCCCTGTTTTTCCAGCCGGGTTTGCAAGCGAGTGAGCAAGGTCAGGATCTCGGGGTAAGCGAATTCATCGGGCTCATAGCGCACCAGCCATTTGCCCTTGAACATGAAATCAGGTCGTGATGCGTGATGCGTCATGCGTGATGAGATACGGCAATAGTTAGAAATACAAAGAAAGATTCTTTCTCTTTCACATTACGCATCACGGAGTTCAGTAAGTTCGTTCACGCATTACGAATTACACATAACGGTAATCTTGGGGCTACTTGATCGCCTTGACTGTCCTGTCCCACCTGGTGCGGGTAAAAAAGCGCATTACGGTCAGGGCCAGGTCCTTGATCTTGTAAATGAACCCCGGGGTCAGGTATTCGTCGGAATTGGATTCGTAAGACCAGTATATGCGCCAGGGTTTGCCCACGATATAATTTGCCGGCACCGGGCCCCAGAAGCGCGAATCGAAGGAATTGTCGCGGTTGTCGCCCATGCAGAAATAATAGCCTGGCGGCACGATGTAATCCACGCTGCCGTCCGGATTTTTCTGCGTCTGGCGCAGGTCGATGGGGAACTGGAAATACCAGTCGTAATGGTTGCGCGGCGGGAATTCGGCGCCATAGTCATCGCTCTTGAAAACCGTGTACTCTTCCTCCAGCGCCAGGCCGTTGATGAAGATCTTTTTGTCGCTGATGCGCAGCCGGTCGCCGGGCATGCCGATCACGCGCTTGACGTATTCTTTTTCCATGTCGGGCGGCGCCTTGAAGGTGACTACCATGCTGCGCTGGATCTTGACCTGGGGCAGCAGCAGGCTGCCGACCGGGCTGATCGAATTGGAATAAGCCACCTTGTTGACCAAAAGGTGGTCGCCGATGAGCAGTGTCTTCTCCATGGAGGCGGTGGGGATGACGAACGACTGCAGCAGGAAGGTGTTGACGAAAAAGACGTATATCAGGGTCTCGACGATGAGCTCGAAATACTCGCGTCCGACCGAGACCGTGCGCTCTTTTTTCACTTTGGGTTTGCGTTTGAATGGATTTTTCATAAGAGATAATTGTAGCGCAGAATTGGTCATAAATCAAGTTGCTTGGTGTACGGTGTACGGTTGACGGTGTACGGTAGGGGAAAAAGCAGCAAATTCCAAACAGCAAATCCTAAACAAGCACAAAATTCCAATAAGCAAATGACCAAAACAAAGAGAGCAATCAAATGTTGATGGGGCAACGGCAATGACAGCAAACGATTGCGGTTTTCTTAACCCTTCAACTCATTAACCCTTCTACCCATTTACTTCTTTGTTTAGGACATTGGAATTTGGAACTTGGAATTTATTTGTAATTTGTGATTTGGATAATATTTCCTACTATCGATTTCTTTTTACCGTGAACCGTACACCGTCTACCGTAAACCGAGGTCTATCTCATGTCTCTATGCCGCAAGTACCATTTCGTCATCTCCTCCGCTAGGGCAGAGATCAAGGCCTGACTCAGCAAGGATGAGAGAACATGCTTTATAATTTCGCATAATAATGCCATTTTCAATGATTTGAGCCGGATTTTATCTTGACAAACAAAACTCAATCCTATACTTGTAATATGAATAGAATAAATATAAAAGAGAATGTTCGGGCGTCCTCACAATTGCGCCATTTGCGGTTACACTATTACTGCCGCTCATAATAATGCAAGGATGTTGCCATGAAACACTATCCTCGGTGCCGAGAAGGCCTGTCCGTCAAAACTACTTCTGGAGATAAAACATGCAATCCATGACAACAGCGCCCAAAGATACAACTCCCTTCTGGCACACCTTAGCCAGCGAAACAGTATTCGCTCGCCTAAAATCCAGGCCCGCTGGATTGACTGCGGCTGAGGCGGTTCAACGCCTGGCCGAGCATGGCCCGAACGAACTGCAAGCCGCCTACCGTATTTCGCCGTGGATGTTGCTCTTCGAGCAATTCAAGAATGTGCTTATTGTTATTCTTCTCATCGCCACGGCGCTCTCTGCCTTCTTGGGGCATGGCGTTGAAGCCATCGCCATTGCCGTCATTGTATTGTTTGCCGTGCTGTTGGGTTTTGTGCAGGAATACCGCGCCGAACGCGCCATCGAGGCTTTGCGCCAAATGGCCGCGCCGACGGCAACCGCCATTCGCGATGGAGAGGAAGTTGAAATCCCGGCGCGCGACCTTGTACCCGGGGATGTTATTCTCTTGCGCGCCGGTGACAAAATCCCTGCAGATGTCCGGTTGCTGGAAGCCATCAATTTGCAGATTGAAGAGGCCGCTCTCACCGGCGAGTCGGTTCCGGTGGAAAAGCACGCCGCTCCTCTCGGCAATGACGGATTGGCATTGGGCGACCGCAAAAATCTGGCCTATGCGGGTACCGTGGCCACCTATGGCCGGGGCCGCTCGGTGGTCGTCGCCATCGGCATGAACACCGAGTTCGGCAAGATTGCCCAAATGCTGCAGACGGTAGAAACCGGGAAAACCCCGTTACAGGAAAACCTGGATAAGGTCGGTCACATGTTGGCGCGGGCCGCTTTCGTGATCGTGACGATCATCGTCGCTCTCGGCCTGTTCCGCGGGCAACCCTTTATTGAGATGTTGATTTTCGGCATTGCCTTGGCGGTAGCGGTTGTGCCGGAGGCCCTGCCCGCTGTAGTCACCATCTCTCTCGCCCTCGGCGTGCAGAGGATGGTCAAGCGCAATGCGCTGATGCGCCGCCTCCCGGCGGTCGAAACGCTTGGCAGTACTTCAATAATTTGCTCCGACAAGACCGGCACGCTGACCAAAGATGAGATGACAATCCGCAAAATCTTCGTGGCCGGGCATGTGCTGGATGTGTCCGGGACCGGTTATGAACCGCACGGCCAGTTTTCACATGCTGCAGCGGTTATAGAACCCGCCACCGCGTTAAAACTGTTGTTGCGTGGCGCGACGCTGGCCTCCGACGCACACATCGTCCATAGCGAGTCGGATGGCCGCTGGCATGTTAAAGGCGACCCGACGGAGGGCGCATTGGTGGTAGCCGCCGCCAAAGCCGGGCTGCACAAAGTCGACCTCGACACGCAATTCCCGCGCCTTAACGAAATCCCGTTCACTTCTGAAACCAAACGTATGACCACGCTCCACACCGGGCCGGAAGGCGTCGTAGCCTATTCCAAAGGTGCGCCGGAAATCATCCTTGACTCCTGTGCCCGGCAGTTGGCAGCAGAGGGCGAAGCGGTTCTCGACGCCGCCAGGCGCGAGGTGATTTTGGGAACAGCCCGCCAGATGGCAAGCGAGGCGTTGCGGGTGCTGGCCGTGGCCTCCAAATCAAGTGCGACTATTGAAAACGCCGAACATGAAATGACATTCCTTGGCTTGGTGGGAATGATTGACCCGCCGCGCCCTGAGGCCAAGGCCGCGATTCAGACATGCGAGCAGGCGGGAATCAAGGCGATAATGATTACGGGTGATCATCCCCTCACCGCGCAAGCCGTCGCCCGAGAATTGGGTTTGCTAAAGTCGGGCCGCGTGATCACCGGAGCGGAGCTGGAGGCGATGAGCGAGGACGAGTTTGAGCGTGAAGTAGAAAACATCGAGGTCTATGCCCGCGTCTCCCCGGCGCACAAACTGCGCGTGGTCACCGCCTTGCAAAAGTACGGCCACATTGTGGCCATGACGGGGGACGGGGTGAACGACGCCCCAGCGCTCAAGAAGGCCGACATCGGCATAGCCATGGGCATCACCGGCACGGACGTGACCAAAGAGGCCGCCGACATGACGCTCACCGACGACAACTTTGCTTCCATTGTTGCGGCGGTCAAAGAAGGCCGGGGCGTCTTCGGCAACATCAAAAAATATTTGATGTACCTGCTCTCGTCCAACATCGGCGAGATCGGACTGATGGCCGGGGCTACCCTGTTGGGCCTGCCATTGCCTTTGACCGCGGTGCAAATCCTGTACGTCAATCTCGCTACTGACGGCTTGCCTGCTCTGGCTTTAGCCTTAGACCCACCCGAACCCGACCTAATGAGCCGCAAACCCCGCAATGCGCGCTCAGGCATCTTCACTCGGCCAGTTGTTATCTTGATGGTGGTGGGGGGGGTATGGTCAATGGCGGTCAATCTGAGTCTTTTCGTTTGGGCGTGGAATTCTGGCCGCAGCCACGAAGAGGCCATTACCATGACCTTCGTCTCGCTGGTACTGATTCAGTTCTTCAAAGCCTATAACTTCCGCTCTGACCGCCATTCGGTGCTAAACCGCCCGTTCGCCAATAAGTGGCTGAATATGGCGATTTTGTGGGAACTGGTATTGTTAGCCCTGATCATTTATGTACCTTTTCTGCACGAGCCGTTTGGCACCTTTAGCCTGCCGCTGGTTGATTGGGCTATTGTTATTGCACTGGCTTTCACCGTTTCGCCTGTGTTGGAACTGGCAAAGTGGATGGAGCGGCGCGGATGGTTTGGCATGATGAGTTAGAGCATTTTTAACTGAATTTATTCCAACTCGGCACTTGATATTTGTCATAATAAGAAGTTAAGCACTGTGAAGTATGCAGATTATAATTGATTTGAGTCGTCAGCGCAGTTTGATGCTGATCAGGCTGACCAGGGTGAAGATCACCGCCAGGATCCAGAAGCGGATGACGATCTTGGGTTCGGCGATGCCCAGGAACTGATAGGTGTGGTGGATGGGGGCGCGGTAAAAGATGCGACGCTTGATCAGTTTGATGCCGATATAGTCCTGTATGAAAACAGAGAGAAATTCGATGACAAAGACGCCGCCGGCGATCAGGAAAAGCAGCTCGTGTTTGAGCAGCACCGCCGAAGTGGCGATGACGCCGCCGATCAGCAGCGAGCCGGTGTCGCCCATGAATATTTCGGCCGGGTAGGCGTTAAACCAGAGAAAAGCGGCCAGGGCGCCGATCAGGGCGGCCAGTACCACCACCAGTTCGCCCGCACCGTTGATGAAAGGGAACCACAGGTATTTCGCCGCCTTCGAGTTGCCGATGATGTAGGCGAAAACAGCGTAGACTGCCAGCAGCATCCCGGCCGGGACCGTGGCCAGGCCGTCCAGCCCGTCGGCGAAATTAATGGAATTGGCGATGGCGATGATGACCAGGATGATGAAGGGATAATAAAAAATACCCAGGTCGAGCAGCGGATTTTTAAGAAAAGGGACGAACAACTTGCCGGCGATCTCGGGAGCGAAAGGAGAGGCGTCCGAAGCCAGCAGCAGCAGGCCGAGGATCAGACCGAATAGGGCCTGCAGAAAAAGCTTCAGGCCGCGGTTCATGCCCAGGTCGCTTGCACCGCGAATATTTTTCAGGTAATCGTCGAAAAAACCCAGAGCTGTGAACCAGAAAGCAGTGAAAATGATCGTGCCCAGAAAAAAATCGTTCGGCTTTTTCCAACTGCCCCAGAGCAGCACCGATATCAGCAGCGAAAAGAAGATGATCAACCCACCCATGGTAGGGGTGCCGTCCTTGTTGCGGGACGACATGTCGCCGAACTCCCTGGCCCGGTCGCGGAAGTTCAGCTGGTAGATGGCGTGGATCACGCGGCGCCCCAGCAAAATGCCGATAACAAAAGAGGTGAGCACGGCCATCAGGGCCCGGAAGGTGATATAGGTCATCAACCTCTGGCCCGGCAGGTTGGCAAAGAATTCGCTGATCCAAATGATCATGGCTGATCGATCTCCTTGTAAATACGGTTGATAATGGACTTGATCCTGAATTCGGGTGTCAAATGGTCGGAGGTGATCAACACCTGTTGCACCAGATCCTTGATCTCCGCGCCATTAAGCAGGTTGCGGCGATAGAAAGAATATAGCAGTTCCAGGACCTCTTCGCGGATCAGTGAGTTGCTGTGCAGGTATAGGCGCTGCAGCCCCGGCAGGTCGCTTAAATCCCCCTTGCGGGCCATAAGCCGCAAACAGGCGATCTTTTCATCAACGCTGCCGTGGTCAAGCCGGCGCTGGAAGGTCTTCTGCAATTCGCCGTATTCGCTTTCGCTGATATGGTGTCCCAGGTAATCCAGGGCCGCCGCGCGTACTTCGAAATAGCCGTCTTTGAGCAGGCGCAGCAGCAGTTCTTTTGTTTCCGCGTTCCAGTGGTTGATCGCCTTTAGGGCGATCAGGGCGTTGCGGCGCATGAAGCCGTTACCCTGGCCTGCGGTCAGCATGTTGACCAGGAAGGCGCTCTTGCTCTTTTCCTTGAAAAGGCCGATCAGCTTGATGCCGATATTTTTAATCTCCCAATTGGGGTTGGAGAGGTACAGGTTGATCTTGTAGCGGAATTCCGTCTTGTAGAATTCGGGATTGGCGCTCACGGTTTCCATGAACCGGAAAGGCGAAAGCAGGGAAATGGGAACGCCCGGGCGGCTGCTGCCGCCTCTTTTTTTGAAGATCAGAATACCGGTGTTTTTGAAGATCAGCGACGAAAGAAAGTAAATGGCCGTGCCCATGAAGGTCAACGACACGCAGAAAATGATATTTTCGATGGTGGGCGAGTTGAACTGGATGCGCTTGAAGACGAATTTGGCCTCGATGATGGCCATGACCATCAGCAGGCAGGCGCTCAGGGTTTTGCCGGCGGCTGAGAGGATCTCCCCGTAAGCGACTGTAACTCCGTCTCGCCTCAGTTTGTGCCTGACGACCGCGACGCGAACCAGGGCGAAAGTGAGGTAGGAAATGGAGGTGGCCAGGGCAATGCCGGCAAATTGCAAAGGCGTGCGCGCCAGCAGGATGACCAGCGGCACATGGAAAGCCAGCAGGAAAAAGTCGAGGAACATCGAGGTCCGGTTTTCCAGGCGCGCGGCAAAGAATCGCGTGGTCAGGTTGTGAATGCCCCAGCCGATCAGGCCGATGGCATAGAATTGCAGGGCCAGGGCCGTATTGGACACCGCCTGGGCGCTGAAGTTGAACCTTTCCAAAAGCAGTGACACGATGGGCTTGGCCAGTGTGACCATCAGGATGGAGGCGGGGGCCAGCAGGAACAAGTTGATGCGGATACCGTCGATGAAGAACTTTTTTGTCTTGTCTTTGTCCAGCAGGGCGGTGGATTCTGAAAAATCCCTTAAGATGGCGCGGTTGATGGTTTTGGCGATCAAAACAAAAGGCAGACGGAAGATCTCCATGGCAAAATAGAGGTAGGACAGCGAGCCGACGCGCAGGGATGAAGCCACGAACTTGTCAACCAACGCCGGGCTGCGGGTCAGAACCCCGCCCAAGCCGACCGGGGCAAGCCGGGTGGCGTACTTGCGTCCGAGGCTGCTGTTGATTTTAAGGGA
Source organism: Acidobacteriota bacterium (assembly GCA_018897435.1). Taxonomy (GTDB): domain Bacteria; phylum Acidobacteriota; class Aminicenantia; order UBA2199; family UBA2199; genus UBA2199. The sequence goes on along the minus strand of JAHIKI010000056.1, from coordinate 23,314 downwards.
GGGATGGAAGGAGAACTCCAGCGCCGGCCGGCTGATGGTTTTTAGCAGCAAAGGCAGCAGGAAAAGGGTTTGCAGAAAATAACCGAACAGGACGCCGTAGGCCAGGGAAAATGAACCGCTGCCCGACTGGAACAGGAAAATGCCGAGAATGGTGCCGGCGGCATACAACTGGGCCGCGAGTCCCACGCTGGCGGATTTACTAAAAAGCCGCAAATATCCGGCCAGGACGGCTGCCAGCGTGCCCAGGAACAATCCGGGAAAAAGGATGCGGGTCATATGTCCGGCGTCCATGCTCAGGCCGTGGGCGGCGAGACCGGGGAACAAAAAACCGATGATGGCTGGAGCAAAAAGTATGCCGGCCGCGGTGAACAGCAGGGAAAGCAGCAATGTGCAAGTGACCAGGGGCGATGCCGCTTCCCAGGCTTTTTTGCGGGGGCCGCGCTGGAACAAGCGTGAAAAGATCGGCATGAATGCCTTTTTCATGGCACTGCTGCCCAGCAGGCGGGACAGGAAACCTACAACGGTCCGGGCGATGGAGAAGACATCCATGGCTTTGCCGGCCCCGAACAGGGCAGCGGCGGCGATCTCACGGCCGAAACCGAGCAGGAGGGATGCCATGGCGGCGGCAGCGGATCCTTTCTTGCCGGTGCCGGCCATGTCATCATGGTTGTTTGCCCTGGTTTTTTCAAGGTAGCTTTTAAAAATATAAGTACGGCCTTCGACGCCGATGCGGTCGTCGGGCTTCAGTGATGTCAAGCCGGTGATCTCGCGATCATTCAGCTGCACGCGCCCTTGCCGGCGCCGGATAAAGACCGACTGCTCTTCATCGTTCAGAAAACTGATCTCGAAGCGTACGCTGGTGCCGATGTTTTCCAGAATGACATCGCTCAGGAAAGTGTTGCCCACGCTGGTGTGGGCGAATGGCAGTTCAAGGTTTTTTTCCTCTTCCACGGCCTGCAGATAAAAAACGCGGATCTCCCTTTCCTGGCCGTGGTTTTTGGCGATAATGCCTTCAACGGCATTCAGGATGATCGCGGTGCTGTCCGGCCTATTCACTGCAAGCAGGTTTTTGCGCATTGCCCCCAGTTGGTCAGGAGCGCCTATGATCGCCTCGATGGCATTGTAAAAAGCATCGGGCGCGAGAAAGATCTCGTTTTTTTTCCGGCCGCCACCGCTCTCTTCATAAAGGACCCGGGCCCCGCCTATTTTTTCGATCTCGCGGGCGTTCAGGATCTGGTGATCGGCCGGCAGGTCGATCTTGGGGACAAGGACGGCCGGCAAGCCCATAACCGTGATTTCCTGGATGGCACCGGCCCCGGCCCGTGAGACCACCAGGTCGGACATGGCATAGATCTCGGCGATGTGGTCGAAGTACTCCCTGAGCAGCAGCCGGCCTTCGATCTCGGGTGGATACCCCTTCTGCTCCAGGATCTTCACCGTGTCGTCGTAGGCTTTGTAATCCTTGCCATAGGCTTTACCGGTAGACATGATGACAAACAGGTTGGGCAGGGACAAAAGTCGCGGAATGATCGCCGCGGCCGCGCGGTTGATGGTGCGCGCCCCCATGCTGCCGCTGAAAATGAACAGAACGCGGCTGCTGGGGGGGATATTGAATTTTTCTCGGTTGTTTTCTTCGCCGCTACGGCGGATCGACCGGCGCAGCGGATAACCAGTCTCAATTACCTTTGAACTTTCAAAAAAAGACGCGGTCGAAGGAAAAGCGATGCCGATTCTGGTGGCGAAGCGGGCGACAAAAAGGTTGAGCCGGCCGGGGACCGCGTTCTGTTCGTGGATGAAAACTTTTATTTTGAGCAGGGCGGCGGCCAGCAACACCGGGGCGGCCACGTAGCCGCCGCTGCCGATGATGATATCGGGCTTGAATTTGCGCAGAATGAAAAAACTCTTTAGCGCGCCAAAAAAAATGGCGGCCAGGGCAAAAAATGTTTTTGCACTCCTGAGGTTTTGCGGCAACCCCCTGGATGGTACATGGACAAACTCCATGGGCTGGGGCAGGGCGCGGATGATGGCGGCTTCACTACCTTTTTTGGTGCCAATATAAAGGAATTCGCCATCGGGATACTTTTCTTTCAGGGCTTCAAAGATGGCGAGATTGGGATAGACGTGACCGCCGGTGCCGCCGCCGGTAAAAAGGAATCTGTACTTTTTCATGTTGGGTTTGCCAGCGCCTATTATATCGCAAAGGTCGGAAAAAGCATAGAGCAGAGAAAGGGAAAACCAAAGGGAAGAATGAGGGAAAGGCAGAGGGAAGAAAAGAGAAAGCAGGAAGATGAAATGAAAGGAATTAATGATTATTGCTGTTTCTTTTTCTTACTCTCTCTTCCCTTTTTCTTCCCTTACTCTTCCCTCTCTCCTCCCTTTGAATTATAATGGCTCTATGAGCACTATAGCCATAATCCTGGCTGGCGGAGCTGGAACGCGCCTCCAAGGCCCTTTGCCCAAGCAATTCCGCCTGATCGGCGGCCGCTCGCTGCTGGAAATTTGCCTGGGGACCTTCCAGGGCCATCCGGGCCTGGATGGCATCATCATGGTCTGCCCGGCCGCCCAAATGTCCCTGGCTGAGAAAACGGTAGCTGCTGGCCGCTTCACCAAGGTGATAAATATCCTCCCCGGCGGCAAAACCCGCCAGAAATCATCGTCGATCGGGGTCAGTGCCGCCCCGAATACAAGCGAGAACATCCTTATCCATGACGCCGCCAGGGCGCTGGTGGTGCCGGCAGTCATCAGCCGGGTACTGGAGGCGCTGGCGCACTCCCGGGCGGTTATGCCCGTTCTTCCGGTCAGTGACACGACCATCCGCGTCGACGATGCGGGAGTGGTCACGGCTATTCTCGATCGCGCCAAACTTCGCCGGGTGCAGACCCCGCAAGGGTTCAAGCTGGAGATCATCCGCCAAGCCCACGAGAAAGCGCGCGCTGGCGGTGTGACAGATGCCAGCGACGACTGTTCGCTGGTCAGGCGTTACGATCTCGCGCCCGTGGTCACAGTTATGGGTGACCCAGCCAATATCAAGGTCACGTACCCGCAGGATCTGGCCATAGCTGAGGCAATTCTACGTGATGCGTAATGCGTATTAATTAAGACTAAAATTCCAAATAACAAATTCCAAATTCCAAATAGATTCCAAGTTCCAAATTCCAATGTCCAAAACGAAAGCCCTTACAAGTCTCTTCTTTTCGTTTGGGTCATTTGGTCATTGGTGCTTGGAGCTTATTTGTGATTTGGTGCTTGGATTTTGGAATTTTCCTTTTCAATACGTATTGAGCGTCACGTGTCACGCATAAAAAACTATGCGAAACTTAGCTCCTGGTTTGCCATCATCAACTAATTGAATGTCCCCGTTCAAAGCGCTCACCAATTTCTTGACCGTGGCCAGGCCCATGCCGGTGCCCTTGTCGCGGCTGCTGAAGAACGGCAGCCAGATCTTTTCAGCAAAGGCGGCGGCGATGCCCGGTCCGTCGTCGGCCAATGTCAGCGCGGGAGTCGCAGCGTCTAAGAATTCCACTTTCAAGCTCTTGGCCCCGGCCTGTTTAGCGTTGAGGACCAGGTTGGAAAAAATGACATTGAGCAGCAGCGGATCGCTTTTCAGATGCAGGGTGCTTCCCGGCAGGTCGACGGCCATTTCCTGTGCGGCTGCGGCCGTGGTGATCAATTTGCCGACATCGGTTTTCTTGCGAATTATCTTTTCCACCGGCCGGGCGAACTGCAGGAAACTTTCCATCATTTCGCTTAAGAAATTGATCTCGCGAGCGATCTTGCGTGATTTTTCCGGCTCGGTGCGCATGGCTTTGCTGTAGCCCAGGATGACCCCCAATGAATTGCGTATCTCGTGGGCCAGTGCCGCGGCCATTTCGCCGAGCATCATCAGGTTGGCATTCTGACGCTGGATCTTTTCCTTTTTTCTTTCGGCGCTGACGTCGCGGACCAGCACCAGGCGGCCGCTGTCGGAGACCGGTACCACGTCGACGTAAAAGATAAAGGCGCCGCTTTCGATCTCGGCGGAAATTTTCTTTTCAGCGGCTTGGATGAAGGCGGTGAGTCCGGGATGCTCCTGCAGAACCGTGGCCAGGGAATTGTTCTTGGCGCTGGCAAAACTACGGTTGAATAATTTCTGGGCTGCGGGGTTGAATATCTCGATCTTGGCGCCGGCGGAGATGAAGATCACGCCAAGGTGGACGGTATTGATGATGCTCTTGTTCAATTCCTCTTTCTGGGAGGTGGAGCGGTTCTGTTCAGCGACCAGGTTCTGCAGTTCCAGCTGCGTGCTTTTCATTTCGACCAGGTAATCCTGGAATGGGGAGCCGGCACCCAAACTTTTCTCCGGACCTTTTTTGCGCAGCAGCACCACGAGGTAGATACCGGATGCGCTGATGAAAATTCCCAGGAAGAAGATCAGACCGGAAAGTACCTTTTTCAGCGCTGCGAACTGATCGAGCTGGGGCGAGCGGATGGTCCTTTTAAAAAGCAGCCCCGAACCGTCGCCCAGGGGCTTTTTTATCTGCAGCAGCTTTTCCTTGCCGGCGAGGGTTACCTGCTTACTGTTCTCGGCGCGAGGCAGGGACAGGATCTGGTCGAAATACTTTTCCCGGCCCGGATGGGGCAGGCGCAACAGTGTCTTTTGGACATAAAGTTCGGCCTGCAGGTCGCTTTGGGTGATGATAGAGGCGATCTCATTTTTTTCCAGGCTCTTGAAAAGGGTGCGCATGTTCTCGAAGACGAAAAGGGCCAGGATCTGGATGACAAGGGCCAGTATCAGAAAACTTCTTTTCATGGCAGGCGCCAGAACGAGCCGATCCAGGCCATGATGGCGTCGCCCCAGAACAGGGAAACGAAACTGCCCAGACTCAGAAACGGGCCGAAGGGCAGGGCAAGCTTGAGATTTTTTTTCTTGGATACAATGATGAAGATCCCCACCAGCAGGCCGAAGAGCGATGCCAGGAATATCGCAACAGCTAGCCGGTGCAGGCCGAGGAAAAGACCCATGAAAAGTGCCATTTTAACGTCGCCGAAACCCAAACCCTCGATCTTTCTGATTTTCAAGTAAAAATAATAAAGGCCGGCGAAAAAAAGCGCCCCGCCCAGGCCGCTGAGCACGGCCTCCAACTGGTTGATCTCGGGATTGAAAAATGAATAAATGAAAAAAAGGGCGGCGCCGCTCAAAGTGAGCTCATCGGGAAGGATCATGTGCCTGATGTCAATGGCCGCCAGGGCGATCAGCAAGCAGATGAATACGGCGCTGGCCGCGGCCTGCAGTGAAAGTCCGTAGCTGTGGACGGTCAGCCAGAAGCTGAAAGCGCAAAACCCCTCGACCAACGGGTATTGCGGTGATATTTTGCCGCGGCAGGAGCGGCATTTGCCCAATAAAAAAATATAACTCAGCAGCGGGATGTTGAGATAAAATGGAATGTCGGCATGGCAGCGCGGACAATGGGATGGGGGGGAAACCACGTTCTCTCCCATGGGTAGGCGGTGGATTAACACGTTCAAAAAGCTGCCGATGATCAAACCGAAAATGACGGTCAGGGCCGTTTCCATTTGAATACCCTTGCGGCCGAGACTGTGCCCTGTTCAGGGTTGTATATATATTCGTTTCCGGCGAAATCTCCGGGTAGAGCTGCCAACAACCTTGAGCTCAGCAATTCGCTCAAAGTCGCTGGCCAGCGCCGGAATTGGCGCCGGAATATCCCGATCCTCTCTTTGAGCAAAGCGAGATCGTTTTCGGCCTTGATCTGATAAAGATGGTTGAACGCCACGTCTTTTTCCAGGGTGTCGCGGGCATTGTTGTAAATTTCCAACCACATCTGGTAAGCCACTTTGTGGTCGTCGCGCAGGTAAACCATGTGGGCGTTCAAGCGCTTGATAAAAGCAGGGGCTTCGGGTTTGGCCGCGGCCCGGTTGTAGTAAAATTCGGCCTTGGCGAAATCCTTCAAGAATTTATAGCAATAGTAACCGGCGTCATGGTCAAAAAACCATTCTTCGGGATTGTGGCGCGAACCCTTGTCCAGCAGGCGCAGGGCCATGGGAATATCCCTGGCTTCGTAAACCATGATCAGCGACCCGATGATATAGGGTTCCTTGTACTGCGGGGTGATATCGGTGATGGTGTCGTACACCCTTTCCAAAAAATCGAAACGGTTGGTCAGGTAGGTGGTGGAATAGAACTGGATGGACCAAATGAACAGCAGGTCGGCGGCCAGGTTGCTGTAGCCGAAGGAAAGGGTCTTCATCGTCTTGCCTGAGGGCAGTGAGACAAAGGTGTCGCGGTTGGCGAAGTAATCGACCGTGGTGTCGTAACGGTTCTGCACTCCGGCCGCCAGCAACAATCCGGCTAGAAAAACGGCCACCAGCAGCCGGCCCGGCATCATTGGAAATCCCTTTTGCGGAAGATTAGGATGGTGACGGCCAGCAGGGCCAGGATATAAGCCAGGGCGTAGAGAACGGAAAAAAAGATGGTCCAGGGGTTGAGCGCCGTGTTCATCACCACTTCGTTCTTGATGTTGAACTTGTCCAGGTTGGGCAGCAGGTAGTAAAGAGCTTGAGTAAAATATTTCCAAAAGGGGACGCGCAGGATCAATTTGAATTCATTGAACGTCCACATGATATGGCCGATCAAGTAGAGCGAAACCGTGAAGATGAAGGATAGGATGGGGGTGGTGAAAGATGAAAATAGCAGTGAAATGGCCACGATGACCAGAAGTTCCAGGAAAAGCATAAAGAAGTAGAGGATGATCTTGAGGTCAAAACCGCCGCCGCTTAAAGCGACGAACAGGAAAAAAATTCCGGCCATGGCCGCCAGGGCCGTGAGCATGGTCAGGGCCAGGCCCAGGAACTTGCCGATGATGAATTGGTCCCGCGATACCGGCTTGCTCAGGATGTTGAACACGGTCTTTTTTTCGATCTCCTTGTAGACCAGGTTGATGCCGGTGAAGATGGCGATCAATACGCAAAAGAAGTTGATGGCCGCCAGGCCGGTATCTTTCAGCACCTTGATGGCGTCGCCCAGGGTCAGGAAACTGATCAGTTTGGAACTGAGGGCGAAGAGGATGCCGAAAAAAACCAGCAGGTAAAACATCTTGTTGCGCGCCGATTCCTTGAAAGTGTTGACGGCAATGGCTTTGATTTTCATTTTCATCGGCTGTCCCCCGTCGTTGCGGGGCGGTGCGGCCCCGTCGTGGCGGGGCGAGACGGCCCCATTTCGTTGAAAAATATATCTTCCAGGGTCATTTTTACCTGATTGACCGCCACGATCCGGCCGTTGTTGTGGATTATCGATTCCACCACCTGATTGATGTCGGAGTCGCTGGCCAGGGTGATCGAGTACTGGCCGTCACGGCAGGCGAAATTCGCCTGGATCTTGGCCAGTTCCTTTTCGGCAATATGCGAACAGATGATCTCATAATATTGGGTGCTGCGCGAGATGAGTTCCGACAGCTTGCCCTCGCGGCGCATGCTTCCGTTTAGAATGATGCCGACCCTGTCGACCATCATCTCCATGTCCTGCAGGATATGGGAGGAAAAAAAGATTGTTTTGCCTTGTTCGCGCAAGGAGAGGATAATGGTGCGCAGATCCTTGCGGCCGATGGGATCGAGGCCGGAAAAAGGCTCGTCGAGGATCAGGAAGTCGGGATTGTGAATCAGGGCCTGGGCCAGGCCCAGGCGCTGGATCATGCCCTTGGAGAATTTGCGCAGTTTCAGGTCCTGGTGGCCGCTCAGGCCCACCTGGTGGATCAGGGCGGCCACCCTGTCCCGCACTTCGGCAGCCGTAAGGTTGAAGAGCGAGGCGGAAAAGAAAAGCAGCTCGCGGGCGCTCAGGTAATCATAAAAATAGGGATTTTCAGGAAGAAAGCCGATCCGACACCGGGAAGCCACGGCGGCGGCGGGCTGACCGTCGATCAGGATCTCACCCTGGTCCGGGAAGAGCAGTCCCAGGATGCACTTGATGGTGGTGGTCTTACCGGCGCCGTTCGGTCCTAGGAAACCGTAGATCTCGCCCTTTTCCACGTTGAGATTGATGCCTTTCAGGACACGGTATTTTTTAAACAGGAAATTGGAGTGAAAGGTTTTTTTCAGGTCTTTGATCTCCAAAGCTTTCATAGTTGTTTTAGTTTGTCCTTATATCTTGAAAATTGATTCTAAGGAATAGGATGAAAAATGTCAAGAGTCGGAAGCGAGAGGGTGATGTTAAAGAATGGAATATCAAGGTGAATGGAACAGGCAGAAGTAAAGAAAAAGTAAGACAGGGTAGGGGCACGGCGCGCCGTGCCCTCTCATAACCGGATCGAATGCAATAAAAAGGGCACAGCACGCTGTGCCCCTACGGTTATTTCTTCTTACCGCGCTTTATTATCCGCTGGACGCGTGCCGGCTTTTTCGCCATTTTTATTTTTTTTCCAGGAGCCGGTTTTTTCATGGCTTTGAACTTTTTAGCGGGCGCTGTTTTCCGTTTGCCGGGCGCCGGCTTCTTCAACTTTTTGACTTTCTTGGCGGGAATCTTTTCACGTTTAGCGGCTGCTGACTGACCATCCGCCTTGATCTTCGCCTGAGCCGCCGCCAGTCTGGCGATGGGCACGCGGAAGGGCGAGCAGGAGACGTAATTCATGCCCACCCGGCAGCAGAATTCGACCGATTTAGGGTCGCCGCCATGTTCGCCGCAGATGCCGATCTTGAGCCCGGGCTTTGTTTTCCGTCCTTTTTCAATGGCCATTTTGACCAGCATGCCCACTCCGGCCTGGTCGAGCGACTGAAAGGGGTCGTCACTGAAGATGCCGGCTTTTTTTTCATCGACGTACTCAGGCAGGAACTTGCCGGCGTCGTCGCGGGAAATGCCCATGGTCATCTGGGTCAAGTCGTTGGTGCCGAATGAGAAAAATTCGGCCACTTCGGCGATCTGGTCGGCCAGCAGCGCCGCCCGCGGCACTTCGATCATGGTGCCTACAAGGTATTTCAGTTTCGCGCCCCTGGTTTTTATGATCTCGCCGGCGACCTGGCGGGTGCGGATCTCCAGGATCTGCAACTCTTTTTTATCGATGGTCAGCGGGATCATGATCTCGGGATAGACCTTGATCCCTGAGGCGGCGCATTCGCAAGCGGCTTCTATGATGGCCCGCACCTGCATATCCAGGATCTCGGGATAGGTGATGGTCAGGCGGCAGCCGCGGTGACCGAGCATGGGGTTGGATTCGTGCAGTTGTTCGACCCGGTAGCGGATCTTTTCGAAAGGGACGCCGATCTTTTGCGCCAGTTGTTTTTGCTTCTCCTCGGTGTGGGGAACAAATTCATGCAGCGGCGGATCGACGAGGCGGATGGTCACAGGGAAGCCGTCCATGGCATTGAATATCCCCTTGAAGTCCTCTTTCTGAAAAGGGAGCAGCTTGTTCAGGGCGTCAACGCGGCCGGCCAATGTATCGGCCACGATCATTTCCTGGATGGCCAGGCGGCGCTCCTCGGTGTCGAAGAACATGTGCTCGGTGCGGCAGAGTCCGATGCCTTCGGCCCCGAGCTCGACGGCCTTGCGGGCGTCGTAAGGGGTGTCGGTATTGGTGCGCACCTTGATGGCGCGGATCTTGTCCGCCCAGCCCATCAGGGTCTTGAATGCGGCGGGGGGCTCGGGCTTGATCAGGCGCAGAGCGCCGCGGTAAACCTGGCCGCTGGAGCCGTTGAGCGTAAGTTCCTCTCCTTTTTTGACAATTATGTCGCCGACCGACAATTCTTCTTTTTCATAGTTGATGTTCAGGTTTTCACAGCCGACAATGCAGCACTTGCCCCAGCCGCGGGCCACCACGGCCGCGTGTGAAGTCTTGCCGCCGGTGGCGGTCAGGATGCCCTGGGCGGCATGCATGCCGCCGACGTCTTCGGGGCTGGTCTCCTTGCGCACCAGGATGACTTTTTCGCCCTTGGCGGCGGCCGCTTCGGCTTCCTTGGCAGTAAAAACCACCTTGCCGGTAGCGGCGCCGGGGACGGCATCAATGCCCGCGACCAGGAAATTCTTCTTCATCTCGTCTTTTTGGTTGGGATCGATGATCGGGTAAAAGATCCCTTCGATGTCCTTGTCCTTGATGCGCAGCAGGGCTTCTTCCCTGCCGATCAGTTTTTCGCTGACCATGTCCACGGCGATCTTGAAAGCGGCGCCTGGCGACCTTTTGCCGGTACGGCACTGCAGCATGTATAGCCGTCCCTCTTCCACGGTGAATTCCAGGTCCTGCATGTCCTTGAAGTGTCCTTCCAGGATGCTGCGCACGTCGACCAGCTGTTTATAGGACTTGGGGTCGGCCTTTTCGAAATCAGACAGCTTGATCGGGGTGCGGATACCGGCTACCACGTCTTCGCCCTGGGCGTTGACCAGGTAATCACCGTAAAAAATGTTTTCGCCGCTGTTGGGGTCGCGGGTGAAGCAGACGCCGGTGCCGCTATTGGGGCCCATGTTGCCGAACACCATCTGCTGGACGTTGACGGCCGTGCCGCCTACGCCCTTGATTTTTTCCACGCGGCGGTAGGTGACCGCTTTTTCAGCCATCCAGGAACCGAAGACGGCGTCCACCGAACCCCAAAGCTGTTCTTTGGGATCTTGGGGGAAATCCTTGCCGATGTGATTTTTATAGATGGCCTTGAATTCACTCACCAGCTTTTCCAGTTCGACCTCATTCACATCGGTGTCGTTGACCTTGCTGTGGGCATCCAGGTTCAAGCGTTTTCTGCTCAGTTGGTTTTTCAGGGTTTCAAAGGTGTGGTTGAACTCTTCGCGATCGATGCCCTTGGCCGTGGAACCGTACATCATGATGAAGCGGCGGTAGGCGTCCAAAGCGAAGCGGCGGTTGCCTGTTTTCTTGGCCAATCCGGCCAGCGAGCGGTCGTTCAGGCCGAGATTGAGAATGGTTTCCATCATGCCGGGCATGGAGAGCGATGCTCCCGAGCGCACCGAAACCAGCAGTGGATCGTCGGCGTCGCCGAATTTTTTCCCCACTTCCTTTTCCAGTTTGCGCATATTCTCATCGACTTCCTTCTCCAAACCGGCAGGGTAGTGACGGTTGTTTTTATAAAACAGTTCGCAGACTTCGGTGGTGATGGTGAAACCGGCCGGGACCGGCAGGCCGATGCTGGCCATTTCGGCCAGTCCCGAGCCCTTGCCACCCAGGAGATTCTTCATCTCCTTGCTGCCTTCGCTCAACTTCTTTGAAAAAAAATACACGAATTTTTCTTTCATGCTTGCCTCCTTTATACTTGGGAGCGGGGATCTTTACCGGCGCTCTTTTTTTGCTTTTCCCCCGGGTTTTCCGGCAGGGGAAAGCGGATCTCGAATTGACAGAATTCCCCCAATGTTGATGAGACCCGGCAGGTAGCCGAGTGGTTGGCGATGATCTTTTCACAGATCACCAGTCCCAGGCCGGCGTGTTCCGGGAACTTCGCATAGAATGGAGTCCAGATATTGTTGATCTCTTCTTCGCTTACGCCGGCACCGTTGTCGCGAATGACCAGCTTCAAGGCGTCGTCTTCCAGGCGCGTACTCAGCCGGATTTCTTTACCCTGCGCCATTTTCATTTTCAGGGCCGTCGCGGCGTTGTCCACCATGTTCAGCAGCAGTATTTTCAATTGGACGGCGTTGAGCCATAGGGCGGGGGCCGTGGGGTCCAGGTCGAGCACGATCCTGATCTTTTCGCTGTTGGCAACTTTTTGCCAATTGGGGCCCATGGCTTGCAGAATGAGATTGATGTTCCCCGGCTGCTTGGGCGCAGGCGCGGCCTTGAAATAGTCCTTTAAAATGTTGAAGGCGTCTGTCAATTCGGCCGTATTTTTTTCGATCTTGCGCAGCCGGTCGATGATAAACTCATCGCTCGAACGGGATTGCAGGATCTGGGCATATCCTAGGACCGGGGTCAGCTTGTTTTTCATTTTATGGAAAACAAGGGGGAGGATCTCCCGAAAGATCTCGTTTTTCTGGAATTCTTTGGAAGGGATTTCTCCGGGAGAAAATGCGGTCGATTGGCCATCGGGGTTGAATTCAATTGTTTTCATGAATTTCCTGATGAGGATATCTGATTATATTCCATTTTCAACTAGATTTCAACCTACGCAGAAAATGAAATAGGAAATAATAGGTGACTGGTGACAAGTGACGAGGTATGATTAAAATTCCAAATCACAAATCCCAAATTCCAAATAAATTCCAAGTTCCAAATTCCAATTTCCAAAACAAAGAAGTTGACGGGAAGAAGGGCAAATGAGTAATTGATCCGCTAGGATTTATGAGGCAATGCGCTGAATGCGGTCTATTGACATTTCAGACAAATGGCCTCAAAATGCAAACATGGGAAAAATTGATCTTCCTATAAGTGAATTTTGCCGGAAGATTTGGAGTCTTTAATGATAGATTTCGGTCTGGTAAATTTAAATCATAGTTTGACTCAAACGTAATATAGCGGAGAATTTCGATTAATTTGATACAAATAAGGAAGAAATATGAATACCAAGAATATGGGATTTAACACCAAACTGATTCACAGTGGAGAATTTGAAGATCAATTCGGGAGCGCTACTGTTCCTATCTATCAAACTTCTACATTTAAATTCAAGAATGCCCAGCACGGTGCAGATTGTTTTTCCGGTGCAAGCGCTGGGTACATTTATACGAGAATCGCCAATCCGACAATCCGCGCACTCGAAAATAATATTGCTGAGTTGGAAAATGGTTATGATGGAATCGCCACAAGCTCCGGGATGGCAGCGATAACAAGTGTTTACATGGCGCTATTAGAAGCCGGCAGCCATATTATCAGCACGGCTTCTGTTTATGGTCCGGCAAGAGTTGTACTGGAAAAGGATTTTTCACGCTTTGGTGTTGAAGCTGATTTTGTAAATACCACTGACATTAATGCTATCTTATCAGCAATAAAGAATAATACAAAAGTTCTTTATGTTGAAACGCCATCAAATCCGACCATGGATATTACTGATATTAAAGCATGTGCTGAGATTGCAAAAAAACACAATTTGGTTTTGGTTGTTGATAATACATTTGCCACCCCGTATTTACAAAAGCCATTGGATCTAGGTGCGGATGTAGTCCTTCATTCTGTCACAAAATTTATTAATGGTCATGCGGATATCGTTGGCGGAATTGTCATTACCAAAGAAAAAGGCTTATATGAAAAAATCCGTCATGCCATGGTTTACATGGGCTGCAATATGGACCCGCATCAAGCTTATCTGGTCTTGCGCGGATTAAAAACCTTGGTTCTTCGTGTAGAGCGCAATCAAGAAAACGCTAGTAAGGTCGCTCACTTTTTGGAAAGTCATCCTAAGATCGCCTGGATTCGGTATCCCGGACTCGAATCTCATCCTCAATTCGAATTAGCAAAAAAACAAATGAGCGGATCCGGTTCGATGATCAGTTTCGGTGTAAAAGGCGGTCTGGAAGCCGGGCGAAAACTAATGGACAGTGTTCATTTGGCAACCTTGGCCGTATCACTGGGCGGGGTGGAGACTCTCATCCAACATCCTGCCTCAATGACTCATGCTTCTGTAAATAAAGAGGAAAAAGTAAAAGCCGGAATTACTGATGACCTGGTCCGATTATCCGTAGGCATCGAGGATGTCCAAGATATCATAGAAGATTTAGATCAAGCACTAAAAATTGTTTGATGGTTATTTAAAATCAAGGGGAGTGGGGGACGGACCTTTATTTTTTCTGCCAGGCCGGCGCGCGCTTTTCAAGAAACGCCTTCATCCCCTCCTGCGCTTCCGGCGATATTCTCATCTTAGCTATCACAGCAGCCGTATGATTATAGGCAGTCATTAAGTCCATCCCGGGAACCTCTACAAATAACTGCTTACATACCGCTATGGCCTTGGGGCCACATAAACACAATTCCTTTGCTTTTTCCATGGCATATTCCAACAACTGCTCATGCCCGACTTTGTAATTAATCAACTTGATGTCCAACGCTTTGTCCGCAGCGAACCGCATCCCGGTTATAAATAATTCTTTTAATACTCCTTCCCCGACCCGCTTCACCAAGTAAGGCGAAATACAGGCGGGAACAACTCCGATTCTCACCTCGGATAAACTGAATCTCGCATTTTCCGAGGCAATGACAATATCGGCCGCTCCGACAAATCCCATCCCACCCCCGATGGTTGCCCCATTGACAGCCGCAATTACCGGCTTGCTAAGGGTGTAAATTCTATAAAAAACGTCTGAAATCATCACTGCATCTTTGAGATTTTCCTCATAAGTGTAGTCGATCATTTTCTTCATCCAATTCAAATCCGCTCCGGCTGAAAATGATTTACCTTCTCCTGTGAATATAACCACCCGGATGTCGTCAGATTGATCCACAACTTCCAAAATATCCGCCAACTCCGCCAGCATGGTATGGTTAAACGCATTATGAACCTGGGGCCGATTCAGCCAGATGGTGATAACCCGGTTTTTGATATCATATTTAAGCGTCTCATACGTCTTATTCATCATTTTCTCACTTCCTGTTTTCCCATAATATTTTTTGCCGCTGAGTTACGAAGACACTAGAGAGCCTATCCTTTGTATCCTGGTGTATTTGCGGCAAGAAATTTATTATACATTAAAACATCCGATGTGCCTGGCAATCACAAGCCTGAGAATCTCGGATGTGCCTTCGCCGATTTCCAGGACCCTTTGATCCCGGTAAAGCCGTTCGATATCGTATTCCTTCATCAATCCATATCCGCCGTGCAACTGCAGAGACTGGTCCACACAGCGGTGCGCGACTTCGGAACAATAAAGCTTGGCCATCGATGAGTACATTTTATAATCCTTCTTGTTTTCACACAACCAGGCGGCTTTATAGAGTAAATTTCTGGCGGCCTCGATCTCCACTGCCATATCCGCCAGTTTAAATGCGCAGGCCTGGAACGTAGAAATGGATTGGCCGAATTGCTTCCTGTCCTTGGCGTATTTCAAACCCAGGTCATAAGCGCCCTGGGCGCACCCTAAACCCATGGCCGCGATAGACAACCTGCCCCTGTCGAGGGTATCGAGCATCTGATGAAATCCTTCCCCGCGCTTTCCCAATATTTTTTCTTCAGGCACGCGACAATCATCCAAAAAGAGTTCCGCGGTTATGGATGAGCGCCATAACATTTTCTCATGAAGCGTCCTGGCCGTGTAACCGGGAGATCCTTGGTCCACCAGGAAACACGTATACTCCTTTTTCCCGTCGGGCCTTACGCCGCTTATGGCTTGAATCGTGCTGCCAAGGCATGTGTCACCGGCTGCATTTGTAATAAACATCTTTGAACCGTTGATGACCCACTCGCTGCCGATTTTTTCGGCTTTGGTTTTCGTGCCGCCCGCATCGGATCCAGCGTCGGGTTCGGTAAGTCCGAATCCCCATAATTTTTCACCGCTGCATAACCTGGGCAAGTATTCTTTCTTCTGTTCTTCGTTGCCGAAAAAGTATATGGGCCCGATTCCCAACGAATTATGGGCCGCCACTGTCACGGCCTGAGAACCATCCACACGCGCCAATTCTTCCACGGCTATCAAATAAGGAATATAACCGATGCCGTTACCTCCATACGCTTCGGGTATGCAAAAACCAAACAGTCCCAGATCTCCCATTTGTTTGCATAATTCGGGGGAAAACTCTTCTTTTTCATCAAGCTCCCGGGCTTTGGGCCTGACCACTTCCTCGGCAAATTCTCTTACGGTGTTGCGAATCATTATTGCTTCTTCAGGCAAATCAAAATTTAAAGACATGTTTAACCTCCCTTAATTTATTTTTCACGACACCCCGTCCTTCATGCCGCTGTGGCTAATCTATAAGAAATAACGCTTGACCCAATTTGACTTCCTGTGAATCTTTTACATATATTTTTTTAATTATCCCGGCGTCCCCTTTAGCGGTCCCGGGGAAACTGATGTAATTAAAAGTCTTCATCACTTCGATCAATCCCAATGTTTTTCCTTTTTTTATCTCCTGGCCTACAGCTACAAACGGCGGTGAATCGGGGCCAGGTTTGGCATAAAAAATACCGCTGGTAAATGCGGTAATTACACAACCCTCTGCGGATGCCGCATCCTCCCCGGTTTTGGAAATCAACTGGACGGTTGGCTTTTCCGATTCGAGGAAACATTTGTCCTGGTCTAAACGAAACAATTCCTGCCCGTATTCCACGGGGAAAATAAAATCTTTTTCGCTATCCGTCACCACCAGTCCAGAAACATCGCCGGGTAAACAGAGATCATAAAAAGTATTTAAAATTTTAAGCCTGCCGACAAAAGAACCGCCGGGAAGGTAGGCGCCGGGTTGGGGCATGGCTGAAAAATTTCCCACCGTGGGAGATAGTACGATGTACTGTGAATCCCTGAATTCCGCAAGAGCTGTCAATGACCCTGATTTCTCGTCTGTCATTTCAATCTCCTGTATGCCCGGATAATGCATCGATATCATGTAAAGACCATATGCGCGGATTTTTTACACGCCGGTAGCCGATACTCTGGTAGGTCATTTCGGTGACGGTTTCCAGGTAAGACCGCAATTCGCTTAACAGGATAATTTCATCCGTATCCAACTGGCGCGCGCTGAGGATCGGGTTCATGTCTTCGCTAATACGAAGTTCCAACTCATCCATGCCCTTTTTTACCTGGTCGTATTCTTCCTGGCGTGTGAAAACAATATTGAAATTCTCATCCAATTTTGTCCGGAAAGCGCCGATGGCCAAGGTTCTGCCTTCCATCACTGCCAAGCGGGTAAGTGGAGTGGACAATTGCACGATGGGTTCGTAAGGCCTTCCGTTCATGGCGTAGTATCCGGCTCCGGAGGCTTTTCGCAAAAGCACGGTAATGGACGGAACGGAGTTGGTGGAATTGGTGTAGATCAAATTGGAACCCCATCCCAATAGGCCCACTTTTTCCGCTTCGGGGCCGATGTCGAAACCAGCGATATCATGCAACCATACGATAGGAATACCATCGCAATTACAGGCCCTGGAAAAAGTCGTTATTTTAGCGATGCCATCCTTGTACAGGATGCCTCCCGGGCGCTTACTGCGCTTGTGCACAGGATGTTCGGTCAAATTCTGGTTGTTGGCAATGATACCCACGTACAATCCATTGATCTTGCCGACACCACAGACAATTTCCTTGCCCTTGTCGGGGAATATTTCCCAGAAAAGAGAATTATCCACGATCCGGGCGATAACTTGACGGATATCATAGGTGACCCTGTAATCCATGGGAAATATCCCTTCGATTTCAGCTGGGTCGAAAAGGGGAGGGGCAGGTTCCTGGCCATAGTAATAATACTCGATACCGCTGGACGGGAGCTTGGCGATTTCTTTCTTGATGTTCAAGAGGAGCGCTTTATCATCGGGAACCCTGTAGTCCGCGCAGTTGGAGATATTGACATGGATGTCAGGCCCGCCGATGGTAAGAGAAGTTATTTGCTGGCCCTTGCCGCCTTTAACTAAGGCGGCGCCGGCAATGACCATATAAGCTTGCTCGGTCATGTAGACGATATCGCTGATGATGGGCATATACCCTCCGCCGGCGATGCAGTCGCCGAATACACCGGCTATCTGGGGTACCTGCTGGGCGCTTAATAAAGCGTTCATTTTAAATATATATCCCGCCCCGGTTTTTCCAGGAAAGGTTTTGGACTGCTCCGGCAAAAATAAACCGCTGCAATCGATAATATATACCACGGGAATTCTTAGTCGAAGGGCAATTTCCTGCGCCCGTTCGATTTTTTCAGGCGTAAGGGGCCACCAGGAACCGGAAGCCACTGTGTTGTCGTTGGCGATTACTATCACGTGGCGGTTCTCGATCTTAACAAATGCGGTAACCACTCCTGCCCCGGGCGCTTTGCGTTTATTGCCGCCCTCACCGAATTCCAATCCGTAGTTGACAAAGGTCCCGATAGGGAATACCTTGCTGCCGGGGTCTTTTAAAAATTCGATCCGTTCCCAGGTGGTCATTTTCCCTTTTTTATGCGCCCGTTCCACATATTGCTCGCCCCAACCTGCTTTGACCTCCTGGCGTTTGGCTTGGTAACTTTCGTTCAATCGTTTCATGTACTCCAGGTTTATTTTGAAGTCGACCGGGTCCATAAACGTCTCGATGGGCGAACCGATACGTTCCATTAATACTTTTGCCATTTATTACGCCTCCCTTACCCCATAATATCCGCAAGAGAATTGGTGTGATAATTTCCTTCTTTGAATATCTTCGAATTGAGTATTTCAAGGTGCAGGGGGATAGTGGTTTTAATACCTTTGATCTCGAATGCTCTCAGCGCATTCACCATGGTTTGCATAGCGGCGGCGCGGTCTTGGCCATGAGCGATGATTTTGCAAATCATGGAATCATAAAAAGAAGGTATTTCATAACCCGCTGCCACATGGGTATCCAGGCGAATTTTGCCGGGACCTTCGCCCATGGGGGGGGTGAAAGCGGTTATGGTACCGGGAGAAGGGGCAAAATCGTTGTCCGGGTCTTCGGCGTTTATACGGCATTCGACGGCATGGCCGCTGAAAGAAATATTATCCTGAGTTAACGACAAAGGATGGTTAGCGGCGATTTTGATCTGCTCCTCCACAATATCTATCCCGGTGATCATCTCAGTTACCGGATGCTCTACCTGCAGCCGGGTGTTCATTTCCATGAAGTAAAGTTTTTTATGCTCATCCATCAGGAATTCGATGGTCCCGGCATTAAGGTAACCGATCTTTTTCATGGCTTCAGCCACTTGAGCGCCCACTTTACTGCGGATTTTATGGTCCAGGGCCGGGGATGGAGATTCTTCGATGAGTTTCTGGTTCTTTCTCTGGATGGAGCATTCCCGTTCACCCAGGTGAATCACGTTGTGAAAAGCGTCGGCCAGTACTTGAAATTCGATATGCCGTCCTTTTAGGATCAGCTTTTCCATGTATAGATCGCCGCAGCCGAAGGCTTTTTCGGCTTCCATACTGGCCTGGAGACAAAGGTTTTTAAATTCTTCTCCATGGTAACAGGGGCGGATGCCTTTTCCGCCTCCTCCGGCTGTTGCTTTTAATAAAACCGGGTAGCCCAATTCATTGGCCAGGGCCATGGCCTCATCCATGTTTTTCAGATTTCCTTGCGATCCTGGAATGGTTGGCAGCCCGGCCTGTTTTACGGTTTGCTTGGCCCGGGATTTGTTGCCCATGATCTGGATGGAATGGGGCTTAGGCCCGATAAAAATCAATTTATGCTGCCGGCACATATAGGAAAACAACTGGTCTTCCGCCAGGAACCCGAACCCGGGATGAATCGCCTGGCATTCGCTGTTGATACCAGTCTGGAGTATGGCTTCACGGTTCAAGTAACTGCGGCTGCTGGGTCCCGGGCCGATGCATACGGTCATGTCCGCTTGCGCGAGGTGGGGAGAATCCTTGTCTGCCGTGGAATAAACCGCAACGGTTTCTATGCCCATTTTTTTACAGGCTTTAATAACGCGCAGAGCCACTTCGCCCCGGTTGGCTATTAAAATTCGTTTGAACATGGATAAGTTGCGGCTATCCTAGTATTTTGATTTTATAATCCCAGATCCGGTACGAACTTGTAGCCGTAGAGAATCATGCCGGTTTTTCCTTCCTGATTGATCCGGCGGAATTGGGATACCACGCGGTCACCGATTTTTAGTTCTTCGGGGTTACAGTCGACGATCTGGGCCATGACGTGGATGCCTTCATCCATTTTTACAATGCCTACGGCATAAGGAGTTAAATCTCCGAACCCTGTGGGGGCAACCCGGATAATGGTAAAGGTTGCCAGTTCGCCTTTCCCTGAAAGTCTGACGGTTGCAAATTCCCTTCCCTGGCATTCGGGGCAAATGAGTCGTGCCGGGAAGTGAATAGCAGAGCATTTTTTACATTTAGCCGCTTCCATCCGGTAACGTTCGGGGGTTTCTCGCCAATTTCTAGCTACATGCATTGCCATTATCGTGCCTCCAATATATGAATTATGCTGCTGGCGCCTGAGCCGCCCATATTTTGAGTTAAAGCTGTCCTGGCGTTTTTGATTTGCCGCGGCCCTGCCTGTCCGCGCAGTTGAATAACCGCTTCGACTACCTGAGCCACGCCCGTGGCGCCGACAGGATGTCCCTTGGATTTTAATCCGCCGGATGGATTAATTGGAAAATCACCATCCAGGGCGGTTAATCCATTCATGGTTGCCGGTCCGCCTTGACCGGATTCCACTACGCCCAGGGCTTCCATTACCATGATCTCGGCAATGGAAAAACAGTCGTGGACTTCCGCAAAGTCGATGTCGCGTATGGTTTTTCCAGCCATTTTCAGCGCCCGCTGCGCGGCGACTTCCACTACCTCCAGCTTGGCAAAATCTTTCCTCTGGCACAGAGCAATGGTATCCGAAGCATGACCGATCCCCGTGATCACAGCGTATGGCTTGTTCATTTTTTTAGCCACGGCCAGCGGAACCAGCAGCACTGCGGCCGAGCCGTCGGTGATGGGTGAACAATGAAGCAGGCGCATTGGATCCGCTACCATCGTGGAGGTCATGACCTGGTCCAAGGTTACGGCGCATGGAAACTGCGCATGGGGATTCAGGCTGCCGTTGTGATGGTTTTTTACCGAAACTTGCGCCAATTGTTCGAGGCTGGTGCCGTATTTTTTCATATGGGCGACCGCCATCAGGGCGTAAAGCCCGGGGAAGGTGATCCCGTGGAAAGCTTCATAATCATAGTCGGATGCAGTAGCCAAAGCAAATGTCGCATCGCCTCCGTCAACGTCGGTCATTTTTTCCACACCCACGGCCAGCGCATATTGGGATATGCCGGAGGCCACTTCCATGTATGCGGTTTTAACAGCCAATCCACCGGAAGCGCAAGCGGATTCCACGCGCGTAGCAGGGACGAAACGCTGGCCGAGGTAATCGGCCACCAGGCTCCCTAAATGCTCCTGGGCGTTAAACAACCCGCCGGACATGGTGCCAACGGTTATAGAGTCTACTTTATCGACGCCCGCATCATCCAGGCATTTTAAGGCGGCTTCTACTGAAATATCACGGAAAGATTTTTCCCACAGTTCTCCCCATTTCGTCATCCCGACTCCTATTATTGCTACTTCATTCATGGATTTCCTCCTTACTCCGCTCGAAGAATTTTTCGCCTGAATTTGGCGTAAGTTCCGTATTCGATGTACTGTTTGTGTTCATCCAGTTGTTTGCGAGTTTTGGGAGCCATATCGCGAATTTCAAGCAGTTTTTTGGTAGTGCGGAAAACAAAGGCATCGCTGCCGGCACCGGAGCCGTAGGAAACCAGCAAAATTAAGCGGTCGGCTTCAGCCGCGTCAAGGGTTGCCGCCAGACCCATGGGCGATGAACCGGAGTAGGTGTTGCCTAAAGTCGGACATAACAGCCCTAATTTGTATTGCGGCTCTTTGAATCCCAGTTTTTGCGCCGCATTTACCGGGAATTTACCGTTGGGTTGGTGAAAAATTACATAGCTGATATCTTCGGGTTTCAGTTTTGCTTTTTCCAGCATGCCGCTGGTGGCGCTGTAGAGATGTTTTTCATAAGCGGGTTTCCCGGTAAACCGCCCTCCGTGTTCCGGGTAATAGGCGTGTTCACGACGCCAGAAGTCCGGGGTATCGGTCATATAACAATGAGTGTCCAGTAATTCCGCTGCCAGGTTTTTTGAACCCATGATAAAAGCGGCTGCGCCTGCGGCTGCCGAAAATTCCAATGCGTCGCCAGGCGCCCCCTGGGATGTGTCCGCGCCCACTGCCAACGCATATTGCACAACGCCTGATTTAACCAGGTGCAGAGCGATAAACATGCCTTCAGTCCCGGCTTTGCAGGCGAACTCGAGATCCGCAGTATGGACAAAGGGACAAGCGCCTAAAGCTTCGGAGACGATAGTGCCGGTAGGCTTTACAGCATAAGGATGGGATTCGCTGCCCACATATACCGCCCCGATCTGTTTCGGGTCGATGTTTGCCCTGCGCAGAGCGTTGCGGGATGCGCTCACGGCCAGGGTAGCGCAATCCTCATCCGGCGCCGGCACCGATTTCTCATTCAACCCCAGGCCTTTCTTATATGCTGGAGCGTCCGCGCCCCATACTTTGGCGATTTCCTCAACCCTGATCCTGTAGCGCGGAATATGACTGCCATAACCAACTATTCCAATCATTACATCCTCCTTTTGTTTATTTACATTGCGCATTTTTCGATCAATCCTATTTGACGGTCTTCTAATATAAACTATTTTTTAAAAAAAGTAAATCAAAGTCAACCATGTTTTGTATTCTCCTCGAGCGTCGTAAAGCACTGAGAAGATTATGAAGCAGATCTTGTTTTTTTTTGAGTAGAAAGGGGCTTTGATTTTATATTTTTACATTGCTATAATGGAACCGGTTTATGAGAGGAGGAGGGGATTGTTCAAACAGCAATTAAATTTACACAATGAAAAAAACATTATCTAAACTAAATAAAGTAGATTTGCGAGATGTTTGGGGTGAACCGAAAATCAAACACGGCTTAAAGGAAAAGCATAACCAGATTATTTTCAGGACCGTGTAAGGAGAAATCCATGGCAAAAGATTTAACGGTTTCATTGGTTGACAGGCAGAACATACTCAATAATCCTTATGCGGTGGAAGAGATCAAGAAAAGCATTGGGGTCAAAGGGATTGAGTACAATGGAAGAATAGTTGTAATTAAGGAGCAGGTAGCTGATTTCTTTGAGGTCACTCCACGAACCATTGACAATTATATCGCCCAAAATGAAAAAGAACTTAAAAATAACGGTTACGAAGTCTTGCGCGGCAGCTCGTTGAATGAGTTGAAGCTGGCTATTAAAGAGCAGTATGTTAACGAAATATATTTCGTCAACATCAAAAAAACACCGCAACTGGGCGTTTTTGATTTCCGTGCCTTCCTGAACCTTGCCATGCTGATTACTGAAAGTGAAAAAGCGAAGGTGCTGAAGAATTAGGAATTAGGGTCAGGTCTTGAAATGACAGGTCGGTCATTGACTTTTTTCATATTTCCGCAGGGCCAAACTGATGCTTGAATAATGCAGCCCTAGATACTCACCGATCTCATGCATGGTATATCCTCCTTCCACATAAGCCCGGTAAATAGTAGTTTCACGTTTCTCTCCCTTTCGCGCTCCCTTCTGGAAAATCTCATCCATTTCAATCCCGGCTGAATACCTTTGTCGGCGGGGAATTTCCTTTTTCAGTGAACTTTTATTCACTTGCTTGGCAATGGTGCGAATAAATCTTTGGCTGCCCAGGATGATTTGACCGGTTAAGGCTTCATACGGATATTCCGCATCGA
>JAHIKI010000055.1 GCA_018897435.1 Acidobacteriota bacterium | reverse complement strand
TATAAAATGATATGTTGTTTGCCACTATTTTTAGATTCTCCGCACCACCTCAAACCGGAACCTGCATCAATTCTCGATTCTTTTTTCCACCCACCACGAAAAACAGCCCCGCCCGAAGAAAAAGTGCGGAAGTTGGGCTAATAACAAACAACAGCCCGGCTGCTGCGGCCATGACCAGCAACATCAAGGCTGGCCCGAGCAAATGATTCAATACCCGAGAATCATCTGGCCGGGCATCATCCGCAGGCAAGGCAAGGCTGATGCCGCGGCTGGGATTGAGGGCAGTGGCCGTGATGGAATGGTCAGCCGGCCTGCCGGCGCTGGCATCAGTGACCATCCAACCCTGATCGAAATACTCGCTCCAGGCATGGAGTAGGGGACGGGCTCTGCCACGCTCACCGATCATGCCGATGACCAGCCGCGAAGGAATCCCCATCTTTCTTAAAAGCAGGACATGCAGACCGTTAATGATATCGCAATCCCCTTTGGCGATGCGCAACACTTTTTCCAGCCAAGGTTGGTCGCCAGCCAGGCGCAAGTACTGATTGGCGGTGGGCGCTGACGTGTCATAAACGACCATATCACCGACCAGCATCCGGGCCAGGGATACTCGTTCAGCGATCGGATAGGCACGGGATTCCCGCACGGTTTTTTCCAGGTTTGGGGATAGAGCGAGTCCCGGCGGCAGGACAGTCAGGTGCAAAATCTCCGCGGCTGTCAGCACACGACGTTGTCCCCCGGGGCAGGAGCGGTATTCGACCAAGCCGCCGTTGCCGGTAATGGTGGCAATGGCTTCGCCCTGGACGCTGCTGAAGACGGAATTGATCCTGCGGCCATCAAGTCGCACCGATCCCGCTTGCAGGGCATGCCCTGGCGGCATAGGCAGAAATATCTCTCCGCCTGCCTCCGCCTGTAAGCGCATGCTCCAAACCTGTTCCGGCCGGCAATACTGTGTGTAATGGGCCGGCAAGCGGCTAGGTTCGGCCCGGCGGACAAAACCGGCCTGGATATCATAGGCATCGGCAGCGAACAGCCTGAACCAGGCAGGAATTTTTGGCTGGTAGGAAAACGGCGGCCCCTGCGGGGAAACAGACAGGCTGACCGTAGCTCCGCCATAGGATAAAGTGGTGGATTGCAGGCTGAACGGAGAGGTCCGGACCGCGGTGACGGCAGGGAACCAGTGGCGCAAGAAGGTGATTTCCAGGGGAATAATAATGAGCAGGAACAGCGGCAACCAATGCCAGCCCGGTCGCAAGATACGCTTCAAAGCCAATAGAGAACGGTCGCAACTACGCTGCCGCCAGGTTCTGGGAAAAGTCCGATCCAAAGACAACTCCAGGAGGCGGCGCAACGCTGCCTCGGCCTTTTTGCGCACGGTTTCCAGAGCCCTGTTTTCCAAAGCCAAATTACGGGAAAAAGTAACGTCCAGGTGGTTGCCGTTTAGCAGGAATACCGGCGCCAGGTTGCGGCCGATCTCCGCATAGCCATCCTCGTCCATTTGCAGGTGTGTCATCTGTTTAAGTACCGCTCCCTGCCAAACCGGCAGACCGCGGGCATAAAGCCGGACATGGGGCTTTGCCGCGAGTCCCACCGCTCCTTCCACCGCGCCGCTGCGAAACTGGCAGCTGAGCGGGCCCGGCAAGGTCATGAGGCGGGTAAGGTTTTTTCCTGCGAACCACACCGGCAGCATGTCCGCCTGGCAATTGTTGCGCCGGAGATACTGGCAGTATTCCCGCAATTCACTTTGCAGACGCGATTTGAATTCCGCAGGTTGGGGAAAAGCGGCTGGGCGGCTCATTGAAACGGTCGTACCGGAGCGAGTTAAAAGGCAAACTGCCGGCCGGACGTTTAATTCGCCATCCAACTCTACGGCCCAGGAATTTTTACCTTGGCGGGACTGCAAATGGATCAGGGTTGGCTGAAAACCGAGGATGGTCCAGAAACCAATACCGTATTTTCCGGCTGCTTTGTGGTCCGCGGTTTTGTCCGAGGCATAGAGACGAAAAAGAAAACGTCGGGCGTAGGCCAGCGTCATACCGCGGCCGTCGTCGGCGAAGTTGAGCGTTTCCATTCCCTGCTGAGTTACAAGGGCTTCGACCCAGATGTTGCGCGCCCCGGCGTCGCGACTGTTTTGGGCCAATTCCCTCAAGAAAAACCAGGGGTTGTTGCCGTAGGTACGGGTGACGGTTTCAGCCAAACCGCGGAATTCTTTGCCCAGCATCCAGTCGAAACTCGGTCAGTTCAATTTGCGGATGCGCACTTCAATGGCAGGATCATCCTTCAGCAAAGACACAAGTTTTTGCGGATCGGTGTCTGAAAAATGGTAGGGGTAGAGCAGGCGCGGTTTTATTGCTTGGGCCGCTTTGGCGGTCATTTCCGGGGTCATGGTATAGGGGAGGTTCATGGGCAGAAATGCCACGGTGATATCCCGCAAATCATTCATTTCCGGGATGTTTTCTGTGTCGCCGGCCACGTAGACGCGCAAGCCGGCAAAAGTGAGTACATAGCCATTGCCTTCGCCACGCGGATGAAAGGGCAGGCCGTTGGCGCGCTGGTGGAGAATGTTGTAGGCCGGGACGGCGGCAATGGCCACCCCTTTGGCTTGGATGGAGTCGCCGTTTTTAAGAATATGCGCCGCTGCCGGCAGCGGCTGGCAGGCGGGGCTGAGGAAAAGTTGAGTTGAATCCTGACTCAGCGTCTTGATCGCCGCCGGATCAAAATGGTCCCCATGCTGGTGGGTGATCAGGATCAGGTCGGCTTTGGGAAAAAGACTGAAATCGGCCAGCCGGCCGTCGGGATCGATGTAAATATGCAGATTGCCAAAATTGAACAGTAAGGAGCCGTGACCGATGAAGGTGACGCGCAGATCGGCCGCAGTGGTTTTAAAAACATCGGATTCGAAGCCCGCTTGGCCCGTCAATGCGATCCCCACGGCGATGAAGAAAATAAAAAAGAAATTTTTGCGCATGACATCCTCCTTGCCATCATCAGCAATGGTTCATTTACCGGCAATTTGATCTCCTGATATCCGTATTACCGTGCTGAGATTAAATTATTTAATTTTGCTGCGGTACTGGTTCAATTTGTCCCTGTGCCTCTGATTTTCGGCAAGGAACTTCTGATACAGGGCCTTGGCTTCAGGGTTGTCGTCCTTGATGATCTCGTAGAATTTTTTCTTGGCCAGGGAATCCTCGATACCTGCGGCATTGGCCAGGGCGGTCCGTATGGAAACCGGCTGGTCCAGCGCCTCCTTGATCTGGGTTTTGATGAAGTTCATGGAGGTCCGGATGGCTTCGATATTGAAACGGTCGCGGTTGTAGTCGATCTTGCCGCTTTTGATCTGCTCGATGGTCGAACGGACCCATTCCGTGTTTTTCCTTTCATCGTCGGCCATGTCGATCCAGAATGTCCTGTGTTCGGGAAATTTTTCGCTGTACACCCAGTAAAGCTCCATGACCGCCATCTCGTATTCGGCGATCAGTTCGATCTTGCTGATTTGAAAGGCGGACAATTCCATGACGCACCTCCGCTAGCACATTGCATGAGCTAACCGCAATCCCGTTTATTTCTAACACAATCGAAAAAAAGTGTCAATTTGTATTTGTTAAACCGTTCCTGGTTCCCGGCGTTCGCTAACAGAGGTTTTGACAATGCCAGCCGGATTTGCTATACAGGAGTTCTAATGGATTTAAAGAAAATCGGCCGGAACTGGAAAACACTCGTCGGGATCGCGCTCAGCCTGTTTTTTGTTTTCCTGGCCTTTCACCGGGTAAGTTTTCGCCAAGTGCTGTTGGCACTGGGCCGCGCCAATTACTGGTATTTGCTGCCGGTGTTGGCGGTCATCGCCCTGAGCCTGGTCTTGCGCAGCCTGCGCTGGCAGTACCTGCTGGCCCCGCTGCAAAAGGTGAAGATAGGCGGTTTGTTCACTTCCCTGACCATCGGCTACATGGCCAACACTTTTCTGCCGGCCCATTTGGGCGAATTCGTTCGGGCCTGGCATCTGCAAAAAAAAACCGGGATCGCCGCCAGCTCGATTTTTGCCACCATCGTCATGGAACGTTTGATCGATGTATTTTCCCTGCTGCTTTTGCTGGCAGTGTCCCTGATGGTTTTTCCTTTCCCGGGCTGGGTGCGAAAAAGCGGGGTAGTCATGCTGGTCCTGGTCGCGGCCTTAAGCGTCTTGCTGCTGGGGATGAAAAAATACCAGCTGAAGACCATGGCGCTCAGCGCGCGGCTGCTGCGTTCGCTGCCGGCAGCCATGGCCGTTAAAATCAAGGGACTTTTGGAGCAGTTTTTAAACGGGGTCACGGCGTTGAAGCGCCCGGCCCATTATCTGGCGGTAGGCACTCTTTCCCTGCTGATCTGGATTTGCTACATCCTGACCATTCAATTGCTTTTTCTCGCCTTCGCTTTTTCCGGCCGCTATCAACTTCCCTGGAGTGCGGCCCTGGTGGTCACGGTCGTAACCACCATCAGTGTGGTCGTTCCGTCATCTCCGGGGTATGTCGGCTCATTTCATTATTTGTGCCAACTGGCGCTGGGGTTGTTCGCCATTCCCAAAGGCCCGGCTCTTTCCTACGCAATTGTTTTGCATGCCATCTCCATTTATCCGCTTTTTTTTCTGGGCCTTTTTTTTCTGGCCCGCGAAAAACTCAGCCTGAAATCGCTCCAGGAGGAGAACGTCCATGCTTTTGACCATTGACGTCGGCAACACCTCCACAGCTGGCGCTATTTTCAATGGTAACGCCATCATTCAGCGCAGCGTCCTGCCAACACCAAAAAAATGGTCGGCCAGGCATTTTTCCATCTTGTTGCCTGCCGCACTGGCGCAACGGACAACCGCCGTGATCGTTTCTTCGGTGGTTCCGGCCATGGACTGCGACCTGGCCGCGAACATTAAAAAAGCGATCGGGAAACGGGTGCTGTTCCTAGACCACAAGACACAGACAGGCATCACTTTAAAGATCGACAGACCTTGCGAACTCGGCGCCGATCGCATTGCCGATTGCGCCGGGGCCTTGACTCTGTTTTCTCCGCCGCTGATTGTCATTGATTCGGGGACCGCGACCACATTCGACCTGATCAACTCCCGGCGCGAGTATTGCGGCGGTTGTATCTTTCCGGGCATTGGCATCGCCATTGAAAGTTTGGCGGAAAAAACGGCCAAGCTGAAAAAAATTACTTTCGAAGTGCCCCGTTCGCCTGTGGGTACCAACACCGCCGCCAGTATCCGTGCCGGGGTTTATTTCGGCTATATCGGGACTCTCCAGCACCTGATCGCCTGCTATCGGAAGATCCTGGGTCCAAAAAGCAAGGTGGTGGCTACCGGCGGCCTGAGCCGCTATTTTAAAGGCCGGGTTTCGGGAATAGATATATTCGTGCCGGACCTGCTGTTCCTTGGCCTGAAAAGCATCTTTGCACAGCAAAGTCCAGGGCCCTGACATGCCCCGTTGCTTGAGAGAGAATCCATGACCCGGGTTGCTGAAGGCGAAGATTTTGATTTCATTATACGCATTATCCAATACCTGGATCAACGCTACGGCATCCGTTTTTTCATCAGCAGTAGGGATTTTGACCTGTTGTACCGCTGGTGGGAAAAGCGGATCCCGGAGGCCGTGATCCGTGATTCATTGGACCGGGTGGTGGCGCGCAGCCGTTCGCGCCAAAGACTGCCCGCTCACTTCGCGGCTTTCAGCAACGAGGTGCGCAAGAATTACCAGTCATTCCTGGACCTGAACATCGGGCGGGAAAGATCTGAACCAGCGGACGAACATGCCGAGATCCGAAAATTTTTGGCCCAATTTCCCCCTGAACTGGAATTCATGCGCAGCGATTTTGAAACCCATTTTTTCCGGCTGCTTCAGGGTGAGAAAACCGATCCCAAATCCCTGCATAAGAAACTATTGGCTCATTTTCTGAATGACAACGAGTTGAACGCCAAGAGCGCCTGGTTTTTACAGAACCTGTCGCCCCATTTACGCCGCCAGGATATCGAGCAAAAATATCGCTTGAATTATTTGCTGGGAAAATTCGCTATCCCGACTCTTGATTAAAGCGGACGGTTTGCGCCCTGAGCCAACTGCTTTTGCACTTCCAGCAGACCCTGTTCCGATTGTACTAAATTTATTGACATTTTTATATAAATTGTTCATATTAGCATGGTGAAAGGCGCAGGATGTTTAAGCATACTTTTTCTGATTGTTTCCATGATGCCGCTTCAAGGTAACGAGAACGATTTATTCCCGGCCTCCGTCCGGGGTTGGGTCCTGGCGCCCGAGGCGGAAATTTTCATACGCGAAAACCTTTACGAATACATCGACGGTGCCGCGGAACTCTACATTTCTTATGGCTTTGAAAAACTCTTTACCCGCCTCTACCTGCAGGCCGGTCATCCTGAAATCACTGTCGACCTCTTCGACATGGGCGGCCCCGGTAACGCCTTCGGGATTTTCGCTCATAGCCAGGAAGACCCCGCAAAGGAGATCGGTCAGGATTCCGAATACCTGGACGGCCTTTTGCGTTTTTGGCAAGGCCGATATTATGTCTCGCTACTGTGCAGCCCTGAAACCCCGGAATCGCGTCTGGCGCTGATGGCATTGGGCCGCCGGCTGGCCGAAAACATGCCGCCTGCTGCCGTCTGGCCGCGAGCCTTGGCGCTTTTGCCGCCAACCGGGTTGTTGGCCGCGAGCATCCGTTTTTTTCACCACCATGCCTGGCAGAACACATATGTTTTTCTCTCATCTGAAAACATCCTGGACATTGGCCCGGACCACGAAGCCATTCTGGCCAAATACGACCAGGGGGAGCAGCGGCCGGTTGTGATGCTGGTACTTTATGCGGATATCGCAGCCGCTGAACGCGCCTTTGCCAGCCTCTGCAGCAAATTTCACTTACCGGCCAAGGAGGGAGAGGCGGTCGAGTCGGCTGACAAAAAATATTTCGCCGCCGCCCTGGAAAAGAAGGTTGTCGCCGCCGTCTGGCATGGCGGCGGCGCGGAACAAGCGCTGCGACTTCTTGCCGTTTTGCGGGAAAAAATAGCGGCATTTGAAAAATAGGAAAATGACGGGGAGGAAAAAATGAAAAAAAAGACGATCAGCCGCAGGAAATTTATCAAGGACGGTGTGGTCGCGCTGGCGGCCGGATCGCTGGCCCTGGCCTGGCCGGGAACGCACGGCGCCCAGACGCCAGGAAAAACCAGGGTGGTGCTCATCCGTGACCAGGACGTCCTGGATGAAAGCGGTGTTGTCAAGGTCGATGTCGTACAAAAGATGTTGGACGAAGCACTCAGAACGCTGTTAGATGAAAAAGAAACGACCACGGCTTGGAAAAAGATCATCAGGCCGACCGATGTTGTGGGCATCAAAAGCAACGTCTGGAGGTCCCTGCCAACGCCGCCGCAACTGGAAGAAGCGATCCGCCGCGGCGTGCTGGCAGCGGGGGTCAAAGCGGAAAACATCAGCGTTCGCGACCGCGGCGTGCTCAACGACCCGGTCTTCATGAAGGCCACGGCCCTGGTCAACGTGCGGCCCCTGCGCACTCACGACTGGTCGGGGCTGGGCACATGCATTAAGAACTATATCATGTTCGTCCCCGACCCGCCCCGCTACCATCCCGACTCCTGCGCTGACCTGGCCACACTCTGGCAGTTGCCCGAGGTTAAGGGCAAGACGCGGCTGAACATCCTGGTCATGCTCACGCCTTTATTCCATAGCGTCGGCCCACACGGCTTCAACCCCTCCTACGTCTGGAAATACAACGGCTTGCTCGTCGGTTTGGACCCGGTGGCCGTGGATGCCACCGGCGCGCGCATTATCCAGGCCAAGCGCCGCGAATTTTTCGGCGAGGACCGGCCGATCAACCCGCCGCCCAAGCATATCGGTCTGGCCGATACGCGCCACCACCTGGGCACGGCCGATCCCAACAAGATCGAACTGATCAAACTAGGCGGGCAGGACGGTATTCTGATTTAAAATTATAGGAGGATTCTCATGCCCAAGGGCTATATGAACCGGTTTTTATTTATTGATTTGAACACTTTTTCCAGCCGCATCGGCGTTCCCGATCCAGGCGATTTTGAGCAATATATAGGCGGCAAGGGACTGGGTCTCAAGTGGTTGATTGACCAAGGTCTAATTACTCAGGAACCTTTTGCCGCAGAGAATCCCCTGATTTTCATGACCGGTCCAATTACCGGGACAGCGCTGCAAACTTCGGCCCGTTCGGTACTGGTCACCAAATCGCCGCTGACCGGAACCTTTCTCGATAGTCATGCCGGCGGCAATTTCGGCCCACAGATCAAACGTGCTGGTTTTGATTATATCGTCATCAGCGGCCAAAGTAAGCGACCAATATTTTTACATATCACTCCGCATGAGGTCCTTTTCGAAGACGCTACCAGGCTTTGGGGACAGGGGATCATGGCTGCGGAAAAGAATCTGCGCAACAAATATCCCCGGGCCAGGGTGGCCGCCATCGGCCCAGCCGGAGAAAACCGGGTCCGTTTTGCCTGCATCGGTACCGATTATTACCGTCAATTCGGGCGCGGCGGAGCCGGCGCGGTGATGGGCTCTAAAAACCTGAAAGCGCTGGTGATCGAAGGCAATGAAAAAATCTCAATCCATGACCGCCAGGTTTTTCAAAAACTGAATCAGCAGTTGACCCGTGATATCATGGCCCATCCCAATCGCCAGCGCCGCTTTGACCTGGGCACCATGATGTGGATTCGCCTGGGCCAAGAAGAGGGACATTTCCTGCCGACGCGCAATTTTCAAGAGGTCGAGTTCAGCGAATACGAAAATATCACTTCCGAAGCCATGAAAAAAGAGTTGGGCTGGAAAAGCGTCGGCTGTTTCAATTGCGTCATCAAGTGCTCGAAACTTGCCCGCTGGGACAACCATGAAGTCGAAGGACCGGAATATGAGACTACGGCTTTTCTCGGCTCGGGCTGTGGCATCGGCAACGCCCGTGACGTGGCCTATGCCAACTATCTTTGTGATGACCTGGGCCTAGATACGATATCTGCCGGCGTAGTCTGTTCCTTCGCCATGGAAGCTTTTGAAAAAGGCATCCTGCCGATGGCGGACAGCGGCGGGCTCAGGCTCAATTTTGGCGACAGTCAGGCACTTTTTACGCTGCTCGAGCAGATCGCTCGCCGCCAGGGAGTCGGGGATTGGCTGGCTGAGGGCAGCAAACGGGCCAGCGAAAAACTGGGTAAGGGCAGCGACTATTTCGCCATTCAAACCGCCGGCATGGAACTTTCCGGGGTTAATATCAAAGGTTGCGCCTCCATGGGCCTGGCATTGGCCACCGCTGACTTCGCCAGCCATACCCGTTTCTGGCCGGCCACGGCTGAAATGAAAGGGCTGCTGAATTTTGAAAGTACTCCAGCATTCGTGGCCAAGGGTCAGGATGAGGTCAATACCCGTAATTCGCTGATTGTTTGCGATTTTTTACCCTTTGACCTGGATCGCCTGGCCCCACTTTATGAAGCATTGACTGGGATCAAACTAGATGAACTGCAAATGCGGCAAATCGGCGATAAAATTTCCAACCTGACGCGCATGTACAATTTAAAAAATGGCCGAACGGCCAAAGATGACACCCTGCCGCCACGATTTTTTAAGGAAAAACATCTTTCCGGCCTGTTCAAGGATCAGTTTATGAGCGAAGAAAAATTTCGCCAGTGGCTACAAATTTATTATAGTTACCGCGGTTGGGACGAGGATGGTGTACCGAGTGCAAAAAAACTAGGCGAACTTGGATTACAAAGGCTTTAAGACAAATAAAATACTATATCAAGGAGATCATCATGAGCGATTCTGATTCCGCGGGCGTCGAACGTTATATCCAAAGCGGCCAGGAATATATGGCCAAAAGAAAAGAGTTCCGGGAAAAAGTGAGAAAATTACGCTTCGACACCATTGCCGTGCACGGCATGTATTCGGTCGAGGAAGCGTTTGCGCAAGGGCAGGGAGGCATTATCGAGCCTTTGTTCCCCTCCACCTCGCAAGGCTACCGTGACAGCGATGAAATGGAAGCCGCTCTGGCCTACCGTATCCCCACCTGGTGCTATTCCCGCATCCACAATCCTACCGTTTTTTATCTCGAAGAGACATTGTCCCTCTTGGAAGCCTATGGCTGCGCCTTTGACGCTTCGGCCCTGTGCACCGCTTCGGGGATGGCGGCCATCAAGCAGGCGGTGGAGCCCCTGCTGGCCCAGGACGAAGCGCACCCTGGTGAGATTAATTTCGTGTCTTCGGCCCAGGTATACGGGGGCACGTTCCAGCTTTTCAACGTGCGCATGAAGGAACGTGGCGCCAAAGTGCGCTGGGTATCGCAACCCTGGGAAGAAAAGGAATGGGAAAAGCTGATTGACAAGCAAACCCGTTTCCTGTACACCGAGATGCCGTCCAATCCGCAACAGGCCTGTTCCGACTTGCAGGCTCTGGCCAAGCTGGCCCACCATTTCCAGATCCCGCTGATCGTCGACAGCACGATCGCCACTCCGGCGCTGCTGCGGCCGCTGCAGCACGGCGCCGACATCGTGGTGCAGTCCCTGACCAAAACCATCGGCAGCGGCGGCGCTTCGATCGGCGGGGCGGTGATCGCCCGCCATGATCTTGTCAGCCGGCATCTGGCCGACGCAGCCAGGGTCGACTACGCCGTTTGGCTGAAATTGTGGCCGGCACGTGATTCGGGCCCCTGTATGTCTCCCTATTCGGCTTTTTTCTTTCTCAACGACCTGCGCACCCTGCGCATCAAGGTCGATTGGTTTTCGCAGAATACCGAGGCCGTGGCCGATTTTCTGTCCCGGCACCCACGCGTGGAAACGGTGGATTACCTGGGCTTAAAAAGCCACAAGTTGCACAAACTCGCCAGCCGCTACCTGCGCATGGTCGACAGTGAGCGGCCGGCTTTCGGGCACTTGCTCTCTTTCACGATCAAAGGCGGCGCCATGGACGCCCGGCGCTTTTTTGACAACCTGCAGAGGATATTCCGGGCCACGGACCTGGGACGCATCAAATCCGTGGCCACGATTCCGGCCATTTCCACCCACCAGCAGCAGGGGGATGAGGGGCGGCGCCTGGCCGGTATCCCTGCCAACATGGTTCGCTTGTGCGTGGGCGGTGAGCACCCCGATGACATCATCGCAGATCTGGACCAGGCATTAAATAAAATTTGAGGAGAACATCATGAAAATACTTTTGATCGGATTTGGAACCGTGGGCCAGGGATTAGCGGAGCTGCTCCTGGAAAAAGAGGCTGTGCTCTACCGGACTTACGGAATTAACGTTCAAGTGACCGGAATCGCTGATTTCCAGAAAGGTTCGTTGTACAATACACGCGGTCTTGATCTTAAGAAAGTACTGGCTGCCGTAAAAAACAATGGAACACTTGCTGCCCTTAAAAATGATATTTTTGACGAGGACGCCCTGGCGCTGATAAAAAAAGCCAAGGCCGATGTGCTGTGTGAAGCTACATATACCGATATCAAAACCGCCGAACCGGCCACTTCCCATATCCGGACTGCCTTTGAACAGGGCATGCACGTCGTCACCTCCAACAAGGGGCCGTTAGCCCTGTATTATCATGAACTTCTGGAGCTGGCACGCAAAAAAAAGCTTGAATTTTTGTTCGAGGGAACGGTGATGAGCGGCACACCGGTACTGAACCTGATCCGCGAAACTTTAACCGGAAGCGAAATCCGTGAAATTAAAGGCATCCTCAATGGCACGACCAACTACATCCTCAGCCTCATGGAAGAGGGATTATCCTACGAAGTGGTGCTGAAGAAAGCACAGGAACTGGGCTATGCCGAAGCGATTCCGGATGCCGATGTTTTGGGTTGGGATGCCCTGGCCAAAGTTACTATCCTGGCTAACACAGTTTTCAGCGCTCGCCAAAAGCCTTTTGATTATCCCTGTCAGGGGATTACCCAGATTTCGGCAGCGGATATCGCCGCTGCCAAAGCCCAGGGCAAACGTTTCAAATTGATCGGCCGGGTGTGGAAAGAAGGGGAGGCCGTCAAAGCTTCCGTTTCCCCCCAGCAGATCAGTCTCAGCCATCCACTGGCTGGAGTTATGGGTGCCAGCAATGCCCTGACCATTTCCAGCGACACTCTGGGAGATGTCACCATTATCGGTCCCGGGGCCGGGCGTCGCGAAACCGGTTTCAGCATGTTGATTGACTTGATCCATATCGGCCAACGCCGGCACTGAGAATATTGCTAAACGTCATAAAGGCAGGAAAAAATGTTTTTATCATCCCTTTTTGCCTGTGGCTCAGCCTCTGGGCGTTCATTTCCTGCCAGAAGAAAACGGACCGGGAGATCATCGCCTCCGTTATCGCCAAAATGGCGTTCCAGGTGGAAAAAAAAGACGTGGCCGGGCTGATCGCCCACCTGGCTGACAACTACAGCGATTTCGAGGGGCGAGATCGTGCCCAGACCGCGGCCATGGTGGAAGAATATTTAAGCCGCTACCGCGGCATCGTGATCAAGGTGCTGGCATCACGGATTGAGCTCAGATCGGCTCAAAGCGCCGAGGTGGAAGCAGATGTTGCCTTCTATAGCGGCGCCGCCTCAGCCTTCCGGAAATTGATCGGCTTTTCCGGTGAGAGTTACAGGTTCAAGTTCACCATGCAAAAAAATCGGGAATGGAAAATCCGCACTGGGCAATGGGAATTCATCCCGCTGTCCGGCCTTTTCCCGGAATCCTTGCGGATCCTGCAGGAACTGTTTCCCGATTTGTGAGAGTCAAGAAAAACAAAGGTGGTGTCAGAATGGCCATTGAAGCGATCAAGACCAAAAAGGAACTCAGCGAGGCGGTTTATGGCTTTCGCGCCAGCCGCATCATCCTGACCGCCTTCGAATTTGAACTCTTCTCGAAACTGGGAGAAAATTCCCTG
>JAHIKI010000054.1 GCA_018897435.1 Acidobacteriota bacterium | reverse complement strand
GATATTGTCGCGAAATTGCGCAGATGGGTATGGATACAAGGAAGGCGACCGAGGAGACCGGAGACGTACTGTTGGTACGATGGAGGTATCCGACCGAGCCTGACGCCGTAGACATGCCCATATCCGCAATTGCAGCAAATATTTGTAAGAAATGCGGGCTAGTATACCATCTTGGCACACTTCCGCAGCGTGCCGGGCCATAAAACGGCTGCCGTAGGTGACCACAGGCTGATCACCCGCCATAGCGCGGAGGAATTGTCGATCATGTTGAAAAAGTAAGGAACACGATTTTTATTCGCTTTGGCGCCGCCGGCGACGGACCAGAAAAGTGGAGACGGCAATAACCAGGGCAATGGTCAGCCAATGGGCGATAAAAACCGAAACATACTTTTTTGAGAAAACAGGCAGCCATTCCACAAGACCCCAGGCGACAAAGACCAATCCCCAGACCCAGATCTTGAAAATGACCACCCAGCAGTCGAGTTTCAGCCAATAAAAAGCCAAACGGTCGGCCAGGAACAGGCAAATGCCAAAAGTGGACAGGACAATGCCGATGTTGTCGGCCCCGGCGGTATTGGCCGGAGCGATAGCGACATACCAGCCGCCGATCAGAGCCCACAACCCCAGACCCGCCATTGACACGGGTATTGCCTGCAGAGTAAACCGGATACGCATATTAATTTTGGCAGGAACGCGTTTTTCAACGCCCCATTTCTCCTGAGAATAAAATAATTCAATTTATGGAGAAATACAATCAGGAAAATCCTGATTCGCAGTTGCGGCATATTCCTTGATTTTTTACAGGCGCCGCGCTCCCTGAAAGCCTATTTTTTATCGATGTTAAGGTGGAAAAAAGTCCTGCCGAAATATTCGTCGTAGAAGGAAATAAATTCATCGTATGAATATCCCAAACCAATAAGGCGCTTGCGGATGAACTTCTGATGGAGGTTGCGGCTGCGGGTGATGTTGCGCGAAGAGACCCGGTAATGGATCTCGGCCCGTTCGGGCTGGAACAATTTCAAGATCGGCCACATGACATGCACCAATGATTCCCTTTCGAAAACCCACATGCTGGGATGGATATATGAGCAGAATTCAACAAAATTCTTTGTCTGGCCGATGGGATTCGGGGTGACATGCAAAGCGATATAGCCGGTGCCTCCGGTTAGAAAAACACTAGTGTAGCCGGGCGGGTCAAAATCGTGCTCAAAAACGAAAGGCGTGTCGGTGGAGAGCAGCACATCGTCAAAACAGTCTTCCAGAAGGTAAAGAGCTTCATCCTCGCGCACACGGGGATTGCACAGGGAATTGACGAATTTCTGATCACAGTCGTAGAAGGCGCAAGCCAGGTATTCTTCCTGTTGGGAATTGACCATCAGTTTCAGCTTGCGGTCGCTGCGCGACAGTTTCAGCGAATGCTGGGAATATCTCCTGATCACATCTTCGCGCAGCTGCTCCACCATGTTGGCCAGGTCC
Source organism: Acidobacteriota bacterium (assembly GCA_018897435.1). Classification (GTDB taxonomy): domain Bacteria; phylum Acidobacteriota; class Aminicenantia; order UBA2199; family UBA2199; genus UBA2199. Next base: position 20,538 of record JAHIKI010000054.1, on the reverse strand, counting down.
TTGCGGTAGAGATTGGCGATGAACATCTTGCCCTCGGGAATTTCGATGGGAGCCTGGATGTCGATGATATAGCGCGAATAACAGTCAACGGGGACCGTGAAGCATTGCTTGCGCAGCGATTCGCGGTCGGAAATTTTTAAATCCTTGAGCAAAGGAGTTGGAGCGAAATAGATGAAAGAAACCAGTTCCGGGTAATCACAGGCGTCCAGAAAAGTGCTTAGCACTTTTGGGCTTAGCGAATCGCCGCAGGTGTTGACCTCCATGCAGGCCATTTCAAAAGATTTTTTTCCCGAGACCTGTTTCTCCCAAAAATAACTGGCGTGGGATTCCTCGATGGCCAGAGACTGCTCGACCTGGCTGATCTGGATGTCCCGTTCCTTGATATAGCGGTCCATGACCTGGACGCGCGGCTGCATGTTGGGCTTGCCGATCAGGTTGGCCCCTGAGGCCTTGATCACCGACCAGATCTCTTCGTCGTTGAGCGTGAGCAGCGAAACACCTTCGCTGTTGTAGGCGTGGATAATGGTAGCCGTGGGGGCCGGTTCAAACGCTTCGGGAATGGTGAAAGCCATGCAACCCTCCTATCCGCCCACCAGGCCCAATCCCGGCACAAATAAGCAGCGCAGAAATCCGGGAGTGAAAAAGATTTCCTGGAAACGTTTCTTGGCCAATCCGGTTATATGTTCAAGTAAAATTTTCAATTGTCTCGTGTCACCTTTGTTGAAATGAATGCACCAGCAGCAGTATAATAGGAATAAAAGGGCTTGTCAATTCGCGAAAATTTTTTGCCACTCTTTTTTTACCTGGTCCAGCAAAGGGCCCATGAAAAGGCAGAGACGGATCTCGCGGAGCTTGGCTCCCGGATTCTGCTCGTAGTATTCTTTGACTGCGCGCAGGTAACTTTTCGCGCATAGCGTTAACGGCACCAGGAATATTCCCGAGCTGATGGCCGGGAATGAGAGCGACTTCCAGCGCCGTTCCTCGGCGAGGTCGAAGGCTTCGCGCAAAGCCTGAATGATTTTCTTTTCCTCGTCGCCTTCGCCCATTTTCGGCCCCACGGCATGGATCACGCCCCTGAAGGGCAGGTCGCCGGCCTTGCTGACCACGGCATGCCCAGAAGGGATACGGCCGCGCTTGGAAATGATCTCCCGGCAATCAGCCAGCAGAACGCTGCCGGCGGCTTCGGCGATGACCGCCGCCACTCCCCCGCCGTGCGCCAGCATGCCGTTGGCGGCGTTGACGATGCACTGCACCGGTTCATACAAGATGTCATTCACCGCCACCGTGAACGTCTGGCCGCCGCCGAAAACTTTGCTTAAAATGATTGTTCCCGCCATGTTTCTCCCCTATGCTTGCTATTCTAGCAAATGAAAAATATTATTTGCAACTGTTTTGCGATTTTCCTGATTTTTGACTTGTCTCGATCTATTGTTTAAAATATCGGATATTCAACAGGCGAATCAAGGAGAAGCAAGTGAAAAAAATATTAATTTCGGCTCTTTTGCTTATGACGGCATTGTGGGGGTGGAGCGCCCAACAGACCCGCTGGGTCAAGGGCAACACCCATACCCATACCAACCTTTCCGACGGCGATGAATATCCCCAGCGGGTGGCGCGCTGGTACCAGGACCACGGCTACCATTTCCTGTTCATAACCGACCATGACATGGTCACCGCCACTCTGGCGCTTGACGCCGACGGCAATCGCGATGATTTCATCGTTATTCCCGGCGATGAGATCAGCCTCACTTTCCAGAAACGCCAGGGCCATGTTTGCGCCCTGAACCCCAAGCGCCTGCCCGTGGCCCAGGCCGGGGCGAGCATGAGCGAAACACTGCAGAACGCCGTCGATGGCGCGCACCAGGCCGGGGCCATAGCGGTGGTCAACCACCCCAACCGCAAATGGTCGATCAACGCCGAGGACATGAGAATGCTGCGCGGCGTCCATCATTTCGAAGTATTCAACCTGCAGCGCGATTCCAACAATTTCTCCGCCGGCGGCAAGCCGGGTATGGAGGAGACCTGGGATACACTGCTGTCGGGAGGCATACTCCTATACGGCGTAGCTTCCGATGACGCTCACGACTTCCTGGGAGAATTCCTGCCTAGCCGCGACCACCCGGGTAAGGGCTGGGTCGTTGTACGCGTCGGCGAACTGACCCCGGAAGCGGTTTGCGCCGGCTTGGAGAAAGGCGTTTTTTACGCTTCCACAGGCGTGGAACTGGGTGACCTGCAGGTCACGGAAAAGGAATACCGCCTCTCCATCAAGCCATACCGGGATACTGCCTATACCACACAATTTATCGGCAAAAATGGAGCGATTCTGAAAGAAGTTTTCGGCCTGGAAGCCACATATGCCTTCAAGGGGGACGAACAGTATGTCCGGGCCAAGGTTTTTTCCTCTGGAGGCGAACTGGCCTTATGCCAGCCGGTTTTCATCAAGAAGTAGTTTCCAGCGCCAGGCCGGAAACAATATCCTCCATCTCGGCGCCGCGCCGCTCCATGTCCAGGAGCAGTTGGAAATGCACCCGGGCACGCTGCAAATTATGGCCGGAACGGACGGTTTTAAAATATAAGTCCCCTACCAAATAATCGCTGAGAAAACGCAGGCCGACCATGTAAGCGAAGAGCTTGGCCGAAAAAGCGAGATGGGATATTTCCACCGTGCTAAGGCAGCCTGGCAAAGATTCGAGAAAACCCCTGGCATAGCCGGCAAAAAGATGAATGTCCATTCCCACCCGCTCCAAGTCCGGCTCGTCTTCGCGGGCGCGGTTGCAGCCGCTGCGTATCGCGTCGCCGAAATCGTAATGGACATATCCGGGCATGACCGTGTCCAGGTCGACCAGGCAGCGGGCCCGCCCCTTTCCGTCGAACAGGATGTTGTTGAACTTGGTGTCGTTGTGGGTGACGCGCAGGGGAATACGCCCCTCGCGTCCCAGCACGAGGATCCTTTTCATTTCTTCGGCACGTTCCTGGACGAAGATGATCTCTTTTGCCGCCTCGTTCCTGCGCAGCAGCGGGTCGGCCTGTAGGACTTCTTTGAATTGATCCAAATGATGTTCGACGTTGTGGAATGCGGGAATGGTTTCATGCAGGGGCGGGCCGGGCAGATCGCTTAAAAGGTTGATGAAGCGCCCGAACAGCTTTCCCGCTTCGAATGCCTGCCCGGGACTTTCGACCCGGTCGCCCGGTCGTTGATGGTCGATGAAAACGTAACAGCGCCAGTAGTTGCCGTCGCCATCCTGGTGGAAGTAACGGTTGTCGCTGCTCGGAACCACCCGGAGCACTTCGCGGTCAGGGTCAGCGCCGGGAATGGCCGCGATCTTGCGGCGCAAATGTCCGGTCACGCGCACGATATTCTCCATGAGCCGGGGCACGTCCGTGAAAACATTCGTGTTGATCCGCTGCAAGATATAGTCGGGACTAGCATGTCCTCGTGTATGCAGCAGGTAGGTTTCGTGGATATGCCCCGAACCGTAGGGTTGAGCCGCTGCGAAGGTTCCTTCCAGGGCAAACTTGGAAAACAACCCGGCAAACTCACCATCAATGCTACTAGGGCCAGAGATTTTTTTTTCAAGCATGGTCCTTTTCATTATACGGTCTGCGAAAATTATTGACAAGCAGGAGAAATTGTGTTAATTTTCTGCCTTAATGGCCCCTTAGCTCAATTGGCAGAGCAATTGACTCTTAATCAATAGGTTGATGGTTCGATTCCATCAGGGGTCATTTTGCTCACACCATCAATAAAAAACTCCAACACTATTGCAATAGCTTTCTATTTTCACTTATTATGAAACTTCCGAATTCAGCAGCGGAGGTTTTTATGAGTTTTATAAAAAAAATCAGATACGGCCGCCATTTCGGCTTCACACTTGGCGCGACGCTTTTGCTGTTGGCGTTGCCACTTGCGGCCAACGTCCAGAATCAGATCACCAATTCGGACCCGGAATTGCGCCTGAAAGGGTACCAACAGCAACAGGAGATGAAAAATAACAGCCCCTACAAGGACCTGAAATGGCAGTTCCTGGGACCGGTTAACGTTAGCGGCCGCTGCACCGACGTGGCCGTGGTCGCTCCCAAGGGCAAGAACTACACCATTTACGCGGCCACGGCTTCGGCAGGCTTGTGGCGCACGGTGAACGAGGGTACGACCTGGGAGCCGATATTCGATAATAGCCCTTCAGTCGCCATCGGCGATGTTGCCCTGGCTCCGAGTGATGCCAATATCATTTGGATCGGGACCGGCGAAGCCAATATTTTTCGCAGCTCCCAGGCAGGCTGCGGTGTCTATAAGTCGATTGACGGCGGCAAAACCTGGCTGCACATGGGTTTGACCGATACTTATACCATTCCGCGCATCATTATCCATCCCACTGATGCCGAAACCGTGTACGTGGCCGCCTCGGGCCATGAGTGGACGCAAAACAGTGAACGCGGCGTCTACAAAACCAGCGACGGTGGCAAAACCTGGCAAAAAATTCTCTTTATTGATAACGAAACAGGCGCCATTGACCTGGCCATGGACCCCGTCGACAGCGAGACCCTTTACGCGGCCGTATGGCAGCGCACGCGCCAAAAATGGAACGACCCGCGCAACGGTCCCCAAAGCGGCAAAAGCGGTATCTATCGCAGTCGTGACGGCGGCCGCAATTGGCAGCCGATCAACCAGGGCCTGCCCGCGGCCAAGTTTCGCGGCCGCATCGGCTTGGATGTCTCACTCTCCAACCCGAACACCATCTATGCCCTGGTCGATAATTATGAAATTTCCCGCCAGCCCACGGCCGAGGATCTGCAAAATCCTTATGGTGTCCCTTCCTGCGGCTTCATCAAGGGCGCCACGGTCTACCGTTCCGACGACCGCGGCACTTCCTGGCGCCAGGTCAGCGGCCAAACGCCGGAGATGAAAAAATTCATGGAACGCCATTCCAACACCTACGGCTGGGTCTTCGGTCAGATCCGCGTCGACCCGACCGACGCGGAAACGGTTTACATCCTGGGCGTGCCGCTCAGTGTTTCCAACGACGGCGGCAAAACCTTCCGCCACCTGGACGGCATGCACGTCGACCATCACGGCCTGTGGATCGACCCGGCGAATTCCAACTACCTGGTCAACGCCAATGACGGCGGCATCGCTGTCTCCTATGACCGAGGCAAGAACTGGCGTTGCTTTACCGACAACCTGCCCGTTTGCCAGTTCTTTAACGTCAACTTCGACATGGCCAATCCCTTTCATGTGTTCGGCTCCATGCAGGACCACGGCAGCTTCCGCGGCACGGTCGATCTCAGCCGCGGCCGCGACCGCATCCCGGCCGTGGCCTTCGAATACACGCCCGGGGGCGAAGGCTCCAACCACGCCATTGATCCGAACGATGCCAACCTGGTCTACTCGGCCGGTTTTTACGGCATGCTCAGCCGCAGCGACATCAGCCGCCAGGACTGGGGGCCGGAGAAGTGGATCGTGCCCACGACCTATGAAAACGAACCCCGTTTGCGCGGCCAATGGCTGGCCCCTTTTATCCTTTCCAGCCACAATCCCAACATCATCTACCACGGCATGCAGTACCTGTTCCGCTCCCTAGACCGCGGCGATACCTGGGAAAAGATCAGCCCCGACCTGACCTATAACAGCAAATCCGCATTGGGCGACATCCCCTATCAGACCCTGTTCAGCATCTCTGAATCCCCGTTGAAGTACGGCCTGATCTATGCCGGGACAGACGACGGCCGCGCCCACATCAGCCGCGACGGCGGCAAAATCTGGCGTGAGATCAGCGCCGGACTGACTGCCCGGAAATGGGTTTCACGTCTGGTGGCCTCGCGTTATAAGCTAGGGACGGTCTATATGACGCAGAACGGGAAGAGGGACGACGACTTCACACCCTACGTATGGAGATCAGACGATTATGGCAAAACCTGGCAGAACATCGCCGGCGGCATAGCGCTCGGTCCGGTCAACGTCATCCGCGAAGACGTCCGCGACCCCGACACCCTTTACCTGGGAACCGACAGCGCCGTCTTCATCAGCCGGGACCGTGGCAAAAGCTGGCACGTACTGGGCGGCAACCTGCCCACGGCGTACGTCCATGACCTGGTCATCCACCCCAGGGAGAACATCCTCGTCATCGCCACCCACGGCCGGGGCATGTGGGTGCTGGATGCCGACCCGCTGGCCAAAAAAAAGGTGGAAAGCGAAGAGTAATCGGCAACGGTTGCGGCCAGGGAAAGGCCGTATTTGAATTTAGCGGGCGGTTCGATTATAATCACTCCGGAAAGCAAACTGTCATGAACTCTGAATTGCAGATAAAAAAGGTCGCCTCGCCGCGGCTGCGCCGCGAATTCATCCTCTTTCCCTACCGCCTCTACCGGGACAATCCCTACTGGGTCCCCCCCCTGCTGAGTGAGGAAAAGAAGTTCCTCTCCGAGCGCTACAATCCCTTTCTTAAAAACAACCGCATCGAACTTTTCATGTGCTGGCGGGGCAATGAAACGCTGGGCCGGATCGCCGCCATCCTCAACCTGGACCACCAGCGCCAGCACCGTGATCGCTGCGGTTTCTTTGGAATGTTCGAGTGCGTCGATGATCCCCGGGTCGCCGCCATGCTGCTGCGGGCAGCCAGCGACTGGCTCAGCGCCAACGGGGCCGACACCTTGCGCGGCCCGACCAGTTTTTCGCTGAACAGCACCTCCGGACTGCTTATCGACGGGTTTTCCCTGCCACCGGCCATCCTGATGGCCTACAACCTCCCATATTACCAGGCATTACTTGAAAAACTCGGCTTCATTCAGGTGATGAGATTTTTCGCCTATGAGGTATCCAACCAGACCATCAAATTCCCCCGGGTCGTTGACAAGCTTGAAAAGAGACTGCTGGACAGCGGTTTTCGTTTTCGCTATATGGATTTTGCCCAGGCGGAAAGAGACATGGCGATCATCATCGATCTCTTCAACCAAGCCTGGGCCGACAACTGGGGATTCGTGCCGGCCACCTTCGAAGAAGGGCTGGACGATTTCAAGAAAATGAAGATGTTCGCCAAACCGGACCTGGTCATCATTGCCGAAAAAAACGGCCGGCCGGTCGGCTTTTCGTTTTCCCTGCCCGATGTCAACCAGGCTATCCAACCGCTGGCTGGCCGCCTGTTCCCTTTTAACTGGCTGCGCCTGCTGCGCAACTTGAAAAAGATCGACCGCATCCGCGTCATGCTGATGGGCGTGGCAAAGGAATACCGCAACCTGGGCATCGACCTGGTTTTTTACAAGAAAACCGCCGAAAATGCCGTCCGGCAGGGTTTTTTCAAGGCTGAAATGTCCTGGATACTGGAAAGCAATGAGCCGATGAACCGGGTCCTGCGCCACATCAACGCCCATATAACCAAAACCTATGCCATATATGAAAAAAGCCTCGCCCAACCCGAAGCCGGCATGCCGTCATGAACAGCAGTTTGCTTTGCTGAAAAAATGGACAATCAGGGGAACCGCTACCCATAAGGAGATAGACCATGAATTGTAAAAATGCCTCCATACTGCTTCTTTTTTGTTTGGCTGTCCTGTCACCACTGGCCGGCCAGAGCGAAGAGCCGATTAAGGAAGCCATATCTGTGGTGAACGTCGAAGTGCCGGTACGCGTTTTTGCCGACGGGCAATCCGTCGGCGGCCTGGGCAAAGAGGATTTTGAAATAAGCGAGGACGGCAAGGCCCAGCAAATAAACGGGTTCTACTTTTTTCACAAGAAAATTAACGCCGCGGCTGCAGCTACAGACGGATCCTCCCCGGCCCAACAGCCCGCGGGCCGCTATTTTGTCCTGATCTTCCGCACTTATGCATGCAACGAGGAACTTGAAAAAGGGTTCCTGTATCTGTTCGACAACATCCTGCGGCCGCAGGACCAGATCTTGGTTATGGCCAACAACCGCACCCTGGTGTTCGAACGGCTCGGGGCCGACCCGGGAGCGCAAGGGAAAATACTCGAACTGTTGCGCTCCGAGAGCCAGAGCGCCCGCAACCAGATGCTTAATTTTGTACGCAGCATCGAGCAGAGCCTGAACATGACCAAGTTTCGCATGACCATGGGCGGCCGGGCCGAACTCGGCGTCGACTACCTTACGAACTTTCTGGAGTCCTATCTGCGGGCATGGCAGGAATTCAAGCGCCGCTACCTGTCGCTGGAGATTGACAAATTCTATTACTTTTCCAAGCATCTGGAAAAGGTCAAAAAGGAAAAGTGGGTGCTGAATTTTTACCAGCTGGAGCAATTTCCCCAGATCGCCTTCAGCGGCGAGATCGAAAGGCAGCTGCGCAACTACATCGCTTTGCTGGCCGCCAGCGATAATCCGACCGTCAGGGCCCAGGGCCGCAATATCGAACGGCTGCTGCAGACCATCAACCGCGAAATGAATGTCGCCGAAAACTTCCCGGCCGGGGAAGTCAGCAAACTTTTCTACAAGGTGAATGCCACGTTTCATTCTTTTTTCATGCGCGTGTTCCACGATACCGACAGTTCTGAAATGCAGTTCCGCAACGTTGCCACCGCTATCGAGAACAGCCTGCGGGCGCTTACCGAGGCTACCGGGGGCACCTTGACCGCTTCCAACAATATCGACGCGGCGTTGGCCATTGTCAGCGAAAAGAACGACGACTACTACGTCCTGACCTACGAACCGGCCAGCGGCAAAAAGATCGGCAAGATCAAGGTTCGGGTCAAGGGCCATCGCTATGATGTTTTATACGACAACAACATTCGCGCCGATTACATCAGCGAATACCTGCGTAAAAAAGAGATCGAAACACCGAGCATAAAGATCAAGGAACTTTCCTTCGCCGCCAAAAAACTGGCTTTTGTCATCAGCGATTATTCCCTGGCCAAGATCCAAAACGAAACCGCCGGCATGCTTGGCGTGCGCATTCGCATCAAGGATGACCAGGAACGGAGTGTCTTTGACCAGAGCCGGAACCTCAAGGCCGATAAAAAAACGATGTCGCTCACTTTGAGTTTCAACACCCTGGTTGCAGGCAAGTACGACATCATCATCGACGTCCTTGACCAGGTCAGCGGCAAGACCTGCACCGAGGTTATCCAACCGCTGGTCAAGTAAAGCCGGAGGTGCCCTTCACCACGGGTTGGCTTTTTTCCTTCCTTGTCTTCACTTGGCGAATCATGTTATGATGAACTCTCAAGAAAAAGGGCGCCAACATGGACAAACATATCAAAGATGAAATCGCTAAGCTGAAAGAATATTTCCGCGTCCGCAAGGATTCCGCTGCTGGCCTGGAAGAACTGACCGGCGGACCGATCCAGCACCATTTCCCGGTCGATCTCTGGCAACTGTCAGACAGCGAACTGGACGGGGAAATGGGCAAGCGCCTGAGCTTTCTCAACGACGACATCGATTGCCGTCCCACTCCGGACATCACCTCCCACCGCCGTTTTATCGGGCCGGCCATCGTATGGTTCAAAAAATTGATCTTTAAGATTTTCCGCCCCTACACCAATACCCTATTCGTTCACCAAAACCGCTTCAACGACCAGCTGGTTGCTTTTCATCTGGCCACTTTCATCCGTTTGCGCCGCCTCGAGGAAAAAGTGCGCAACCTGGAACGGCAAGAGCAGGAGATCAAAGAACAGCTCGAAGACCTCTCCGGCGTCCAGGGATCCCATACAGCGAAGCATGAAGCCGATTGAAGCCCGGATCGAAAATTTTTTTCACGTTCTCGGCCGCAGAGATCCAGCAGCCAGATCACAGATTCAACCCCTGGCGCAAGCCGTGGCCAGAAAGTCCGGGGCGCAGGCGGCATACAACCTGCTGCTGCGCAGCGAAGTCGTCGCCGGCTGGCGCCAACCGAGTTTGGCCCTCTATGATCACACCCTGCACCTGATCGGCGGCGGCGAAAAATACGGCTGCACCATGGCCGCAGCGCTTCAGGACAAATTCGATGTCACCCTGATCGCCCACCGGCCGGTCACACTGGCCAATCTCATGGAGTGGTACGATCTCGACCTGTCGCGCTGTCGCGTCAAGATTCTGCCCCTTGATTTTTTCGATAAAAAAGACCAAGGCCTGATCAACCCGGACCTGGTTTCCGACCGCAGTGAAAATCCCTTCCTGGCTGTCAGCCGCGAAAGTGGAAATTACGATTTTTTCATCAACAACAGCATGCTGGAAATGGTTTTCCCCCTGTCCAACATTTCCCTGTTCGTCTGCCATTTTCCCGAACGCCGGAAAGGCTCGTATTTTTACGTGCAGCATTACCGGCATCTCATCTACAACAGCCGCTATACGGCCGAGTGGATCGAAAAAAAATGGCGTCTTTCCCCCAGCCATCATATTTACCCTCCCGTGGACATGGAACCGACCGTTGGGCAAATATTGCCCAAGGAAAACATCATCCTCTCCGTCGCCAGGTTCGAAAGCGGCGGCAGCAAACAGCAGGCCGAAATGATCGCCGCTTTCGCGCGCTTGCGGGCCAAGGCTCCCCGGGAAATGCAAAGCTGGAAATTGATCCTTTGCGGCGGCAGCGCCTCGCCCAACCCCTATCTCGAAAAAATCAGGGGGCTGCTGAAGACCCAGCCCAACCTGCCGGTAGAATTGAAGATCAATATCCCCTTGAACGAATTGAAAAAACTGTATGCCCGCTCCGCCCTTTTTTGGCATTTTTGCGGTCTGCAGCAGAGCAATCCGGCCCACGTAGAGCACTTCGGCATGTCGACCGTGGAAGCCATGCAGAACCAATGTTTGCCCATCGTTTTTGACGGCGGCGGCCAGCGCGAGATCGTGGAAAACGGGATTTCCGGCTACCGCTTTTCCAATATCAGGCAACTGCTGGACCTGACCTTGCAAGCGATCAGGGACCCCGGCCAGCGCGAGCGGACCAGCCGGGCGGCGCAGCTGCGGGGCGGGAACTTCACCCGGGCTATCTTCACCGAGAAGGTACGAGATCTCTTTGGGCATTTGGCCGAAGAATATGCATCAGCCGCGCCGTTGGCAGCGCCGGCGCAAAGGTAAAGCCAACATGGAAACCCTTGTTTCGATCGTCATCCTGACCAAGAATTCATTTGGCGTGGTCCAGCGGCTGGTAACGGCTATCCAAGATCAGGAATTTCAACACCCTTACGAGCTGATCTTCATGGATAATCAATCCAGCGACGACACCGTTGCTTATTTGCAGTCCATCCCCCATCTGCGCAAACGGATCATCCCGGTTGCCGAAGGGAGATTCAGCCACTCCGGCACCCGCATGCAGGCGGCCCGGGAAGCGCAAGGGAAAATCGTGGTCTTTTTCACCGATGATATCGTGCCCATTGGCAGAGATTTCCTCAAGCGCTTGACCGCGCCGGTGCTGTCGGGACAGTCAGCGGCCGCCTATGGCGTGTGGCAGATCAACCCGCAATGGCACGACCCGGTGGATGCCTACCTGCACAACAACTGGTTCCAGGACCATGACGATTTTGTCGAACCCATCCCCGCCTATTGCTGGGAAAAGTTTCCACCTGAACTGCGCCGGCGCCTGAGTAATTTTGACAACTGTTCGTCCTGCCTTGACCGTGAAACCCTGCTCCGCCTGCAATTTCCCCCGGTCCCCTACGGCGAAGACATGCTCTTTGCCAGGAAAATGATCCTGAACGGCCTGAGGGTAGCGCTGGTCAAGGAAGCCAAGTTCTTCCACTGGCACAAAGTAAAAGCAAGCTATATGTTCCGGCGCATGTGCATCGATTCCCATCTCAGCGTGCAGGAGTTCAATATTTACTACGTTTCACGGCTGCGTGGCGTGATCAAAGCCATTGTTTTGCGCGTCGTGCACCGGACCTTCATCGCTTTTTTCAAGATCAGGATGCCTCTGTCCAAAAAAATCTACTGGAGCTGGTATAATGCCCGCATCCTGAGCGCCGATTTTTTCGGCAAGTTCGCCGGCATCTTGACCGCGGAGGCCGCCGCCAAGGGGTTATCCCCACTAAAGAAAAAGCTTTTTAAGAAGAAGACGCGCATCCTCGCCGAGATCGATCAAAAAAGCATCTTGCGTTATTGAGAGCCGGCAGGGCCGAAGCCGTGCTTCTCGAGCATGTATTCGGCCAAGGCGTCCTTCCAGAACACCATACCGTTCAAATTCTGTTTTTTTAGGTTGTGGTTTTCCAGGACCGAATAGCTGGGCCGAGGTACCTTGACCGGGAATTCACCTGGTTCGGCTTTGTTCAGGGTAACGGTGCTATGGCTAAGGCTGAAGATTTCACGAGCGAATTCGAACCAGGAACAGCTGCCTTCGGCTGTGGCGTGGTACAAACCGTCCTCGGCTTTGCCTTTGAGCATTATCAAAATTTGGCGAGCCACTTCCTTGGTCGCGGTTGGTGTCAGCACTTCATCGTCGACAACGCGTACTTCGGAGCGTTCACGCGCCAGCTTCAGCATCAAATCGACGAAATTCAGTCCTCCCTTTTCCAGACAGGGGTTTTTCCCGTACAAACCGGACACCCTTAGCACATAATGTTTTTTAGCCAGGGAGCGGACAAAGAATTCCCCGGCCAGCTTGCTGTTGGCGTAGGCATTCAGCGGCAGGGGGCAGTCGCTTTCCAGGTACGGGTCCGTTTTATCACCAGAAAAAACATAATCTGTGCTGATGTGAATCAGATGTGACGATCCGGCGTTGGCCGCCTGGGCGATGTTGCGGGCGCCCAGGGCGTTGACCGCGAAGGCTTTGAGCGGGTCGGCTTCGCATTTTTCGACCTGGTGCATGGCGGCAGTATTGATGATGACATCGGCCCCTACCTCGGCCAATACCCTCTGTACCTGCCCGTTGTCGGCGATGTCAAGTTTGTCTATGGTCAGGGGGACGACCTCAAAGCACTCGGCCCTGAATAATTCAACAATATCCGAACCCAGTTGCCCGTCAGCCCCGATCACAGCCAGTTTCATTTTGTCCGCCGCCGCCATCAATGCGGTTTGTCCAGGGCCTTGAAAACCTGGATATTGTAATAGGCGGGATTGTCGAAATCCTTGAACTTGGGCAGGTTGTCCACCAGGTCCTTGATGATGGATTCCACATCATGCTTGGGATGAAAACTCAGCACTTTGCGCGCTTTATCGATGCTGACTTTGTAATTGCGAAAATCCTGAATGTGTTTGATCTGCAGGCGCACGTCGACCTGCAAATGGATTTTGAGGCCGGATCTGACCAGATCTCCCAATTCACCGACCGTATAGTTGCCCGAAGCGACATTGAAAATTCCGGAAATGCCGTCGTTGGCCTCAATGGCCCGGATATAGGCGCTGGCGGCATCCTGGATACTGAGGATCGGCCGCCAAATGGCCGGATTGTTGACCGTGATCACCTTGTCGGCAATGGCCGATTTAAACATGGTGTTCACCACCAGGTCCAGGCGCATGCGGGGGCTGTAGCCGCTGACCGTGCCCTGGCGGAAAGCGATCACCGAAAAATTATTGTCCTGCATCTGCATGACCGCCTGTTCGCCCTGCAATTTGGAGATGCCGTACGGATAATTGGACACTGCCGGCTGGGTCTCATCATACAGTTCATTGACCGTGTAGCCGTAGACCGAACAGGAACCAGCGTAAATGAAACGCTTCACTCCTGCCCCTTTGGCTACGTATCCCAAAAAAGCGGGAGCGGCGGCGTTGTAAATGAAATTCTTGCTGGGAGAAAATTCGGCCATAGGATCATTGGAAAGGCCGCCCAGGAAAATCACCTGGTCAAAGCCGCGCACATCGTCCGCCTGCAGGTCGAAAATGTCCTTGTGCACAATACCGACCTCCTTGGGCAAATGGTTGCCGAACCAAAAAAGGTCGATCACGCTGATCTCATAGCCCCTTTCCAGCAGCTTGGGGATCAGGAGCGAACCGATGTAGCCGGCACCGCCGGCGATAAGTATTTTCATTCTGGCTTTCCTCCTAGGGATGGTAAATGAAGTGTTCCGCTTCCGGGCTGGCCAGCCACTGGGACAGGGTGCGGGCCCGGGAATCCTTTTCTGACAAGACCGGGTTTTTCAGCGGCCAGGTGATAGCGATCCCGGGATCATTCCAAAGGATCCCCGATTCCGCCTTGCTGTTGTAAGTCCCGGTGCACTTGTATTGGATCTCGGCAACGTCGGACAGTACGCAAAAGCCACGGGCAAATCCGGCCGGCGCGAACACCTGCTTCTTGTTCTGGGCCGAGGCCTCAATACCGAACCACTGGCCCAGGGTCGGAGAACCCTTGCGGATATCCACGGCAACCAGGTAAGCGCTGCCCAAGGTCACCCGCATCAGTTTGCCCATGGGAGGCTGCCATTGAAAATGCAGGCCGCGCAGCACCCCTTTCTGGGAACGGGAATGGTTGTCCTGGACAAAATCGACAGGCAGTCCCAATGCGTTGAATTGATCGGCTCTGAAAACCTCCATGAAAAACCCGCGTTCATCCTCGAAAACTTCCTGCTCCAAGACCACCAGGCCATTGAGTTGGCTGGAGGCGATTTTGATCTGCATGGGCTGTTCCTCCGCATTGATTTGAATCTATAAGTTTATACAAAAAGAGGCCAAAGTCAAGCGAAAATTGTTCGAAATCCTTTCGAATCGGCTTAATTCACAGTCTTTTTAATATTTTGATGCATTCTTTGCGCAGGGATTTGAGCGATTTCTCTTCGACCGATTCCAGGCACTTGATGCGTAATTTTTTCTCCAGTTCCTGGACAGCCGGATCATCGGGAGTATCTCTTAAAAAACTGGTCAGGATCGGTTCCAGTGACAAGAACAGGTCGCGGTGGGCCGCCAATTCCTCTAAAAAAAGCCGGGGATTGAAGGCGATCAAATTGCCGATGACCTTATTCAGGGCAATTTCGAAGGTCCCGTAAGAAATCGTGAATAGGCGAAAACCTAATTTGATCGAATTGGGTTTTCCTGAATAAATTTCACCTTCCAAAATTCCCAAGTGGTCATAAATCATGTTGACAACCAAAAAGCCATCCCTGATATCAGTGATCTTTACATTTCCGGGAAGCAGGGTCAGCATTTTTGCAGCATTGGCTTCGCCGGGACTGGCATAGTATGCATTCCATGCCTCTTCCAAACCCTTCCAGTCCACGGCCGGTGTTCCTGTTTGGGCATATCCTGTCATTGCAGCCAGAAAAAACAATCCGATCAGGCAGGAAACCATCTTTTGCTGATTCATGCATCGCCTCCATTGCAAATGGCACATTTAAAATGATTTTATCAAAAAACAATAAAAAAATATATCAATTTTAATTTTTTTTCATTTTTTTTCAAAAATTCGCTGTCCGCAGACTCATTCGTACTTGACAGCGTCCACGACATCGACCGCCGCCGCCTTGCGCGAAGGGATAAGGGTGGCGCTGAAACTGATCAGAAGGGAAGCCACAATCACCGCCGCCAGATCCAGGAAATTGATGCGGAAGGGAACGAAACTGACCTGGTAGATCTCCGCGGGAACCTGTATCAATTCATAGCGGTTGGCCAAAAAGCAGAATCCCAATCCCAGGATGACTCCCAGGGCCGTACCCAGCAATCCGATGATTGCTCCCTGCAGGAAGAATATTTTCCTGATTTGGGCTGCGCTGGTCCCGTAAGAAAGCAGGATGCCGATATCTTTTATTTTCTGCATGACCAGCAGGATCAAGCCGGCTATAATGTTGAGGGAAGCAACGATGATGATTAAGGTCAGCGTAAAGAAAAGTACGGTTTTTTCCATCTCCAATGCCGAGTAAAGTGATTGGTTCAGTTCCATCCAGGTTATTACCGCGTATTGAGCACCCAGGTGGCCGCGCATGCGGGCTGCGACTTTTTCGGCACTGAAGATATTGTCCAGGTTGACTTGCAGGTAGCTGATCTTGTTTTTCAGGGAAAACAATTGCTGGGCGGCACCCAGTCCGGCAATCACCGTGCCGCTGTCGAATTCAAAAAGCCCGGATCTGAAAATGCCGGAAATCCTGAATTTTTTGAAACGGGGCATGATGCCCAGGGGGGAGAGGGCTGCCTGAGGAGATACGATCAGGCAGCTGTCAGCGGCGAACAGGTTCAACTTCAAAGCCATTTCCCTGCCCAGCAGCAACTCCCGGTCATTGGCGGGAAGGCGCCCGAATTCGAGCTTGGCCAGCCATGGTTCTTTTTTCTTTCGTCCCAGGTCCAGGCCGCGGAAAATCGCCCCGCTGACCTCTCTACCGGTGCCTTTGACCAGGACCGTCCCATAAACCACGGGCATCACGGCTTTCACTCCCTTGAATTCTTTTTCCAGCTTATGGCTCAGGGCCCGGTAATCAGTAAACCCATCAGCAAAACGGTCGCTGACCATGATATGGGCCGATGAACTCAAGATACGGTTGCGAATGTCGTTTTGAAAGCCGTTGATCAGGGAGAGGGCGATGATCAGGGCGGCGACGCCGATAGCAATGCCGAGTATGGAAACCAGGGAAATGATGGAAATGAAGGAATTTTTGCGACCCTTGGTCAGGTAGCGGACCGCAATGAACCAGGCGAACTTCATTCCTTCGGTCTCAGCAGGGGGAAGAGGATGACTTCCTTGATGGAAGGCGCTCCCGTATAAAGCATGACCAGGCGGTCGATGCCGATGCCCTCCCCGGCCGCGGGAGCCATGCCGTATTCCAGGGCTTGCAGGAAATTGTTGTCGATCAGTTGCGCCTCATCGTCGCCGCGTTCCTGGTTGCGCAATTGTTCTTCAAAACGCTTCCGCTGCTCGAGCGGATCATTCAACTCCGAGAAACCGTTGGCTATTTCCATGCCGGCAATATACAGTTCGAACCTTTCTGTCTCGCGTTCATCGAGACGCGACGTTTTGGACAGCGGCGAAATCACCTTGGGATAATAGATGACGAACGTGGGTTCGATCAGGGTTTTCTCGACATAAAAATCAAAGAGGAGTTCCAGCATCTTGCCGAAGGTGGGCGGTAGAGATTCTTCGGGAAAATGTTTTTTAATATGCCCATTGACCGTTCCTTCATCCCAGAGCTGCTCAATGGTCAGTCCCGTTTTTTCAGAGATGGCCTCCATGAATTTCACCCGTTTGAAAGGCGGCGCCATGTTGATCTTCTGCTCCTGCCACTGGATGGTCCCATCGGGGAGCAATTCCCGGTTTAGGGTCAGCAAAAGCTCTTCGCTCAAATTCATATAGTCGTTGAAATCACGGTACAACTCATAAAATTCAATCATGGTGAATTCGGGGTTGTGCATCAGTGAAATGCCTTCATTGCGGAAGTTGCGATTGATCTCGAACACCTTTTCCATGCCGCCCACCAGCAGTCTTTTTAAATACAACTCGGGAGCGACACGCAGGTACAGATCGATGTCCAAAGCGTTATGATGGGTTACAAAAGGTCTGGCCGTGGCCCCGCCGGGTATGGGGTGCATCATCGGCGTTTCCACTTCGATGTAGCCCCGGTCATGAAAAAACGCCCGCACATGCTGGATGATCTGCGAGCGCTTGCGGAAGATCTGCTTGGTTTCGGGATTGACGATCAGGTCCAGGTAGCGCTGCCGGAAGCGCAGTTCCTTGTCCTGCAGTCCGTGCCATTTTTCCGGCAGCGGATGGAATGACTTGGATAAAAAGGTTATGGCGCTGACCAGTATGGACAACTCCTGGGTATGGGTCTTGAAAACCGTCCCCTGCACTCCGATGATGTCTCCGATGTCGAGGAGGTTGTTCAGTGCAAAGTCCTTTTCAGAAACCATTTCCTTGCGGATGTATACCTGCAGCTTGTCTTCACCGTCAAACAGGTGCATGAAAGCGCTTTTGCCCATGCTGCGGATAGCCAGGATGCGACCGGCGCAGCTCAATTCCTGGGCGGTTTCTTTCAGATCTTCGGCATTGCGGTCTTTGAATTTGGCGATGATTTCGGCAAAGCGCATAGTGCTTTCGAAACGATACGGGTACGGGGTGATCCCCAATTCAAGTATTCTTTTTAGCTTTTCCAGCCTGACACTGAACTGTTCTTCCATCTGCTTACCTCATTCATCCAATATTTTCTTGTTTTTTCTGATGATGACGCCTTGGAAACGTTCGATACTATCCAGGGCAACTCCCAGATTGGTAACCAGGTAGCGTGAAGAAAAGTCCTGGTACTGAGGGTCGTAGAAGATCCGCCGCTGCCCAGGCAGTTCGATCTCGAGCCAGCGGTGTGGCACCGGTTCGACCCTCTTGTTGTTTTCGCGCAGGAAGAAACCGTTGACCGGGTGGCTGACAATACCGATGCAGGCCAGCAGCGTTTGGGCAAGGTTGGCATAACCGATGCAGTGTGCTTTCCCCTGCTCCAGCACTGCGTCCGTCTCCTGCGGCAGGTCGGCTTCGGTATATTCAATCTGGTTTTTTAAAAAATGGGAAATGTTCTTTAAATAATCTGCCAGGGAGAGTGCGTTCAGGCGCACCTGGCTGAAAATCCGGATAATGGCCGGTCCTTGCGCCGCCAAGTACCGTTCATCAGCGCAAATGACGTGGTTCAAGTTCTGCAAACTGAGGGTTCGGCTCTTGATCTTCACTTTCAGGCCGCCGTGGCCCGGGCTGATCTCCTGCTTGAAATTTGTATTACGGTAATCGCTGAATATTTCCGGGGTTCGGCAACTGACGAAAACCTCAAGACTGGTTTCCTGGAGCAGCGGCGTCCAGAGAAACAGCATCAGTAAGAGGGTTCTCAATTGATCACCTTGTCCAAAATGGCGTTGATCAATTTATAGGAATCGGCATCACTGTATTTTTTGGCGATGCGCAGCAGGTCGTCAATGATGATGGGCTTTTCCGAATTGAACACCGCCTCGGCCATGCCCATGCGCAACAGGTTACGGTCAATGAGCGCCAGTCGTTCCAGTTTCCAGCCGATAAGGTTTTTGGAGATCAAGGCGTCGATCTCCGGTTTTTGTTCCATGACGGTCTGCACCAGCCGCCGGATGAATTTCTCTTCTTCGGGATTAACGCTGCGAAATGATTTAAAGTATTCCTCGATGACAGAGCCGCTTTGGGCCGCGTCGCACTTCAGGGCGTCAAGTTGATAAAGAATTTTTAAAACGATTTCCCGGCTGTACTTGATGCGAAACATCAGATATTGGCATCGGTAAAAAGGTTGAGCAGCTCAATGGCTGATTGGGCGGCCTGAAAACCCTTGTTGCCCATCTTGTTTCCGGCCCTTTCGATGGCCTGGTCGGTGTTGTCGGCAGTGATGATACCGTAGGTCACCGGCAGGGCAAATTCAAGATTAAGTTGGGCGATGCCCTTGCTGACTTCGGCGGCGATGAAGTCAAAATGCGGGGTTTCGCCGCGGATGATCGCCGCCAGGCAGATCACGGCCTGATATTTTTTACTGAGCAGCAAGCGCTTGGCCACCAGCGGGATCTCAAAGGCGCCCGGAACACGAACCACATCAATTTCCTCTTCCTTGGAACCGCTGCGCATCAAGGCATCCTTGGCGCCGTCCAGCAGTTTTTCGGTTATGAAATTGTTGAAACGCGAGACAACGATCGCCACCTTGAAGCCCTTGGAAATCAACTGTCCTTTGAATTCTTTCATGTTCTTCTCCATGAAAGGTAAAATATCTTAAATAGGGCTTTATGTCAAGCGCCGACGCCGTCTTGGCAGTAATTTTTCCGGCCGCTGACTCAAACTCAAAAAGAGGCGGATGATCCACTTTCAGGCGCAGGACCGATCGTCGGCTGACCCAGTACTCTAATTTTTTTCACATTTTAACTGTCCGTCCCAAATTCTCAACTTTTTGCATTGCCTTATCGGGTTAAAAAAATTGACAAACGGATAAATAAATCCTATATTTACGGTATGAAACTGAAAGATCCGGAATTGGCAAAAATTGTGGAAATCGTGAAAAGGGAAATATTTCCGGAAAAAATCATCCTGTTTGGCTCACGGGCGGTCAATAAAGATAACAGGCGCAGCGATTATGACATCCTGTGTATCGTCAAAAAATCCCGGAATACGCGCAACCTGGAAAAAAAACTGTATGTCATGTTTGCCAGGGAAGGCATCGGTAAAGCGGTGGACTTGATCGTTGAAACCGAAGACGATTTCAGCAAATACAAAAACAACACCTATATGGTCTATTCCGAAGTTTCCCGACACGGCAAGACGGTATATGAACGAAAAACCGCTGCATAAAAAATGGCTAGACCGGGCCAGGAGCAATCTGGAAATGGCCAGGGCCGGAAAAACCTCGCGCCATTTAGCGTTCCGAATCGCCCATACGCATTCACTCTTTCCTTTTCTTTGCCTCTCTCTTCCCTTTGTCTTCCCTCGTCACGCGTCACGGTTACGGTTACGGCTAGATCGCTAAATTTTCTTCCTCATCACTTGTCACGGAGCTCGCTGAGTTCTTTTGCCCACAATTCAGGCAATGATGGAATGCTCCGGGAAAAGTCAGCCTCGCTCGCCGCTATGTCAATCCGATCTGCTACCCAGAATTCCCCATCAACTTTGAGAGTACACGGATAATAGATGAAAGCATCATAATTTTAGGTTATTTAAGCCGTAGTAAATGTAATTTTGTTTGACCACCTCATGCAAAATGGGATTTAAAATGGTCATTTGAGCTGG
>JAHIKI010000053.1 GCA_018897435.1 Acidobacteriota bacterium | reverse complement strand
CCACGAGCCGATGAAGCCGGTCAAAAAATGGCAAACCCATGCTGAAAATAGTGACTAAATGAATAATCAATTGCAGCACCCACGCGGTTCTTCGTCATCACACTGCGGAAGTTGGGCTAGCTTAGCGGAAGCCCAGGGCATCTATGTCGACAAGGAATTCTACTCGGCCTCGCTGCTGAAGATCGACAGCCTGTTCTACTATAAGGAAAAACCGGTCAGTGCCTCCAAGTCCGGCGTGGTCAAAAGCTTCATTCCCGGCTACAACAAGAAGATATTTTTTCGCGTCCAGGACCGGGTCGAGGAGAACGACATCGTGTTCATCCACGAGGCCATGAAGATGGAGAACGAGATCCGCGCCCCCAGGTCCGGAATCATCAAGTCCCTGGGCGTGCAGGAGGGGGACAACATCCTGGCCAACCATCGGCTCTTCGAGATTGAGTAGTTTTTTTAAGCCAACTCCTCTGCCCGCGTGCACACTCTCCAGGTTCAGGCACCAGACTGGAAAAGCCGGTAGATGTCGTCCGCTTCATCAAATTGGAGGGAAGATAGAAAAAAAACAGGGACGGGTTTTTTATGCCCCGTCCCTGTTGCCAAGCACTTTGATCAATCCTGCAACTCCAGTAGCCGGCCCGGCGTCCAGGGAGCGCGGGCGGCGTCCAGTTCCTTTTCCAGCTTGGGGAAATCTTCTTGGGCGATGCTTTTGAGCTTGCGCAGCAGCGGGACGAGCTCATCCTTGACGATCTCGATGCCGTTCATCTGGCTTTTACCGGGATCGGCCGTGGTGGCGTACTGATTGTAGATGATGGTTGAGAGGCGCGACCAGAGAGGCACGTGGGTGGGCGGGATCTCCTCATCGCTGGCCTTGGCTTCCAGGCCGCGGATGGCGTATACGATCTCGTCCAGTCTCTTTTCAGCGGCCGACGCCTGGCCCAGCAGTGAGGCTGCGCCCTTGGGCAGGGTCATCAGGGTCTGCTTGATGCGCGCCAATTTTCCGTTCAATTCCCCGGCCAGCTCCACGGCCCCCTGCAGCACCCGGGTCAGTTCGGCTACCTGGCCCTGGAAGCGCACCAGGGCTGGCCGGTCCGGGGCTGCCAGGGTCGCATTGGCCAGAATTATTGCCGCAAATTCCTGGCTTTCACCCAGCGGCGTGACCACATTGTCGATCACTTTGGCTGCGGTCACTTTGTACTTGCCGGGCATGACCATCAGGCCGCTATCATCCTTGGCCAGGGGATTGAATTTGCTTTCGAACTTGGTTGGGAACGGCGAGGGATAGCTCAGGTCCCAGGCCAGGCGGTTGATGCCCTTGTCAGGTTTGGCGCGCAGTTCACGAACGACGTTTCCTTGGGCATCGCTGATGGTGAACAACAGGTAGGGTGCGGTCTCCATATCTTCCAGGCGGAGCTCCTCCCAGCTGGGATTGGGTATGGGCTTGCTTTTTTCGAACAATTCTTTGTCTTTTTTCTGCCGCATCTGTTTTTTGGTCTGGTAAGCTTCCTGCAGATAATAAGTGAAAGTGGCGCCATAGTCGGGATTGGGGGCGGTGAAATAGGTGGCGCCCTGGCCGTACTTCATCGAGGTCTGAACGTACATCAGGGTGTCCTTGACCGGGAACAGATGCAGCTCTTTTTTCTGAATTTCGCTTTGGAAAAAGCGCAGCGGGGTGTAATCGTCCAGGACGTAGAAACCGCGGCCGAAGGTGGCCAGCACCAAGTCGTTTTCGCGGCGCTGGATGGCGATGTCCTTGACGGCTACTGTCGGTATGCCGGCCTTCAGCTGGGTCCATTCCTTGCCGCCGTTGGCAGTAAAGAACACAGCGAATTCGGTGCCGGCGAACAACAGTTCGGGGTTGACATGGTCCTGGGCGATGGTATGCACGGTGCCGTTGGCCGGCAGGTTGGCGGCGATCGATGTCCAGGTTCTCCCCTTGTCAACACTTTTTAGGAGATACGGTTTGAAATCGTCACGCAGGATGTTGTCGAAGCAGGCGTAGACGATGTTCTCGTCGAAGCGGGAAGAGAGAATGTCGCTGACATAGGTGTTGGCGGGGACGCCGGGGAACTTGTCGGTTTTGCGCCACTGCTTGCCGGCATTTTCGCTCACCTGGATCAGGCCGTCGTCGCTTCCGGCGTAAATCAGGTTTTCTTTAAGCGGGGATTCATCCAGGGAAACAATGGTGCCATAGAGCGAAGTGGATACGTCCTTGGCAACAGCATCGGCGCTCCAGTATTTGCCCATTACCGGCCAGGTATTGCGGTCGATCTGGGCAGTCAGGTCATCGCTGATCACCTGCCAGGAATCGCCGCGGTCGTCGCTGCGAAAAACCTTGTTGGCAGCGCAGTAAAGGCGGGTATTGGCGTGGGGGCTGAGCAGCAGCGGCGTGTTCCAGTTCCAGCGGTAGGTTTTTTCGTCCTGGCCAGGCTGGGGTTTGATGACAAAATTTTCGCCGCTTTTGCGGTCGTAGCGGACGATGTTGCCGTACTGCCACTCGGCGTAAACAATGTTGGGATCCTGAGGGTCGATCTGTGAAAAAAAGCCGTCGCCGCCGCAGGTGACGAACCACTCATCGGAAGTGACGCCATCGGAACTGCTGTTGCGCGAGGGGCCGCCCATGCTGTTGTTGTCCTGGGTGCCGCCGTAAATATAATAGAAAGGCAGAGATTCGTCCACGGCCACGCGGTAGAATTGGGTCACCGGCAGATTGCTTTTGAACAGCCAGTTTTCGCCATTGTCATAAGTTTCATATATGCCGCCGTCGCCGCCGATCATAAAATGGGCGGTATCGCGGGGATCGATCCACAGGGCGTGGTCATCCACGTGCCGGCGTTTTAAGCCCAGGCGCGTCCAGGTCTTGCCGCCATCGCTCGTCACCTGGGAAACGGTCTCCACCGAATAGACCTTGTTCACATCGCCGGGGTCGCAGTATATCTCATTGTAATATTGCCCCTGGGCGGTATGCGGGCCCATCTTGCTCCACGATTCGCCGCGGTCATTGGAACGGAAAAAACCACCCTCATCCCCGGCCGCTTCGATGATGGCGTAGACCACATCGGGATTAACCGGCGAAATGGCCAGGCCGATGCCGCCCATATCGACCGCAGGCAGTCCAGATGTGACCTTGTGCCAGGTGGCTCCGCCGTCGACCGTTTTGTGAATGGCCGATTCCGGACCGCCGCCGATCTTGGTGAAGACGTGGCGCCGGCGCTGTTCCGATGAGGCAATAATAAGGTCGGGATCGCGCGGATCCATGACCAGGCAATTGATGCCGGTGTTCTCGCTGATGTTCAGCACTTTTTTCCAGTTCAGGCCGCCGTCAACGGTCTTGTACAGACCGCGGTCGCCGCCCGGGCCCCAGGCTGACCCTTCAGCAGCGACATAGACGGTATCAGGGTTTTTGGGGTTGATCAGGATCATACCGATCTGGCGAGAATCCTTCAGGCCCATGTTCTTCCAGCTCTTGCCGCCGTCCACTGTTTTGTAAACGCCGTCGCCGTATCCCAGGGCGCGTTGGTGGTTGTTTTCGCCCGTGCCGGCCCAGACCACGTTGGGGTTGGTGGGGTCCATGGCCAGGCAGCCCAAGGCGTAGGCGCCGTAATTGTCGAAAACCGGATTCCAGGTGATGCCGGCATTGTCGGTTTTCCAGATGTGGCCGCTGGCCACGGCCACGAAGTATTGCTTGGGGTTGGCGGGGTTGACGGCGAAATCGGCGATGCGCCCCGAAGTGTAGGCCGGGCCGATGGAACGGAATTTCAACCCGGAGAACGGATCGGCATTCTTGTCCGTTTCCTTCTTGGCGGGAGCGGCCGCCGCCAGCAGCGCAGCCGCCAATAGAATGGTTGCGCAGAGGATAATTTGTTTTTTCATCTTGCCTCCTTTGATTTGAATGGGTTTGGAATTTATTTTATATTGATGGGTTGGATAGGAAAACCTGCGGCACTGGGTTGATACGGCTATGGTTTTCAATTTTATTCCGAATAATGTGTATACGTGCGGCGGCTGTTTTTGTTCAACCATGCCCTCCGTCCTTGGCCGCGTCTTGTTTTTTGACGGTGCTTTGCCTATGATGTACAGCGACGAGAAAACATGGCTGAAAGAAAAACAAGGTCCAGCTGCTTGCCTTACGGTTACCGGCGCGGAGCGGTCCAACCGCGGCGCGGAACGATCCTGTACCATTTGGGGTTGGGGTCGAACCAGGGCGACCGCCGCGATAACATTGAAAAAGCCGTGATTTTTCTACAAAGCTGCGGCCGGGTGCTGAGAAGGTCGGCTCTCTATGAAACAACGGCGCTGGGCATGCCCGGGGCTGCATTGTTTTACAACCTGTCGCTGGCCCTGGAGTCCCGGCTGAGCCCGCCTGATCTTCTGGCGGCATGCAAGGAACATGAAGCGTCCCAGGGTCGTGATCTGGCAAATTCTCATTACCAAAGCCGGCCGATCGACATCGATATCCTGCTGGCCGGGGACCTGGTCCTGGAGACGCCGGAGCTGACCGTGCCTCATCCGCGCCTGGCCGGACGTGGCTTCGTCCTGGTGCCGCTGTTCGAGATCGCGCCCAAGCTGGTCCATCCCGTGGAAAAGTTGACGGTGGCCCGGCTCCTGTCGCGCCTGCGCGGCCAGGAAAAGATCCGGCGCCTGGATTGATTGTGACAAAAACTCCGGATCCCCCCTCCATCCCTCCTTGGGTAAGGGGGGGTGGCGCAGCCGGGGGGATATGGCTGACGTTTAATGCTATTTTCTTGACCAATCACTATTTACTATTCACTAATCACTGATCTCGTTTTTCATAAATATGTCACTGAAGAAATACACGGGCAAATCGAGGCTCTCTTTTAGCTGCATGTAGCAGCCGGGGCAGGACGTGACCACGGCGCCTGCACCGGTCTCGGCAAGCTTGGCGGTTTTTTTTGCCAGGATGCGGGCCGAAGTGGCCGGGAAACCGACCTTGAAAATACCGCCGAAGCCGCAGCACAGCGCCGAGGCATCATCCCGGTAGCGGTCGCCGAATTGCTCGAGAAAATGGCGTGCCTCCCTCTGCAGTTTCAGTGATTTGAGGTTGTGGCAGGGGTCGTGGTAGGTGAAGGGCCCCGGGAACGGCTTGGCGAAATTCGGGTCGATGGCGGCGCCGGGGCGGAATTTAAAAAGAAATTCGCTCAATTCAAAAATTTCGATTCCCGGCAGGTCGTAATATTTTTTAAAAGCCAGCACTCCGGTCGAGCAGGGGACGACAATATACTGAAAGCGAAAGCTGCTGAAAACCGCCTGGTTCTTTTTTTTTAGAGCTGCGAACTTTTTCCCCCAACCCTGCGAAAGATAGGGAAAACCGCAGCAATGCAGGCCGGGGGGAAGCAATATGGACAGTCCCTGTTTTTCGAGCAAGGCCTTGATGCCGGCAATTTTTTCCGGGTAAAAATAGGTCAGTACGCAGCCGGGGAAGAGCAGGACGTCGTACGATTTGCTGCGGTCGTGGCCGCGGATCTTTTTCAGATCCGTGTTCTGAAAGGAGGGCAGGAATAATTTCTTTTTGAGCGGAGTGCGCGCCAGGAGCCGGGGCAGCCAGAGGACCTTGCGCAGGATGAATCCCTGGTAGAAAAAGAGAAGTAATTTTTTCAGCCAGGGGATGCTCCGGCCGCTCGAGATACGGTTTCTATAGTTGATCATCATGGATGTAAATTCGACGCCGTTGGGGCAGGCCTGATCGCAGCTGCCGCAGACCAGGCATTGATAGAGCAGGGCGCGGTTGTTGGCGTTTGTTTTAAGGCGGCCGTCGTCCACTGCCTTGATCAGGTTGACCTTGCCGCGTGGCGAATTGGGCTCGCTGAGTTCGGCCCCATAGACCGGGCAGGCCGATTGGCAGGTGCCGCAGTCGGCGCAGAGGCGGGCGATTTCCGTGATTGTTTTCTCAGCCATCGGCTGCCATTATAACAGAAAGCGGCGGTGCCAGGACAGGGGGGCTTTTTAACGGCCGGCCAGGATTTTCCTTGCTTCTGCGGCCAGGGCGGTATGGGGGTTGGCATCCAGGCAAGCCCGGTAGCCTTTGCGGGCCTCGCGGGGATTGCCCAGAAGTTCCATGGTCCTGGCGTAAATGAACGCGTCGTACCAGAACCAGATCCGGGTTTCGAAATCACCCGCGGCCATTTTTTTTAGTTTCTCAAAAGCGGGGCCGATCCTCTCTCGTGCTTCCGCCAGTTTTCCCTCGCGGGCAAGGAGGAAGCACAGGGAGACCTCGGTCATGTGGCCCTGGCGCAAAGAGTACTTGGCTAGGTCCTCCAGGATCCAGCGGGCGCGGCCCAGATCCGTTCGAGCCAGGATCATGCTGCGGGCCAGGAGCAGCCTGTATTCCCTGACAATGAAAAAAGCGGGAGGCTGGGCCTCCCCCTGGTGAAGATAGCGGTAGGCCTGCGCGTAGTTTCCCTTGAACATCTCCAGGATCCCGGAGAGGGGGTTCCTGGCATAAGGATAATTCTCCTGGTAGATCTTCTCGAAGTACTCTCTCGCTTTCTCCATCTGTCCAGCGGCCAGATGGAGGTGGCCCAGGAAAAGGCGCATGCCCACGTTGGCCAGGCCGAAAAAATTCCGGCTTTGCGAATAGGATCGCTCCATGGTTTCGATGGCCGGCAGCGGTCCTTGTTCGAAAAAAATGATCTCCAGGAGCCTTTGCATCGCGTCATTGTTGCGCGGGAAATATTGCAATGCTTCTTCCAGGCTCTTTTTCCCGGCCTCGTACCGGCCCAATCCGGTTTCGCAGTCCCCTTTCAGGTAGAGGAGCGCCGATCGCAGGTAGGGGTTCTGCACCGGCAGCTCAACGGCTTTGCCGATCAATTCCAGCGCTTTTTCGGGATTGCGGTGCATGGTTTTCTGTTGGATGCTTTCATTGATCAAGCCGTTGGCTTGGGCCAGGATTTCCGGCCGGTCTCGGTAAATCAGGTTCTTTCCCTTGCGGTCCACTTCCAGTTTGCCGTTGCGATGCACCGTGATGGCCTCGCGTTCCTGTTTGTCGAACAGGACCACCCGGCCCCGGCTGAGCCAGTGGTTTTCAATGATCCTGGTGTTGGGGGGGACAAAGGCCAGGAAGTCGGCCGGCACATCTTTGGGTTCCTGGTTGTAACTCGGGATGATCTCCCAATTACGCCCTGCGGTCGGGGAGATGTTCCATTCGGTCAGGTAGGCCAGGTGCGAGACCAGGTTGTTGTTGCCCAGGACCAGCAGGGATACTTCTCTGGCATTGTTTTTCAGGATTCGGGTTTCTTCGATCGAACCGGGACTGGATAGCACTGAAAATGTTCTGCCTTTGTTCAAAACGAGGGCAGATGGATACATGCCCTGGAAATTCTGGAATTGGAACATGGCCAGGCTTTTCCCGGCTTTGCCGTTTTCCAGCTCCTTGAAAGCGGACATGGTGAACACCGGGGCGAAATCGTAGGCTGTCAGATTGAATGTTTTGCCATAGGATTCCTGGCCGAGCAGCTTTCCCCTGCGGTCCAGGATGGCCAGCTGGTTGTCGATGCGGTCAGAATTGACCGAACAATCCCCGACGAAGATCCCTTTGCCGGGATGGGAAAGGAAGCCACGGCAAGGGGAGATGGCTGGTTTTGCAGGTTGTTCAGAAAGGAATCTTTAACGTGTTGGATCGGGTTCTGCAAGACCTGCCGGTTGTCCATTCCCATGCCGGGAATGATGTAAGCCAGGTGGACGGCAAAGGGGGTGAAATCCCTGCGCCAGACAGTCCGGCTAAAGCGGTTTTTTACTTCGACCACGGTTTTGCCGGTTTCCAGGGAATGCACTGCCCGGGACCCCAGGGTCTGGATATAGGCCGCATAGGTGATGAGCAGTATCGCGGCCAGGGCCGCCGCGCGGCGCAAAACCCTGGGAAAGCGGCGTGCCAGGGAATGCAGCAGCGGCACGCTGCCTTTGTGCAGGCGCTCCGCCATTTCGGCCGCGCTGCGGAAGCGATCCTGCTTTCTCTTGGCCAGCGCCTTGGCCACTACGAACTCCACTACCCGGGGGACTTGGATCCCCTGGTCCTGAATGCGCCCGGGTTTTTGGTTCAGGTGCATGAGGACCAAGCCCATGGTGCTGGTGTCCGGAAAGGGGTACGCTCCGGTCAGGGCCTGATAGAGGAGGATGCCCAGCTGGTAGATGTCGGATTCCACTCCCAGCTCCCGGTTCTGAATCTGCTCGGGAGAAAGATAAAAAGGCGATCCGACAATCTCGCCGACCGAGGAGGTTTTTTCCAGGTCGCCGATCTCCTTGGCCAGGCCGAAGTCGAGGATCTTGATCTTCCCATCCCTGTCCACCGTGATGTTGGACGGTTTCAGGTCGCGGTGGATGATGCCCTGGGCATGCAGTGTCTCCACCCCCTGGAGAATCTCAAAAAATATGGGTTGAAACTCCGCCCAGGGAAAACGCCCTTTGGCTTTCAGCATATCCTTCATGGTTGGGCTTTGGATCCATTCCATGACCATGAACCAGATCCCCGACCAGTTCTCCAGGGAAAAGATCCTGATGATGCGCGGGTCGCTGATCTTGCGGGAAAGGTTGATCTCCCGCTGCACGCGCAGAAATTTTTTTTTATCATGGAGCGAAGAAGGATTAAAAAATTTCAAGGCCACCGGGGTTTTCAGTGTCAGGTCGAACCCGGCGAAAACCATGCCGAATCCGCCCTTGCCGATCAATCCTTCCACCCGGTAGCGATCGTTGACGATCAGCCCGGGCTCCACCTGCGAGAGGTTCAGGTAACGTACCTGCAGCTCTGGATCCTCTGGCGAACCATGCGCATTCATTTCTTTGTTGAAATCAGCGGTTTCGGAAATTATATTTTCTTTATTTTGGTTCAATGGCCGTGTTTTCCTTGCCGTTTGATCATGAGGTTGGATTTTATCAGGAAAGAATGGAAACAGCAATTTTTTCGAACGCTGCCTGACTTACGGTCTTGGCTGCAATTTACGGAAACGGCTCGCGCCGCAATTTCACGGCCCGGTTGTTTTTGCGGCGAATTTGGCTTACACTGGATTTTAATAAGTAATCGGGCGCGAACCGAATATTACAGGATCAGTGAGGATAGGATCAATGACCAAAGTGTTCTGCCCGCGCTGCGGGAATAAACTGGAAAAGCGGAGCATGGAGAACAGGGAGCGTGATTTTTGCGCGAACTGCCAGGCCCCGGTCTATGAAAACCCGGTGCCGGCCACGGCCGTGGCGGTTTTCAACGATTTGGGGGATGTGCTGCTGGTGCAGCGCGGCCAGGAACCAGGCAAAGGCAAATGGTGCCTGCCCGGAGGGTTCCAGGAAACAGGTGAGACTCCTGAAGAATGCGCCCTGCGCGAACTCCATGAGGAGACCGGGATCTCCGGCCGGGTGGAAGGGCTGGTTGCCATGGAAATGAGCCCGAACCCGTTGGTCCCGGAGGTGCTGGTCATCGGTTACCGCGTCGGCACTGTGGGGGGTGAACTCAAGGCCGGTGACGATGCCCTGGCCGCAGCTTATTTTTCGCTGTCACAGCTTCCTGAAATCGCTTTTGCCAGCCATGCCCGCATCATCGAACGGGCCGGCAGGTCGATAAGGTTGCGGCAGCAAATAAAAGCCGCGCCCTGGGGAGCCTATGTCATCACCAGCAACGACCACCTGCTGGTGGCCCGGGAGGCCTGCCGGGGCGGTGCCCGCGTCATCCAGTACCGCGACAAGGATGCCGGCCCGGCCCGGAGACTGGAAGTGGCCCGCCAGATCCGTCAGGTAACCCGGGAGCACGGGACACTGTTCATCGTCAACGACCAGATCGATATCGCCATGCTCAGTGAGGCCGACGGCGTGCATCTGGGACAGGAAGATGTTTCGATCATTGATGCCCGCTCCCTGATTTCTGCCGGGATGATCATCGGTGTTTCCTGTTCTTCCCTGGAGCAGGCCCGCGCCGCCGAACGCCAGGGCGCCGATTATTTGGGTATCGGGGCCGTATTCGCCACGCCGGTCAAAACGGAATATTCCGTGGTCGGACTGGAATTGCTGCGCTTGGCGGCAGCGGAAATCTCCGTCCCCCTGGTTGCCATCGGCGGCATCAACCTGGACAACATGGCCGCAGTGAAGGCAGTCGGGGTCAGGAACGTGGCCATGGTGCGCGAATTCCAGGTCGATACCGCGGCTAGGGTCGCTGCCGTGAATTCTTTTTTTATTTAATCAAAAAATATTTTATTAATGGTTTGATATTGATTTGATTCCGTTGGGGCGACCCGACGGGTCGCCCTGGACCAATCATGTCCAAATCAGGGCGATCCAGCGGATCGCCCCTACGAATAAATCAATTAAAAAGACATGTGTCCGATTTGATTATATTTGCTCGCGTGATAAGGTTCAGGAATGGGATTTGATTTCAACAGGCCTTCACGGCGGTCGATCCGTCTCAAAGGATACGATTATGCCGATGCGGGGAATTATTTTATAACGATATGCACCATGAACCGTGAATGTTTATTGGGTGAGATCCATGAAGGGAGAATGATATTGTCCGCAATTGGCGAAATCGCCAATCTGGAATGGCTGAATACACCAAAGGTCCGTCCCGATATTGAATTGGGCCCATTTGTCATCATGCCCAATCATTTGCACGGCATCATAACCATTTATCCGTGTAGGGGCGACCCGCTGGGTCGCCCTGGAAGATTGACCTTAGAATCGAACCAAATAATACAGGGCGTTCCGCCGGAACGCCCCTACATACTGCCAGGAAATTCTCTGGAAATCAAACGGATAATCCAAGGCGGGGCGTTTCAGCAGAATGCCCCTACCTTGAAACCGGAGACAATCGGGGCGATCATCGGCCAATTCAAATCCATCTCGACAAAGAAGATTCGTGAAACGGAATGTTTGGGTTTCCATTGGCAACGCAATTATTACGAACATATTATCCGCGATCGATCCGAATCGGAGAAAATTCAAAAATACATTCTGGACAATCCTAAAAATTGGTCTGAAGACCAGGACAACCCAGTAAATTATTAATACGACGTAGGGGCGACCCGACGGGTCGCCCCTACGAAAATCCATCGTGTTCAGGAAATCTTCAAACGTTTTTTGATCTCTTCACCTTTCATGTTGAACAGCGCGTCCAAAAATTCCACCTGCATGCTGGCCGGGCCTTTGGCCTTTTCCGCGGCGATCTCCCCGGCGATGCCCATCACGGCCATGGCGGCTGTGGTCGTAGCAAAATAATTGGGGTTGACCGCGGCGAAAGCCCCGCACAGAGCCGTGGCCGTGCAGCCCAGGCCGGTGACCTTTGGCATCAGCGCGTGACCGTTTTTGATCATGACCATGCCATTTTTGTCGATGATATAATCGGTTGCGCCGCTGACGCAAACCACGCAGCCATATTTTTCACTCAGCCAGCGGGCGCTGTCCAGGGCATTTTCCGCGGCTGCGGCGCTGTCCACGCCCTTGGTTTTGCAAGCGTCATCGGCGATGGCGATGATCTCCGAGGCATTGCCGCGCACAATGGCCGGCGGCACGGTTTGGATCAAAGTGCGGATCGTTCGCGTACGGAATGGGGTGGCGCCGGCGCCCACGGGGTCGTAAATGATGGGAATGCCTTTTTTTTGGGCCTTGCGGGCCGCTTTTTTCATGGATGCGATCCAGGGTGCGCTCAGGGTACCGATATTGATGACCAGGGCCGAGGCAATATTGACCATATCCTCGACCTCTTCCCGGGCATGGGCCATCACCGGCGAGGCGCCGACGGCCAGCAGGGCGTTGGCGGTCAGGTTCATGACCACGTAATTGGTGATGTTGTGCACCAGGGGGGACTGGCGGCGAACAAGCTCGAGATTTTGGTCGATATCCTTGGCTGATATGCGCATGATCTATTTTATTACAGCCGTGGATCAAAGTCCATCCGCTGCCGATGGGCCGCGTTTTTCTCTCCGGAATTCAGGCTTGTTTTTTGCGGGCTTTTGGCTTAAACTTAGCATTCGGAAAAAGGAGCCCCATGCAACTTGACGATGTAAAGATCTCGCGAGCCATCATTGATAATTATTTCAAGAAGCTTCTCTCCTGTTTGGAAGTCGACGTGGCCCTGGTCGGGGCCGGCCCGGCCAACCTGGTCTGCGGCACTCTGCTCGGTCGCGCCGGCATTAAGACCGCCCTCTTCGAATCCAAGCTGGCCCCAGGGGGCGGCATGTGGGGCGGCGGCATGATGTTCAACGAGATCGTCATCCAGGAAACGGCCCTGCCCCTGCTGCAGAAAATGAATGTCCGCACTAAAGCCTACGAAAAAGGCTATTTCACGGCCGACAGCGTGGAATGCGTGTCTACTTTGATTTCGGCTTGCGTGCGGGCGGGAACGCCAATCTTCAACCTGGTGCGCGTCGTCGACGTCATGTTTCGCGAGCACCAGGGGCAGAAGCGGGTGAACGGCCTGGTGCTGCAATGGGCCCCGGTCGAGCACGCCGGCCTGCATGTCGATCCGCTGACCATCCGCGCCAGGTACACCGTCGACGGCAGCGGCCATCCGGCCGAGGTCTGCTCGATCGTCAGCCGCAAGATGGACGCCAAGCTCAACACGGCCAGCGGCCAGGTGATGGGCGAAATGTCGATGTGGGCCGATAGGGGCGAAGAACTAACCATCGTCAACACCGGGGAGATCTTCCCCGGCCTATTCGTGGCCGGCATGGCCGCCAACGCGGCCATGGGCGCGCCGCGCATGGGTCCGGTTTTCGGCGGCATGCTCCTGTCCGGAGAGAAAGCGGCTGGGGAGCTGCTCAAGAAACTTCGCTGATGACCAATAATCATTGCCCGCGCTGCGGCCAGCGATTGGAAAAGCGTCGCTTGGAAAACACGGATCGCGGCTATTGTCCGTCATGCCAATTGCCGGTTTATGAAAATCCGGTTCCGGCCATGGCCGTCGCTTCCGGGTTGCCAGCCGTGGATCTACAGCTTCCCTGGGGAGCATACGTCATCACCAGTCAGGACCATCTGCAGATCGCTGAACAGGCCTGCTCAGGGGGCGCGCGCGTCATCCAATACCGTGACAAAACCGCCCCGCCGCCGCGGCGCTTGGAAATCGCCCGCGCCATCCGCCGGGTCACCCGTCAGCATGGCGCCCTGTTCATCGTCAACGATCACATCGATACCGCCCTGCTCTCCGCGGCCGACGGCGTACACTTGGGCCAGGATGACCTAGGCATCACCGAGGCTAGGAAGATCGTTCCGGCCGGTTTCCTGATCGGTAGGTCCACCCACTCCCTGGACCAGGCCGTGGAAGCCCAGGGCCAGGGAGCGCATTACATCGGCATCGGCCCGGTCTTCGCCACCCCGACCAAGGAAAACTATCCGCCCATCGGCCTGGAGACTCTTTGCCAAGTCGCTGCCGCAATCACCATTCCGTTCGTGGCCATCGGCGGCATCACCCTGCAAAACCTAGCCGGGATCAGCAGGGCCGGGGCCGTCAATGTCGCCATGGTGCGGGAATTCCAGAAGGAAACCGCCCAAACGGTCCGCGCCGTAAACAAGGTGTTGCGGGCGGCGACGGAAAGAGAGGCCGATTGACTTTGGGCTGGCGGTTTTCCTACAATGTTCCCATCCGGAGGTGAATCATGGCCGAGATCAGGCCCTACAAAGAAAGCTACTTTGTCCACCGCAAAAAAATATTTTTCGTCATAGCGCTGATCTTGATTGCCGGAGCGGCGGTTTTGTCGGTCCTGTATTTCCGTTCCGGAACCAGCCAAGGGATTTATGTGGGTAAAGTTGTCCAGATCAGCGGCAGTACCGAAGATGTCGGTCTGGTTAAGACTTTCCGGGAAGGAAAATCGATCAGTTATTTTTCGGCTGCCAGCGGCTTCAATGACCTGATCTTTCACCGTTTCAAAGGGGATTATGACATTAAAATCGTTGCCCGCGATGCCGCCGCTTACCTGGATGAAAGGAAGCGCGAAATCGAGGCCGCGGCCGCGCGGCGGGTAGTCGATACCAACGTGGAGGCCCCGTCCACCTTGCCGCCGCCTGTCAATGTCGTATCCGGTGATGACGAGACCATTGAAAGCGCTCCCGGTAAGAATGAAAGCCCGGCCAGTGCGGAAATACCAGCCGCGGTGCTGGGTGAGACGGCCCGGGAAGATAGTGACGATGCGCCAGGCTACGCCCGGACGCGCCAAGCGGGCGTTCATGAATATGACCGGGGGAGGCACGCGAAATGGCTTACAAGGCCGATGAGATCGATACCCTGTGGCAAAAATACAGCGACTTCTGCCAGGGGACGATCGTCGTGACGTCCGGCAATGCTTTTGGCCGTCAATGGTTCGGCATTTATACCACCATCAACGCCGCCGATACTCCCGAATGCCGGATGATGATCCAGGACATGGAAACCCTGGCGGCCGAGATCGATGCCGGCATGGAAGCGGCGTGGGAGAAAGCGCACCGGGCCGGTGTCTACCCGGGCCAGATGCGCGCTATCCAGCAGAAATACCGCCTGGAACTGGACCGCTGGAACAAGTAGAGCTGTTCGGTTGAAGTTAAGTGGCTGCGGATGATCTCCTTGACCCGCATCAGCCGCACCAGGTTGCCGCGTTCGGACTCATAGTGCTACAGCGAACCAAGCGCGTTCATCTTTATAGCCGCAAAGGTAGCTTGGAAATCGCCTGATAATTCAGGCCCCCGCGGCCATTTTTTTTATCACGATATTTACATAGTTTCAAGTACAGCCCCCAATGCCCAATTCTGGAAATAGGAATGAAATTATTGATTCCATTTATTTACCTGATAATCTTTTTTGGTTCTCTTTCAAAATGTATGGGTAGTTGACTAAAACAGGGGACAAATTATACTCTAAATTTCACCACAAAATTAAGGAGTAACAAAATGTCCCCTGTAGAAGAACAGCTTATGTCAATTTTGTTTCAAATTCAAGGGTAT
>JAHIKI010000052.1 GCA_018897435.1 Acidobacteriota bacterium | reverse complement strand
CTGGCTCAAAGAAATATAAAATAACGCTATGATTTTTCAAATCACTGCTTTTTGTCGTATGCAACAAAAATCGCCCCGTATTTTTGTTCCTATAGAGTCGGCTCCCACGAAAAAATCAGGCTTGTGAGAAATGCGGGCTAGGAGCAATAATGGGCGGATTTTTTGGTGTGGCATCCAAAAGCAATTGTATCGATGATCTCTTCTACGGCACCGACTACCATTCGCACATGGGAACGAAACGCGGCGGCATGGCCACTATCGGCAGCGAAGGATTCGTGCGCATCATACACAACATCGAAAGCGCCCAGTTCCGCTCAAAATTCGATCCCGATATCGGGCGCATGAGCGGCCGCATTGGTATCGGTGTTATCAGCGATACGGACGATCAACCGGTGCTCATCCGCTCTCATCTCGGCGATTATGCGATCGCGACGGTCGGGGTCGTGCAGAACGCCGAGGCACTGGCCGGGGAAGCGTTCCGCAACCGGCGCATTCACCTCAGCGAAATGGGAAGCGGCGACATCAACCCAACCGAGTTGGTGGCGTCACTCATCAACATGGAGGATAGTTTTGAGGCGGGCATCCGCCGCGCCCTGGCCGAGATCGAAGGTTCCTGTTCACTACTCGTCCTGACCAGGACCGGGATTTATGCGGCCCGTGACCGGCGCGGACGCACACCGATCATCATCGGCCGGAAAAACGGCGGCATGGCCGTGACTTTCGAAACCTGCGCATTTCCCAACCTGGATTACAAAACCGAAAAAATTCTGGGCCCGGGCGAAATAGTTTTTATTACCGCTGAGGGCTACGAGCGCCACAAAAAACCGGAGAGCCGCCTGCAGATCTGCAGTTTTTTGTGGATCTATTACGGATATCCGGCATCAAGCTACGAAGGGATCAACGTCGAAGCCGTGCGCAATCGCTGTGGAGCGCTCCTGGCCCGCCGCTTTCCGGCCGCCATCGACTTTGTGGCCGGCATCCCTGATTCCGGGATCGGTCATGGTCTGGGTTACGCGAACGAGGCCTGCATTCCGTTCAAACGGCCGTTCGTCAAATACTCACCGACCTGGGCCAGAAGCTTCATGCCCCAGCATCAGGACATCAGGGATCTCGTCGCGTGCATGAAGCTGATTCCCGTCAGGGAGTTGATCGAAGGGAAACGCATCCTGTTCTGCGAGGACTCCATCGTTCGCGGCACCCAGCTCAAGGACACCATCCAGCGTCTTTACGACGCCGGAGCCAACGAAATCCACATGCGGCCCGCCTGCCCGCCGCTGGTCTTCGGTTGCAAATTCCTTAATTTTTCACGTTCGCGATCGGAAATGGACCTGGCCTCCCGCCAGGCTGTGCGCTCCCTCGAGGGTCCGGACGTGAAGGATTTCAGCGAGTACGCCCGCGCCGGAACCGCGAAGTACGCCAGCATGGAAGAATCGATCCGGCAACGACTGAATCTGACCACGCTGAAGTACCAGGTCCTGGACGACTTGATCACTGCCATCGGCCTGCCGAAAGAAAAACTCTGCACATACTGTTGGGACGGAGCCGAATAAAAACACCCCAGTCGTCATGAATTTCGAATGCGCCCGCTTTTTCAATCTATCTTGAGATCAAGCCTGTGCGAATCGGAGCACGGCAAGTTTGCTGGATGATTTGACTTCAGAATGGAAATTGTATAAATATCAACATGAATCCGCTAAAAATCAAAAGTAAGGAGAACTGCGCGTGAAAAGAAACATACTGCTCGCTTTGGTGATATTGTTTTTTACCGCTTTTTCCATCCGTTCCCTCTACGCCGAAGAAGGGATGTTCCCCTTGAGCGAGATCCACAAACTCGACCTCAAGGCCAGGGGATTCCTAATCGAATCCCGGGACATGTACAACCCCAAGGGCGTCAGCCTCATCGATGGGATCATCGACCTGGGCGGCTGCACCGCCAGCTTTGTATCCGGCGAAGGCCTGATCCTGACCAATTACCATTGCGCCTTCGGCGCCATCCAGGGGGTCACTACCCCCGAGACGGATTACCTGCGCAACGGCTTTTTTGCTGCCGACCGTTCAGCCGAGATCCCGGCCAAGCGCTATACCGTACGCCTGATCGAATCCTACCGGGACGTTTCCCGGGAGGTCCTGGCCGCGGTCAGCAAGAAAATGACCTATGCCCAGCGCAGCAAGGCCATCGAGGAGAAAATGAACCGCATGGTCGTTGCCGTCGAGAAAAGCAATCCCGGCAAGCGGGCCGAGGTCGCCGAAATGTTCCGCGGCAAAACCTATGTGCTGTTCATTTATAATTACATCAAGGACGTGCGCCTGGTTTACGCTCCGCCCCGCTCCATCGGCGAATTCGGCGGCGAGGAGGATAACTGGATGTGGCCCCGTCACACCGGCGATTTCGCCTTCATGCGCGCCTACGTCGCCCCCGACGGTTCCAATGCCGAATTCGCGCTTCAGAATGTCCCCTTCCAACCCAAAAAGTACCTCCAGGTCGCGGCCGAGGGTGCCAAAAGCGAGGAATTCGCATTCATCCTCGGCTACCCGGGCAGCACTCACCGCCACAAGTCATCCCACTTCATCGCCCATGAAGAGAATATCCGCATGCCTTTCACGGTCGACCTTTATCGCTGGATCATCCAGCTGAAGGAAAAAATGAGCACCGACGACCGCGGCATCGCCATCAAACTTTCGTCGTCCCTCAAGGGGTTATGGAACACCGTCACCCGCAGTCTCGGCCAGCTCAAGGGCTTGAAAAATCTTCATTTGGTCGAAAAACGGGAAAAGGAAGAGGAATCCCTGCAGCAATTCATCGCAGCCGATCCGGCCCGGCAAAAAAAATACGGTTCGCTGCTCGCTGACCTTGAAAAAGTCTATGAGGAAACAGGCAAAAGAGCGCCCCGGAACCTGACCCTGTCCAACCTGTTGAGCGCCAGGATCTCCCTCATGATGGGCAATGCCTTCAAGATCTGCGAGGCTTCCTATGAACGTGTCAAAGAGGATACCAAACGGGAAGCCAGCTACATGGATCGCAATTTCGACCGCACCCAGAAGCAAATGACCATGGCGCTGAGAGATTACCATGAACCGACCGAAAAAGCCCTGCTCAAGGAAATGCTCCGACGCGCCGCCGCTTTCAAAGGCGAACAAGCCATCGCGGGCATGCGCTATATCATGACCGGTGTTGACCTGGAAAAAGACATTGACGCCTTTCTGGAAAAAGCCTTTACTGAAACAAAACTGAAAAAACCAGAAATCGTGAGCGAATGGCTCAAAAAAAATACGGCGCAGCTGCAAGCCCTGAATGATCCTTTCGTCAACCTGGCTTTCGCCTTATATCCCGACCAGCGCGAATTGAAGGAGGCCGAAAAAAAAGAAAAAGGAATCCTTGATCCGCTGCTGGCGCAACTGGTAGATGTCAAGAAAGAATTCATGGGCAAGGACTTTATTCCAGACGCCAACGGCACCTTGCGCCTGACCTATGGCAGGATCAGGGGTTATTCTCCGGCCGATGCCGTGCATATGGAGCCCTTCACGACCCTGAGCGGCATTGTCGAAAAGCA
The DNA here is from genome assembly GCA_018897435.1 of Acidobacteriota bacterium. GTDB lineage: Bacteria > Acidobacteriota > Aminicenantia > UBA2199 > UBA2199 > UBA2199. The sequence continues at coordinate 15,349 of JAHIKI010000052.1, read as the reverse complement.
TTATGCCCACCCGGATTTACCATCCTACCAGGCGCCAAGCAAGTTGATCGACCTGGCCAGGGCCAAGGATCACGGACGCTTCGCCCACCCCGATTTGGGCGACGTCCCGGTGGCCATGCTCTACAACATGGACACCGCCGGCGGCAATTCAGGCAGCCCGGTGTTGAACGCCAAGGGCGAATTGATCGGGCTGAACTTTGACCGGGTTTTCGAAGCCACGATCAACGACTACGCCTGGGATGAATCCTACAGCCGCTCCATCGGTGTCGATATCCGTTTCATTCTCTGGTCGCTGGCCAAATTCAGCGGCACCGACCGCCTTTTAAAGGAGATGGAAGTCCAATAATTGAGCCGAGCTATTCGTGATACATAATGCGCAATGTGTGATGAGAGGGAAACTTAACGAACTTGCGAGATGAGTAACTGGAAACAGCAATAATTCGAACTAATGCCCGCTTTTTTTGCTCATCACTTATCACTAATCACTTTTACTCCAAAATGATCTTGCCGGTATTGCCCGAAAGGCCCAATTCAAAGGCCTTCTGGAAATCTTCCATCTTGAAGCGGTGGGTGATCAACGGTTTCAAATCGACTTTGCCCGAAACCAGCAGGGCGTCCATCTGGTACCAGGTTTCAAACATGCGCCGGCCGTTGATGCCCTGGACGGTCACGCCGGGGAAAATAATATCCTTGGCCAGGTCGAGACTGAGCGGCTTGGCCGGGATGCCCAGCAGCGAATAGCGGCCGTTCTTGCGGATCGAACGGAAGCCCTGGACAATGGCGGCCGGGTGTCCCGACATTTCCAGCACCACGTCAACCCCCTGGCCCAAGGTCATGGTCTTGACGATGGCGGACAGGTCCTCCTTGGCAGGATCGATCACACGGTCAGCCCCCATTTTTCGGGCCAGCTCCTGGCGGAAAGGCAGCACCTCGCTCAGCAGAACCAGCGACGCCCCGGCGGCCTTGCAGACCGGGATGGCGGCGATGCCGATAGGTCCGCCGCCCAGGATCAGAAAGGATTTGCCGACCGTAGGTCCGGCCATGACCGTGTGCACGGCGTTGCCGAACGGGTCGTAGATGGCCGCCAATTCGGGGTCAATATCCTTGGGCACACGCCACAGGTTGGACTCGGGCACGGCAATATAGTCGGCGAAACAGCCGTCGCCATCTACGCCCAGGATGACCACATTCTCGCAGAGGTGGGCGTTGCCGGTGCGGCACTGGAAGCACTGGTTGCAGACCACGTGCATCTCCGCGGTCACCAGGTCGCCGACCTGGTAATGGCAGACATCGGCGCCGATTTCCACGATGGCGCCGTAGAATTCATGGCCGGTGGTCAGGGGCGGTTTCAACCGGTTCTGCGACCACTCGTCCCATTTGTAGATGTGCAGGTCGGTGCCGCAGATGGCCCGCTTATGGACCTTGATAAGGACCTCGCTGGCCTTGATGGACGGGATGGGAACTTCCTGCATTTCCAGCCCGGGACCAGGTTTGATTTTACGCAGTGCCTTCATGGTACCTTTCATGAGGGATTCTCCTTGGTTCGTTAAGGACATTTTAGTATTTCCGAGGCACAATTGCAAGAGTTTCCGGGCCGGGTTCCTTGCTTTTTGTCTCATCCTGGATATAATTTGTCCATGAAAAAAAAGGTCTCTCTCCTGCTCTGGCTGCTGGCGTTCATTCTGACCCTGCTCTTGGCCGTCTATCAGCGCCTGAGCGGCCCGACTTACCCGTTGAAAGGAAAGGATACGCGTCCAGGTCTTGAGATCAAATACAAGTTTTTCCGCAGTTGGACCAGTTTTAAACCTCTGCCTATTCGGGTAGCTGTTTCGGGGACAGTGGATTATCTTGACGTTATTTATGACCGCTTTCCAATTCCCGGAACCAAAGAACAGTACGTCACAATGAAAAAGAACGGTTCTTTTTATGAGGCAGAGCTGCCAGGGCAACCCGCCGCCGGGAAACTTATTTACAGGATCCATGGAACGACGCCAACCTCCGGTACAGTTTTCCTGCCTTCCGTCGTGGCCCGTTTCAAGGGCGAAGTCCCCACCGCCCTGCTGATTTTTCACGTCATCTTCATGTTCGCCGGGCTATTGCTGGCCTTGCGCACCGGACTGGAAGCGCTGCGCCGGGATGGCCGCTGGCAGAAACTCGTGCCCTGGACCCTGGCTATGACTTCAATCGGCGGCCTGATCCTTGGGCCGCTGGTGCAAAAATATGCCTTTGGGGCCTTTTGGACCGGTTTCCCGCTGGGTGGCGACCTGACCGACAGCAAGACCATTTTTGCCGTTTTGTTTTGGCTGGCGGCCTTTTTCCTACGCAAAAAGAGCCGCTGGTGGCCATTGGCCGCGACTGTGCTGATGGTCGTGGTCTACCTCATCCCCCATTCCATGCTTGGGTCGGAGTTGAATTACCAAACCGGGAAAATAGAAACAGCAAAAGAAGTTCGAGGCTCGACGCTGAAGATCAAATAAAATTCTAAGTTCCAAGCTCCAAATTACAAAAAAGTAAAGCGACACGGCCGCCACAAAACAAAGGACCGCAATCCTCAGGACTATCAGCTTTTCTTTCAGCATATAACTCTTCTGTCACCATCTTTATGTTTCTTTTTATCATGCTTGAAAAGCTTTATTCTGAGTGCTCGTCCGGCGCCTTAAAGCAGCTTGGCAATAGTTTGCAGCTGCATGAAGCTTGTACCTTCGTAGATTTTGCCGATCTTGGCATCGCGGTAGTACTTCTCGGCCGGGTAGTCCTTACTGAAGCCATAGCCCCCGAATAGCTCCAGACTTTCGCTGGCCACCCACTCGGCGACCTGACTGGTGAAGTATTTAGCCATGGCGGCTTCCTTGATGAAAGGCAAGCCCTGGTCCTTGAGGCGGGCGGCATTGTAGGTCAGTAGACGGGCAGCCTCGATGCGACTGGCCATCTCTGCCAGAAGGAACTGGACGGCCTGGAAATTGAAGATCGGCTGGCCGAACTGCTGACGTTCTTTACTGTAAGCCAAAGCTGCCGCCATCGCCCCTTCGGCCAATCCCAACATCTGGGCGGCGATGCCGATACGACCTTCGTTGAGGGTTTCGATGGCTATTTTGTAACCCTTGCCGACAATGCCCAGAACCTGGTCATGACCGAGCTTCACATCATCCAGACAAAGCTCGCAGGTTGAACTGGCACGAATGCCGAGCTTGTTCTCCTTCTTGCCGATGGAAAAACCGGAACTGTCGCGGTCGACCAAAAAAGCGCTGATGCCTTTGTGTCCGGCTTTCGGATCGACGGTGGCAAAAACGATGAAGACCTCGGCCTGCTGGGCGTTGGTTATCCAAAGCTTGGCACCGTTGAGGACGAAGCCGTCAACCACGGGCCTGGCCCGGCATTTAAGGGCGAAAGCGTCGGAACCCGAATCGGCTTCAGAAAGGGCGTAGGAGCCAACTTTTTCACTGGCCAGCATGGGCAGATATTTTGCCTTTTGCCCGGCGCTCCCATAACGCACGATACAACTGTTGACCACGGTATTTTGCACATCCACCAATACGCCCACAGCCGCATCGACTTTACTGAGCTCCTCGATGACAATAATAGTATTGAAGAAGCTGGAACCGCTGCCGCCATACTCAACAGGGATCTCGATACCCATCAGCCCCAGGGAAAAGAGCTTTGGCAGCAAGTCGGGGTTCATCTGCTGTTCTTCATCCATGGTCATCCGCAGGGGCTCTATCTCGGCCTTGGCGAATTTTGCTACCAGTTCACGGAGGGCTTGCTCTTCTTCATTCAGGACGGTCAATGGACTGGACATGTTGCTTGTCCCCTGCTACTGCCCCTGGCGGTAGACAATGGCCACCAACGTTTTATCGTTGCCCCCCATATTCACCGACAAGCCATAGGGGCGCTTGGACGCGATATCTATCTTCCAGTCTCCGGCTTTGCCGGTCAATTGCTCCCAGATGGTAATAGCCTGATGTACACCGGTTGCGCCGGTGGGATGCCCCCATCCGATCAAGCCGCCGGAAGTGTTAAAGGGAGTGCTGCCCTGGCGCGAGGTATTTCCTGCCAGGACAAAATCGGGACCTTCGCCCGGCTTGCAGAGCCCAATGGCTTCGAGTGACATGATGCCGGCTATGGTAAAGCAATCATGGCCTTCAACGGTCCCCAGGTCGGCACTGGTGATTCCGGCCATTTTCAGGGCCTGTTTCACCGCCCGCTCGGTTGTTTCGAGGCGGAATGCTTCAGTGACCGGCACGGTCAGGTCGGCCTGGACCTGAGCCCAACCAAGAACTTCAACAGCCTCTTTTGTACTGCAACCAATGCGTTTCAGTCCGCTTTCGGACACAATGGCAATGGCCGCGGCACCATCTGAGACTTTCGAGCAATCATAGAAATTGAGATGCTCCACAAATGACCGTGGATTGGGTTCGCTCATGGCCAGGGCTTCCAGATCGAGGCTTTTGTTGTGATACTCCTGGGCGCTGGGGCAGAGGCGGGCATTTTCAATGGCATTGCGGTACCAACGGGCCAAGGCACGGCGCGTGCGCTCGCGGCCGAATTTCTCGAAATAGACACCGGCGCGGTCACTGAATTTGGCCGGGAAAAAAAAAGCATGCCCGGTTTTTCGTTCGCCCCGGTACCAGCCGGCACCGGCCAGGATGTCGGCGCCATATACCGCTTTAACCGTGTTTTGCACCTCGACACCGATGACCAATGCCACCTCGGCGGTTTGGGCCAGAACCGATTTGATGCCATTCAACAGTGCCAGCCCGCCTGAGGCGCAGGCCCCTTCAACCCGGGTGCACGATTTCCAGCGCAGCCCCTCATCGATGGTAGGAATCAGGGCCGTCAAATTGCCCTGATGATTGAAGCGCGCAGCCATAAAATTGCCGATCACACCTTCATCAACAGCCTGGGCACCGCCGATCATCTTTAAAGTTCCCTGTCCCGCTTCCTTGATATATTCTTCGAGTCCGGGGCGGGCTTTCTTGGGATGGAATTCCTTTCGCCCCGTGCCCATTGAAATGGTATTGTATCCCGCGGTCATGAATACTTTTCGGCGCATTTTCTTCATTTGCTCACCTCAGAGAAATAGTTGTTGATAGGACCATAGGCATGATAAAACCCGGTCGTTAACACGGCGTTGACATCGCTCTCCTTTTTGGCCACCCCCTGGCTCAGCAATTGCAGTCCTATCTCTCTGGAGCGCAGGCCATAGGCTTTTGCCATTTGCGCCCCGAGGGTGTTCAGCGCCTGCAATTCGCCGAAATAGGTCTTCAGGAAGGCGTCTTTATCGGCCAGGGCGATGACGGCTTTCCAGGGTTGAAATACCGTGGGCAGGGGCCCCAGGCTATCATCGCAGCCGGATTGCAGATCTGCCAATGACAGATAGCCTTTTTGTTTTGGATCATAAATGGCACTGGGCCGGTTTTTTTCATATTTGAAAAAGCCGTCTTTTTGTGAGCCGTCAGGGAACTGGCCGCCGCGCACGCCCTGGGCGATCAACTCATCGAGTAGCGGACTGTGCAGGTTTTCGCCGCTAAAATATGGGCTCATGACACGCAGGATCAGCTGGCACACATCCAGCCCGACATAATCGCAGAGCTGAAAGATGCCCATCGGTCGCAGCAGAAAATCCTGGCTCACCTTGTTGATCATGTATACGGCTTCGGCGAAGGTTACCTCCGCTTGCAGGCGTTCGATTTCGCCTTTGGCATAGAGAAAATCGCGCATGAAGTGGCCATTACCGATGAAGCCGGCAAAATCGTTGGCCGGGACCATGGTCTTGCGCAGGTTTTTGGCATAGCTGCCGGCGAAGTCAAGCAGCTCCGACTGCGTGGTTTTGGCACTGATCAATTCCACCAGTTTTTGCACGGCAGGTGGATTGTAGAAATGGAAACCGAGAATACGACCACCAAGACCGGCTTTCTCGTCGAGTTCGTGAATGGGGATGGCCGAGGTGTTGCTGAAGAACCATGGGGAATTGAGGTTGTTCGTGTTTATTTGCGATAATACTTTGGTTTTGACTGCTATATTCTCAACAATCGCTTCAAAAATCATGGTCGATTCATAAGCCGCTTCCAGGGCTGTGGTAGGACGGACGATGTTCAACACATCAGCGATATATTGGGCAATGATGTCGCTGTTTTCGATCAAATCCTCGCGCTCCTGATAGACCTGGCGCAGGCGGACAATATTCTTTTCGGCTACTTTTTGGATCTGGACCTGCAGATAGGGCATCAACCCGGCAAGGGCGGCATGGGAAATGTCTATGGCTTGCAAGACGAATGGCTGCGAGCGATTCTCCGCTTTCTGGCTCAGGTCAGCCATCTCCAGCGCCGTCAGCAGGACGATACCACTGCCCATTTTTCCGCCGGCACCCAATACGGATACATTTCTCAGTCTTTCAGTATAAGTCATCGCACTCTCCTATGTCATAAAGAATAATTGCCCGGCAGGTCTCACCATTTTGCCGGACGCTTCTCCAGGAAGGCACTCATTCCTTCCAAGCCTTCGTTGCCGAACAGAGAACTGAACTCGCTGGTTTCCAGAAGACAGCCAGCCTTGAAGTCGAGCTCCAATCCCTGGCGGCACACTTTTTTTACCAAGCGTACGGCGGCCGGACCCTTGGTTGTGATTTTTCGTGCCAATTCGTTTGCTTCTGTCAATAATTGCTCCGGGGCCACCACTTTTTGCACCAACCCCAGGCGCAAAGCTTCGTCGGCGCCAATCAATTCGCCGCTGATCAGCAGATAGAGGGCATTGCCCAAGCCGATCAGCCGGGGCAGGCGCTGGGTCCCGGCGAACCCCGGTGTCAGGCCGAGATTGACTTCCGGCTGGCCGAATTTGGCTTTGCTGCTGGCAATGCGGATGTCGCAGGCCAATGCCAGCTCGCAGCCACCCCCAAGGGCAAAGCCGTTCACCGCAGCGATTACCGGCATGTCAAGCTGTTCAAAGCGGGCGAAGGTCTGCTGCCCGATGGCGGAAATTTCTTTTCCCTGGGCCGGATTCATGTCCTTTAACTCGGCGATATCGGCACCGGCTACAAATGCATTTCCGGCGCCGGTGATGATCAGGACCTTGATATCCCGGCGCTCACCAAATTCGCTCAACCAGGCATTCATCTCGGCAAAGAACTGCCGGTTCAGGGCATTCATTGCCTGGGGACGGCTGATGGTCAGGGTGGCAATGCCTTCATTGATGTCAGTGGATAAGATTTCGTAAGTCATTTTTTCATCTCCTGGCGGAAAAACTGGGTTTTTCGGGAGTCTACCGGCAATGAAATTTCCGCCTTAAATAGCTGATTTAATTTATTCACGCTTAACAAAATATAATAAAAATATATTTTTTGCAATTTATTTCAGCACAAATCCAATAAATATAGTAGTGCAATATGTTGACATTAAAAATTATTTATAGTTAGATATAGCAAAATCAAGTTGAGGAGGCCTGTATGGATTATTTGTTGAGCGAAGAGCAAAAAATGGTCGAGGTAATGGTGGAAAAATTTGCCAGAGAAGAAATTGCTCCCCAGGCCCGGGCCAACCAGGCGCAGGAGATTTTTCCTGCCGAAATCATCAAAAAAGCTGGCGCGCTTGGCTTGATGGGCATCGCTTATCCGGCAGAATATGGCGGGAGTGGTATGGATTATATATCCTACATGCTGGCCATCGAGCAGATTTCGCGATATTGCGCGTCGACCGGAGTCATCATCTCGGCCCATTCGTCGCTTTGTATCGATCCTATCTATCGTTTCGGCAGCGAAGAACAGAAACAAAAATATCTTCCGTCATTGTGCAAAGGGGAAAAGATCGGCTGTTTCGCGCTGACCGAGCCGGCTGCCGGTTCCGATGCCGGCGGTTTGAAAACAGTCGCCGTCCTGGCCAATGACCACTGGGTATTGAATGGCGTCAAGAATTTTATTTCCAATGCTTGTGAAGCCGAAGTGGCGGTGATCATGGCTTTGACCGAGCCGGCGCAAAAGACGAGAGGTATCAGCGCCTTTATTGTCGAGAAAGGGACACCGGGTTTTAGTATTGGCAAGAAGGAACATAAATTGGGCATCGGCGCCTGCTCGAACGCCGAGCTCATCTTCGAAGACTGCGCCATCCCCAAGGCGAATTTACTGGGTGAAATCAATAAAGGCTTCAAGATCGCCATGGTTACCCTGGATGGCGGCAGGCTGGGTATCGCCTCACAAGCGCTCGGCATCGCCAGGGCTGCATTGGAGGATGCCTGCAAATACGCCAAGGAACGGGAGCAATTCAATCAACCCATCGCCAATTTCCAGGCGATTCAATGGATGATTGCCGATATGTGCACCGAATATGAAGCCGCCTGGCTGTTGACTTACCGGGCTTCGCTGCTTAAAGATAAGGGGCTCAATTATTCCAAAGAAGCGGCCATGGCCAAGTTGAAGGCCTCTGAAACCGCTTCCTTTTGTGCCAACAAAGCCATGCAAATACATGGCGGCTATGGCTATACCAAAGAATTCGACGTGGAAAGATACCTGCGCGATGCCAAAATAACAGAAATCTATGAAGGCACGAGCGAGATCATGCGCGCAATCATTGCCGGGGCCTGCTTGAAATAAAAGCGACCCCATGAATCGTATCAGAGTCGTAACCGCGGCTGCCCTGTTTGATGGGCATGATGTTTCCATTAACATCTTCAGAAAACTTCTGCAGAAAAAAGGGATTGAGGTCATTCATCTCGGCCACAACCATGCAGTCAAGGAAATTGTCACAGTGGCGGTCCAGGAGGATGCCGATGCGATTCTGATCAGCTCCTATCAGGGCGGCCACAATGAATTCTTCCGTTATGCCGTTGACAGCTTCAAGGAACTGGCCATCAGCAATATCCTCATCTTCGGGGGCGGTGGCGGTGTCATTCTCCCCGCCGAGATAATGGAACTTGAAGCCTATGGGGTCGAAAAAATCTATCATGCCAGCGATGGCCAAAAAATTGGCATCAACGGCATTGTCGATGACATCATCGCCCGGATAAACAGAAAAAAAGAGAATAGCACTGAAAATGGTCTGCAGGACATCGACGCTGCTCAAGTCGCCAGCTTGAATGTATCGGCCCACCTGAACATCGCCAAGCAGATTACCTTCATTGAAAACAACCTGCAAGCCGATGATGTATCGGCTGCCTATAAAAAACTATACGCCGCCCATGATCAAAAAAAATCTCTGGTTCTGGGTGTCACCGGAACCGGAGGCAGCGGCAAGAGTTCATTGATCGATGAATTGATCAACCGTTTCCTGAAAATTACCGGCGCCTTCCATATCGGGGTGCTGACCATTGATCCAACCAGGAAAGTCTCCGGCGGCGCCCTGCTCGGTGACCGTATTCGCTTCAATAATATCAATGATCCCCGGGTCTATTACCGGAGTTTTGCCACGCGTGAAAGCAGGTCGGAAATCACTCTGGCGCTGCCGGATGTCATCGCTGTTCTCAAAGCCAGCGGCTTTGATCTTATTATCGTCGAAACCAGTGGTATCGGCCAGGGCGACAGTCGCGTGGTCGATTTCTGCGACTGTTCGGTTTATGTGATGACCTCAGAGTTCGGCGCGCCTTCACAACTCGATAAAATCGACATGCTGGAAGCGGCTGAGTACATCGTCATCAATAAATTTGAAAAAGCAGGTTCAGAAGATGCGTTTCGCGAGGTCGCCCGCAATTACCTGCACAACCATGATATCAAGTTGTCCCCGGCCCAATCACTGTTCGAACTCAATATCCCGGTTTATGGCACCAGCAGCAACCAATTCAATAACCATGGCTTGAATAAACTGTTCAGAGAGCTGCTGCGACTGGTGATTAAAAAAAGCAATCACAAAATCTCCGTCAGGGAAAATCTGCTTGGGCTAATGCCCATGGAGAGCAAATTCGATTTTGGTACCATTGCCAAGAACCGCACCCATTACCTTGCGGATATTGCTGCGGCAATAAAAAAGTATCATCTTCAAGCCCGCGAGCAGGCGCATATTGCCGGTCTATGTGACAGCATCAAACAGAGTCTGGAACTGCTTGAAGATGAAGAGACCAAGCTGGCCATGCAGCGCAAATATGAGGAGCTGTATGCGCAATTGAGCCTCGAGTCCAGGCAGATCATGGACCGCTGGGAGCAATTAAAGGCAAGTTATAGCCAGGATGTCCTGACTTATCAGATTAAAAAGAAAGAGATGACTGTCGATCTTTATAGCCGGACGATCTCCGGCCTGAAGATTCCCAAAGTGGCTCTACCCGGCTATGGTCACTGGCATGACCGCTTGCTGTTTTTCTTCAAGGAGAACCTGCCCGGCTATTTCCCGTTCACCGCCGGGGTCTTTCCTTTTCGCCGCATCAGTGAAGATCCCAAGCGCCAGTTTGCCGGCGAGGGCAGTGCCCGACGCACCAATAGCCGCTTTCACTATCTGACCTCCAATGAGCCGGCGAAACGCTTATCGGTGGCCTTTGATGGTATTACCCTTTATGGCGAAGATCCAGCGTCGGAACCTGACATATATGGCAAGATCGGGGAAAGTGGAGTCAGTATCTGTACTATCGAAAACATGGCTGAGCTGTTTGCCGGCTTCGACCTGACCGATCCACTCACATCAGTTTCGATGACTATCAACGCTCCGGCGCCGATCATGGTGGCCATGTTTTTTATGGTTGCCTACCAACGGGAATTGGAGAAGTTGGGGCCGGATGCCACTGCAGCGGCAAAAGCAGAACTGAAAGTGGCCACTTTCAGGCGCTTGCGCGGCACCATCCAGGCTGATATTCTGAAGGAGGACCAGGGACAGAACACCTGTATTTTTTCCATCGATTTTGCCATGAAGCTGATCGGCGATGTACAAAAATACCTGTCAAAGAACAGGATCGAAAATTATTACTCTTTGAGTATCAGTGGTTATCATATCGCCGAAGCCGGGGCCAATCCGATCACCCAGCTTGCCTTCACTCTGGCCAATGGCTTTACCTATGTCGAATATTTTCTTAACTGCGGCCTGAAAATCGATGAATTCGCTCCCAATCTTTCCTTCTTCTTCAGCAATGGCATGGAAATGGAGTATTCGGTTATCGGTCGCGTGGCCAGGAGGATTTGGGCCATAGCCATGCGGGATATTTATAACGGCAATGAAAGAAGCCAGAAACTGAAATACCATATTCAGACCTCGGGTCGTTCATTGCACGCACAGGAAATCAATTTCAACGATATCCGCACTACCCTGCAGGCCCTGCTGGCTTTCAATGATAATTGCAATTCGCTGCACACCAATTCCTATGATGAAGCCATCACCACCCCGACCGAAGAATCAGTCAGGCGTTCGATGGCCATTCAGATGATCCTTTCCAATGAGTTTGGGCCGCTGAAAAATGAGAACCCTCTGCAAGGAGCGTTTATCATTGAAGAATTGACCGATCTGGTGCAAGAAGCCGTCCTCACTGAGTTTAATCGCCTGTCGTCGCGCGGAGGCGTGCTGGGAGCAATGGAAACGCAATATCAACGGTCGAAAATTCAGGAAGAATCATTGTATTATGAAGAACTGAAACAGTCGGGCGCCTACCCTATCATCGGCGTCAACAAATTCGTCAGTGAAAAACAGGAAAATCCCTATGATAAGATGCTTATCACCCGCAGCTCGAAAGAGGAGAAGGAGCGGATACTAAGTGAACTGCGATGTTTCCAGGAAAAAAACCGGGAGCAGGCACAACGGGCACTGGAAAAGCTGCGGGAAGTGGCTCTCGGCAGCGGGAATATCTTTGCCGAGCTGCTCGATACGGTGCAATATGCTTCTCTGGGTCAGATTACCAAGGTTCTCTATGAGGTCGGCGGCCAGTACCGTCGTGGAATTTAGGGAGGTGAAAGATGATAAAAGCAGACCGGATCGGCGAATTATCTAGAGAAGAATTGCTTCAGCTGACGCAAGTATATGCCAAAAACTGGCTGGCGCATGATGGTTCATGGTTCCTTTCCATTGAAGAAAAATACGGTTTGGCCAAGACCATCGAAATCGATATCGAGTCGTGGCGAAAATTCACCGTCATTGAAGCCGCACGTCTGATCGAGTTTCTGCAATTGGGAAAAAACTCGGGTGTTTCAGGCTTGAAAAAAGCCCTGGCTTTTCGCCTCTATGCCTCGCTGAATGAGGACGAAATCGTTCTCATTGACAAAAACACCCTTGAATACAGGGTTAAAACCTGTCGGGTGCAGCAGGCAAGACGACGTAAAAAACTGGCCGATTTTCCCTGCCAACCGGTGGGACTGGTGGAGTATGGCCTCTTTGCCAGCGCAATCGATGCCGCTTTTCACACCGAAGTTGTCAGTTGTCCGCCGCATGTTACCCGGCCCGATCATTATTGTATCTGGCGCTTCCGCCTCGGCGACTAAACCCCTTTTTCAAAAGCAACCAGCCGCAGGCTTTCTTGCGAATGTTGCTACGCTCGTAGTGCAGCGCGGGCTACCCCGCCCTGCAGGTCAAATCTCCGGTACGTTGATGATACTTTCAAGCAGATCCCGGGAACGTTTATCGTCGGGGTTGGCTTCGATGGACTTGCGCAGCGTTTCTACCGCTTCGTTGATCCGGCGCAGATTGTAGTAGGACATGCCGAGATGGTACAGGGCGGCCTTGTCTTCGTGGCTGGCTTCAATGACCTTCAGAAAGTGGGGAATGGCTTTTTCGTGCTGGCCAATGGAACTCAGATTGATACCCAGGTGATAGTTGGCAATGACCGAGTCCGGATTCATTTCCAACAATTTCGTGAACGCCGCGATGGCTTTCTGCTGGCTCCCCTGGTGGTAGTAGGCAATGCCCAGCCAGTAGAAAGCACCAATGAATCCGGAGTCGAGCTCAAGGCACTTTTCGAAGCAGCTGACCGCGTCGCTGATCCGGCCGCTCCGGTAATAACTGATGCCCAGGTTGTAATGATCTTTTGCCTGGCCGGGATTGGTTTCGATGGCTTTCCTGTAGCTGGCGATGGACTCGTTGATGGCCCCGGCTTGGTAATATAGTTCACCCAGGATGCTGTGAATGTAGGGATTCTGCTGGTCCACCTGCATCAGGTTCTTGGCTGCCTCGATGGCTTTCTTGATCTTGCCCTTGGCTTGCAGCAGGTTCAACTGATATACCCAGTAAGAAACACTATTGCTGTTTTTTACGGGTTTACCGCACAGCGGGCAGAAGTTGTTCTTGGCTGCCAGTTCCTCTCCGCACTGTTCGCATCTATTAGCCATTTCTTTCCGTGCCGCAGATTCCTTTTTTTTACCTTCATCGTCATGATTGGATGTCATTTTAGCCTCCAGGCTTCAGTTTTTGTAAGGATTGTAAGCGCGAAAGTGGAAATTGTCAATTTATTAAAATAATCTCAGGCCTTTTGAAAAAGTTGAATTTCTTTGTGGATATATAATAAGGACAGACCAATCAGATCCACCTCCCTGCGGAGATTGTCTCACTAGATGATTTCAACAGTGCACCGCGCTGGTTGAAATCATAGTGAGAGCAACCAGGATAGGTGGATGATCGGTGCTGCCTTATGCTTATGTCCTGGAAGGCCTGGCCGACGAATTTTGGTCGTTGATTAAAAGCGAGTGGATCGAAACTGGCGAGTTCGGGTTGTAAACAAGTCAAATAGAAAAAGTAATAATGAAAGACCAGGCACCAATATTTTCCTATTTTCCAATTTCCCCTAATTTCCGCTTTATATTGGCTTTAAATGAAAATATAAATTATCATATTGACATTACCTTGATTAAATGATAATTACAATAGGTGTATTATTAGTAACTTAAAGCAAATTAAATTGGAAAAAAAACAAGATAATTTGCTTTCTAAGTTACTTATCCTGCGCAGCAGGGTTAGTTTAGGAGAATGGTGAGGTTAATTATGTTCAAGGCGGGAAGTTACAAGCAACAATATGAATACAAGAGCTTTATGCCGTCGCTGATCAACCAGATCTATGAATGGAAAGACAAACAAATTGTCATGCAGCTCGAGGAGACATTGAGATACCTGGGTGAACTGAATGCCTATTCCACGTTGGTTCCGGACGTGGAGTTTTTCATAAAAATGCATGTCGCCAAAGAGGCTACGACATCGAGTCGCCTGGAAGGGACCCGAACGGATATCAATGACGTGGTCCTCCCGGAAAGCGAGATAAGCCCTGAAAAAAAAGATGACTGGGAGGAAGTGCAGAATTATATCCGGGCCATGAATTTCGCCATTCAGGAACTCGATCATTTGCCTTTATCCATGCGGCTGCTGAAGGAAACCCATAAAAAACTGCTGGCCGGAGTGCGAGGCGAACACAAATTGCCCGGCGAGGTCAGGCGCAGCCAGAATTGGATCGGCGGCTCGAGCCTCAAGGATGCGTTCTTCATCCCTCCCCACCATGATGACCTGCCGAACCTGCTAACCGACCTGGAAAAATACTGGCACAACCGGGAACTGGTCGTTCCCGAACTGATCAAGATCGCCATCAGTCACTACCAGTTTGAAACCATCCATCCGTTCCTGGACGGCAATGGCCGCATTGGCAGGCTGCTGATCACCTTGCAGCTGGTCGACCTGAAATTCCTGCAGAAGCCGACGCTGTACCTGTCCGATTTTTTCGAAAGGAACAAGGGATCCTATTACGATTCGCTCAGCGTAGTACGCAGTGCCAATGATCTGGACCAGTGGATAAAATTCTTCCTGACCGGGGTTGCGGCCACGGCCAGGAGCGGCAAGGAGACCCTGACCGCCATCGTCAAGCTGCGCAAAGCCTATGAGGAGAAAATCATGACCATGGGCAGAAAATCGAAAATGGCGGAGCAATTCCTGCTTTTTCTTTTTTCGCATCCCGTGGTGTCGATCGCCCAGACGGCCGATCACTTGAAATTCGGCTTTGCCGCCGCCGCCAGGATGATCACCGATTTCCAGCGCTTCGGATTCCTGAAAGAGGTGACCGGGCATTCCCGCAACCGCTTGTTCGCGCTCAGCGATTACCTGGCGCTGTTCAGGTAGTCTGGGTTCAATGCGGGGGGGGGACTGGGGAACAGAATGGGGAGAAAAAGGCTACGGCTGGCTGCCTTATGCCTATGTCCTGGAAGGCCTGGCCGACGAATTCTGGTCCCTGATCAAAAGCGGTAGGAATTAGGGTCAGGTCTTGAAATAACAGTTTTTTTATGTTAGATTAAATGCATGTCACGTCCATTAAGGGTGGAATATCCTGGAGCTGTTTATCATATTACATCCAGGGGCAATGAGCGCAAAAGCATTTTTAAAAGTGACGGAGATCGTCAACTTTTTTTAAACATTTTTCGCCAAACCATTAGCAGGTTCCATTGGCTTTGTCACGGTTATGCGCTGATGGACAACCATTACCACCTGCT
>JAHIKI010000051.1 GCA_018897435.1 Acidobacteriota bacterium | reverse complement strand
CAGTAGATTTTATGTTAACAATAAAATTCTAGATTTGATAATAGCCTTTTATAATTTAAAATGTCAAGATTATTCTTTTTCTCAAGATCTTTTTGAAAATAATATAATTAGTGGAGGATTGCTCCCATATTCTATTGCTAAATATTTATTGTCCCTGCACCGCCAAGTGGAAGGCCGGGTCATTTGAGGCGTTGTTGGCCGCAGCACCGAAACAGACCACCTGGCCCGATCCATACGTCACCGTGACCATGATATTGGCGTTGCGGTACGTGTTCGCCCGCACCAATGCAAAATTGATGGTCTCGTAAAAAGTCTAAAAATGGTACAACCGATGTTTGAAAACCCTTGATAATACAGCATTTCATTTTTCAAAAAACATAAATAAATGACTTTTTACGACTTCATCAAAATTGATATTTATGAGAATTCAGGCCTTCAGGATTTCCCTGGCTTGCTTGCGGAATATTTTTGCCTGAGCAGGTAATAAAAAAACGGCAAGTCCCGGACCAGGTATCTTTTCCACAGCCGGCGCGGCTCATGGATAAGCCGCCAAAACCATTCCAGGCCTTTTTCTTGCATCCAGCGCGGCGCCCGTTTTATTTTTCCCGAAACAAAAATAAAACTGGCCCCGACTTCGATGGCCAAGGGGACGCCGCAGGCAGGCAAATGCCGATCGATCCACTTAATGCCTTTGGGAAAACCCAGGGAAGTGAACAAAATATCGGGTTTTTTCTTCGTGAGCAGAGAGACGATCTTCTTATTCTCATCCGCATCATTTTCAAAACCGGGATAAGGCGAGTAGATTCCGGATATAATTAGCTCGGGAAACCGTCCTTGCAGGTTGCGGGCGGCTTCTGCCGCAACCGCTTCAGGGCTGCCCAGCAGAAATACGGAAAAATTTCTTTGGGCTGACAGCTCGCACGTTTTTTCCAGCAAATCCGTGCCGTTGATGCGCTCCGGCAAGGGGGTTTTCAAAAAGCGCGCCGCCCAAAGCAGGGGCACACCGTCGGCCACGACCAGGGCTGCATGCCGGAATATCCGCTCGATCTGCTCATCCTTCCTTTTCGTCACCAATTGATCGACGTTGGCGGTGATGACCTGGCTGGGAGCGCCGAGCGCGATCAGTCGTTCCAGCTGCGCCAAGACCCCGGCCATGTCGAGTTCGTCGATCCAGGTTCCAATAATATTTATCTGAGGCACGGTCAGAACCAGCGCATGCTTATTCTCTTAACATCCGCGCCCGCCAGGGCGTCAAACAACGTGCCAATCGCCTTTTTTCTTGCAAAAAAATCCAGCGGCGAAAAAAACAATTCCAAAAAAAGCCGCAAACGCAAGGCGGATTTCAAAGCCCGGCGCAGTTTTTTCTCCTCCCGGGGCGACCGGTATTTTTGATAGAGGCCGATACTGCTTTCCATAAAATTCCCAAGACCGGCCAATGAATTTTTGCCGCTGCCGCCGCCATAATGGGTGATGGAAATATCCGGATTATAATAAATTGAAAGACCCGATGCTTTTACCCGCAGGCAAAGATCGGTTTCTTCGGCATAGAGGAAAAATGATTCGTCAAAACCGCCGCATTTTTCAAAAACATCCTTGCGGATGACCAGAAACGATCCCTGGACATAATCCGGAGTGCCTAGGGTTGAATGATCGGTGAAGCGGGATAATTTAAAAAAGCGGTTCAATCCTGAAACATAGGCGAATATCCTGAGTTTGCCGGGAAAAGCAAAAGCGGTGGCCTGCAAAGAGCCATTGCGGTTTAAAGTCCGGCAACCCATGACGCCGGCTTCGGGATGCTGCTTCATGAAAGAGACGGCGCCGGCCAAAGTTCCGGGGTGAACCCGGGTGTCGGAATTGAGGAACAGCAGCAAAGTGGCCGCGGCGGCTTTTGCGCCCTGGTTGTTGGCGGCGGCGAAACCGTAATTCACCTGGTTTTCGATCACCCGGATTCCGGGGTATTCATTTTTGATGGTAGCTACACTATCATCTTCGGATGCGTTGTCCACGACAATCGTTTCATACGCAAAAAAAGGCTGGTTTTTTTTTATGGCATCGAGGCATTCCCGTAAAAGACTGCGAGTATTCCAGTTTACGATAATGATACTGAGGTTATTCATTGGCAATTGATTTCTTTGATATGATCCCAGAGTCCAGACAGTCTCTCCATAATTGCGTTTCTCGAATATTGACTCATAATCAATGCCCTGCCTCCACTGCCGATACACTCACTGAATTGTATATCAAATAACAATTTATAGATACAATCGCAAAACTCTCTCGGATCATCAGCGATGCAGATATCCTTGTGGTTCGTAGCAGCGATTCCTTCCATGCCAACAGAAGTTGAAACCACCGGGATTCCCATTGACATGGCCGTGAGAATTTTAAGCCGGGTTCCACTTCCCATGCGGATGGGAACAATAAAAACGGAAGCTTCGCTAAGATAGGGGCGTATATCATGCACATACCCTGTAACCGTAATGTTGCTCTGATTCGATAAAGCGATCACATCTTGAGTAGGGCCGGGGCCTACAACGATAAATTCCACTTCCGGGACCCTTGATTTCAGTAAGGGGAGAATCTCTTTAACAAAATAAAGGACGGCATCTCGATTGGGTTCATACCACAGTGTCCCGATAAATAGTATTTTTTTACCATTTATAGAAGTGCGATTTAAAAAGTAATAATCAGTATCGACAGCATTCGGAATAACGATCACAGAGTCTGTTTTTAACAAATTCACAAGAATATTCTTGTCATTATCTGAACAGACCATGCAACAATCGAATTTTCGAATTGCTTTCAATTCAAAGCGCCGTAAACGAACCATGATAACATAATTGTAAATTTTTACTAGCAAATTTTTAGAAGTTACTATTCGGCTTTTGGCTCTGATAAATTCCAAATTGTGTTCATCAAGAATCAGGAAGGTGCCTGGTACTTTTTCTGCGTATTTCACCATCAATAGAGTCTCAATTATGAATAAATCTATCTTTTTGTTCCGGACAATCTCTTTGGTTTTTTCCCAAGCTTCCTTACAAAAAAACCTGCTGATCAGCAGCGGTTGAGATGAAAAATGATTCAGCAATTCTTTGAAATATGAGATCTGCGGTCGATTAAAAATATGGTATTCACTGCATATGTTTTTTATTTCTTCGTCCTTGATCAATTCATTTTGCTCTTTGAACGCAATTATAGTGATATCATGATTTTTCAGAGATTTTAAAAGAGAAACCAGCCTGATTTTTGAACCGTTGTCTTCTGGAAATGGAAAGAAAGGCGAAACGATCAAAACATTCATCTTTATCTCTATAGCCTCTTTTAAAGCATTATATCATATAGTTTTTTCGGGAGGTTTTTTTTGCCATCCCCAACGATTGATAGATGGCTGTAACCGCAGCGATATGCTGCTGAATAGAAAAACTACGCTCGATTTTTTTGCGGGCGGCCAGTCCCAAACGCTCTGCTTCATAAGGATTCTGCAACAATGAGATTACGACCTCAGCGAGGGTATCAACATCTCCCGGTGCGACTAAAATTCCAGAAATGTTATTATCAATGATCTCAGGGATACCGCCGGTTTTTGTGGCCACAATCGTTTTACCGAAGGCTGCCGCTTCCAGTAGAGTTCGGGGCAGTGGATCCTGGAAAATCGCGGGATGAACGAATATGTCCAAAACCTGAATCAAGTCAAAGACATCATTACGAAAACCGGTAAAAACTATGTTTTCTATAATTCCCAATTCCGCCGCTAGCTTTTCTAATTTTATTTTGTAGCCTGCATCATCGGGGTGAAAAACTTCACCGATTAACAGAACTTTAATAAAAGGAAATACTGCTTTAATACGTGCAGCCGCTCTGATCAGAATGTCTTGCCCCTTGGCGGGATGGATGATGCCTACAGAACCGATAAGTTTGACCGCGGGAGGAATCCCCAGCCGGCTGCGAATCTCTTTTTTTGGTTTTAACTCGATTTCCCCTATATCGATGCCATTGTAGACTACTTCGGTTTTGCTGCGCAGCGAGGGATTGACTTTTAGAATAGCATCAGCTGTAGCTTTTGAGACAGTAATAATTTTATCGGACAGAAAACCGAGTATCCTTGACTTGGTCAAAGAGGAAAATGGGCTTTGATCGATATCGCGCACATGGGTCAGCGTGATGACTCCGGCAAGACGACCAGCCAATCCGCCGATATATGCAGCACGAGGTGAATTGGCATGAACGATTTGTATTTGCTGCCGCTGTATGATTTTTACAATTTGCTTGATGGTTTTTAAAACTCGCGGCAGACTTGATAGAAAATATGCTTCGCCAAATCGGATCATGGACGGAATGATATGAAGCTCGATTCCCAATTCCCGCGCCCGCTCGGCGAACAGGCCCTCTTCCGGCAGCAAAAGAACCGGCCGAAATTGTTTGCGATTAATTCCTTTCAGCAGGCTGAGGAGGCTAAATTCAGCCCCGCTCATCTTGGCTGTATTACTAATGTATAAGATGGAAATCATGCAGGTTTTCCCTGGCCAGCAAGTTCAAAATGATTTCTCTCTTTGACTGACACACTGTTCCAGAGCTGATTCGTATCGTTGAGAAACCATTTGCCAGTCATAGTATGCCAGCGCCCGCCGTCTTGACTCCACAGAAAAACGCCTCTGCATATCCACGTCGGCCAGCAGCTCCAAAACTGACTGAGCAAACGCGGCGGCATCTCCAGGGTCGACCAAAAGCCCGTTTTCTCCATGGTGAATCAGTTCGGGGATAGCCGTGGAGTGAACGCTGACAATCGGTTTCCCGGCAGCCATGGCCTGCAGCAGTGACAGGCAAAAAGTTTCGTAGCTGGAATGGAACACAAACAGGTCGGCCAATGCATAATAAATTGGCAGTTCCTGATCGGGAATATAACCGGTAAACAGAACTCGGGATGAGATCCCCAAATCGTGCGCTAGGCTTTGTAATCTTCTCAGCTCCGGCCCTTTGCCACCAACGACCAAGTAAACATCCGTTTTTTTCAGCACGATCCTCTGGGCGCGAATCAGTACATCCACTTGTTTCCAGGGATCCAGCCGTTGAATGGCCAAAAGGATCTTTGCTTCTTGGGGTATTCCCAATTTTATTCGCACAGGGCTTCCATCCAGATCGGGAGTATAGCTGACGGTATCCACACCGAAGGGAATCACATCATCTGCTGATTTCTCTGCCTCGCTCAACGCCTGCCGACAATAATCTGAAATGAACAGGGTACGTTCTACTGAACGCATGGACCAGCGGACATAAGTTCCCCAGAATCGGGGAATGGCAGGACCGGGGACGTCTCTGCCAATGATAGCAAGGAGTACTGGAATCCGCATCCTGCGCTGAATCCAGGCAGCGGCAAGCCCGCAGGGAAGCGCATAAAAAGTCAATACAACATCGGGCTGAAACGAACGTGCCTCCTGCATCGACATATGAACCAAGGAAAGGGAAAAGGGCGGTATAAGGCCTTTTAAAAGCCTTATACCGGGCGCAGCTTTTAGGTTGAGCCAATCAGAATATCGAATCAAATCAAAATCCGCAGCATCGAATGGGGATTCCTCCATCCCATAATCCAATGATAATTTGCAGGATAATTTCGGAGTTAGGATGCGAACTTTATGTTTTTTTGCCAGGTATTGGCATATTTTATAGATACCTAATTCAGCTCCACCCATGACCGGGAAAAAAGTGGGGGTTAGCACGAGAATTTTCATCAATCTTTCCTTGCGGCCACGGCCAACAAAGTCATGAAACGGTTTTTTCTACAGGGAAGTTTTCGACACCCGCGGGCAAGCAGGCGGGCCAGACGAATGGGGATCGGGAAACTACTAAAAAATAATAATTCCGGATAGATGGGATTGATTCTCTCCAAGCGCCGAAGCGAGAATCCGTTTTTCTCCAATAAATTTTGCAAATCTTCCTGGTTAAAAAATTGAATATGGCTGCGGTCGACCCAATGATGAAAAGCGAGTCCCGCTTCGCTGAATAATGGGTCTATCTGCGCGTCGGGGACTGAGAGGATCAGATTCTTTCGACTGACCCGATGGATTTCCCGCAGTGCCGCCTCTGCATCAGGGACATGTTCCAATACTTCCATCAAGAGTACGGTATCAAATTCCCCATCCCTATAAGGCAAATGACGAATATCGCCAACACTGAATCGCTCCCGGTTTGGGCCCTGCCAAGTTTTTGCCGGAAAAAGATCAACTCCATAGGCGTCATAACCCCTTGGCAACAGGAAATCAACATATTCTCCGGAAGCGCAACCGGCATCCAAGATTTTTTTTCCAGCATGCTCGAGCACTGTTTTTACCCGCAAGGAGTTCAGCGCCCCCCAGGTACCGATCCTTTGACGCTCCAGGTTTATTTTTTCTGCGTTCATCCTTTTGATCCCAGATAGTAGATTCCGGAAGCGATATGACTGGCGTTTCTGCGTCTGGCCAGAATGAGATCGAGGTATTTAATCGGAAAAGTCAGCCAACCAGCTATAAAAACGGTGACCCGACGAAGAAAACGGTTTTCTGAAAAACCACATAAAAGACCGGATAGAAACTCTCTGGCAATCCAGCAAACGGTGGAGGCCGGCCCCACACATACGCCCGATTCCAATTTTGAGAAATCAGCTAGGAGCTCCTCCAGCCCCTCTAGGGTGTAGCGAAAGAAATCTCTGGGTGAGGGGTGATAGCCCTGAAGAAAGGGGACTTCGATGTATATAATTCCACCTTGATGGAGCACCCGATACATCTCGGCTATTACCTTTTGTGGACGCGGTACATGCTCCAACACCGCTTGACAAATTATTCCGTCAAAAACGGCATCAGCAAATGGAAGCTGCTGGGCGTCCCCAACCACATCCGCCGATGAAAGGGGCGTGATATCCAGGTTAATAAGCCTGAGATCGTTTTTGCCCAAGCTGCTGCCACCAAGAAAACGGTCGCCGCTACCGATGTTGAGAAGAACTGGACTTTTTATATTCGCTAACAGTCGGTTGACCGTTTTTATATTAATATTGGCTGCAGTATTTAAGGTGGCACTGGGGATATAATAGAGTTTTTTAAGAATCTTTATTAGCTTCATGGCTTTGTACCAATAAATAAAAAACAGTAAAAAATGATTCCTGAAGCTCTTTGGTTGTACGTGAAAGATTTTTTTTCATGAATTCCATCTGCGGCTATCCCCGGCGTAAAAATCGATCGGAAATGAATTCCAGTTCCTCGGTACGTAAAACCAAGAGTATCCCCCCGTAGATGCAAAAGGCTGCAATCGTACTGCCTATGAATTCAAGGTTTGGCCCGGTGTGCTTATGCAATAAAGCTTTTAAAGGAATGCTTAAAACAACGGCCGCGCCAGCGGCAAGAATTGCTTTTTGGGTGCAGCGCAGGATGGGGGGAAATTGAATCCCTCCGATTTTTTTCACAACAATCCAGAAAAAAAATGTAATACAAATGAAAGATTGTACGGAAGCAGCCAAAGCTATGCCTTTACACCCCATTAGCTGCGAAAGAATAAGGGCGAAAAAAATAAAGAGGATAAAGCCACTTACCCCAACTACTGAAATAATGGTTGTGAGTTGCAGCGAATAAAGCGTATTCACCAACGGCCAGCCAACAGCCCCGACGATAAAATATCCCAAGTATGCCAATAGAATCACACTTACCGTCCGTGTCACCTGGGGGGTGAAGTTTCCACGCTGAAATACCAAGCGTACTAAATCATTTCCGGCAAAAACCAGCAGTAAGACAAAAGGCGTCGTCAACAGGATCATGGCTCGCAGGCCGCGGGATAGAGTTTTTTGAAGTCCTGAAAAATCCATGATAGCTGAATGTTCGGACAGGCGCTGGAAAAGTGTAACCGAGACACCCTGAGTCAGGAAGAGGAGCAAAGCAGAATTAATCCTGTTGGCATAGCCAAGGTAGGCGATACTTCCCGGTGGCAATTGGGAGGTGATGAATCGTTCAACAACTATATTCATTTTATAAAACAAGGATCCCATCAGCAGGGGGAGCATCAAGGTAAAAAGGGAAATGATCTCTTTTTTGCGAAAATCAAATGATAGCGAATATCGTTTGCGGCTCAGTAACACTGAATGGAGGAAGATAAATTGAATTATTGATCCGGCGAGGGTCCCGATGGCGATGCTCTTGATGCCGATTTGATCATGAAAAAGTAATACAAAAAATAGTATGCTGGAGCTGGATAGTATCTGAGCGAGCAAGGGGCGGTTAAACTGTTTCTGAGCATAGTACATGCTGGATAGAATAATCGCAGTTCCGGAAAAAACCGATGATAGGATAAAATAAGAAAAAAGTGATGAAGAGAGGGTAGCTGTAGATGTCGGAAACCCGGGATTGATCAACGGAATAATTGTTTTAGAGAATGTCACCCCGATGATTGCGATAATTGCAAGTATAACAAAGATTAAATTGGTCATAATACTGGCTACGCGCCAGGAATTTGTTTCATCCTGTTTTTTATTCTTTATAAATACTGGAATAAACGTGTTGGGTATAATGACTTGCAAAATCGCCATAATAACCAGAGGGAGAGTCGTAGCTGCAAAAAAAGCATCGATTTCGCTACCGGCTCCGAAGAAATAAGCAAGAATGGTAATGGTGAGATAATTGATGAAAGCATTTATAAAGGTAAAAAAAGTAATGGCGACAAACGATGGGAATGTCTTTTTCCCATGTTCTTTTATATCTTGATTTGCAATCAGCATTCTTTTTTCATTTTTAAAAGATGTAAATTTTTCTTTTTTCTCTTTCAATCAGGCATTCCAGCAATATCTGAAATGTTGCCTTTTTATTTATAGTCTATAATGCCTTAAAAATCAATAATATTTTTTTATCACTTGCGGACATTTCAAATAATTATCTTAAAATACCAAGTATGGATATGGGGGAAATTGATTTTCTTATCAGTGCTACCTAAAAATCAATATTTTCATCTTACACAACATGCATCTCAACAATTCCCCTCACTATCGACTTTTAACTTTTTTACGATCCGTCCCCAATCTCCTTTTTGTCCCTTCCGGCGGGAATGTCTATCTCCGGATTCGCATCCGCCGCAGTATCCCGCGCCCAATCCGCCGGCCAATTTGTGCGGCATTGAAAAGAAAATGGTCGCTGGCTGATTGGCCATGTGCTCGCGCCTCTCCCGGAGCTGGCTGTTTCCGGGAAGCGACGAGCGTGTACAGACCAACTTCCCGGCCATGGCTCAACTGATTATGATAGGACAGATCGAAATGCACAAACCCCAGTATTTTCAAAAAGCGAACGATTAATCCAGGCGATAGACTCCACCACGTAGTGTATTGCTCGGGCGTGGATGCGTCGGGTAGGAAATTGATCGATTGCTTTTTCCGGAACAGAGAGAATAACTCGTCTTTCCAGGGGGGGCGGACATCGGTCACGACGATCTTGTCCGTAACATGGGATGAAATCAGTTGCAACACCAGAAAAGGATCGCGGACATGCAACAGGATCGATCCCAGCATGCCGATATCATACAGGCCTATGTCTTCGGGGATGTCGTAGACCGATCCATAAACGACCTTGGCTTGGGAATGAAATGCGGCGTGGGCGAACCAGAAAGAATTGTTCAACCGGTGCAGTTTATCGGCTGATCCTACAGCGATACATTCCATGTCGTTCGCCGCATAGGGTACAATGTCCCAGGAATGCTTTTCGGAGAGATCATAGGCGACTACGCGGGCACCCTGTCTTTCCATGAAAAAACACAAGTGGCCGCTGGCTGTACCTATTTCCAGTACGGTTTTTCCCTGAAGATCGACATGTCCCAGATATTCGGCTTCCTTGTTGCGGAGATCCCATCGACCATGGACGAATCCCACGTTCGGCAAATCCATCGAATGATAGAATATGCAGTCGTCTACACTTCCGATTTGGCGCGGCTCTTCATATACGGTTCGACTCATTAGCATGCCTCCTCTTGGTTGCGTATGGGAATGATATCAATCCATTCATGGACGTCCATCATTATTGAACTTGGCTAGCGCTTTTTTCAGCTCACCCTGGAGGTCTCCACTCAGCTGGGATTCTCGGAAGATGAATTCTTTAAGCCCCGTTGCTTCGTTCAGGTATCTATGCAGCTCCTGTCCCTGCTGGGGAGCATGTTGGGCATACGCTTGATCGCCTGTCATTATTTTAAAGTCAATACTCGAATAGCCCACAACAGCGAGCGCAAGCAGGGAAAAGCCGGTTCTTTTTTAAAAGGCGGCGGAAGTGCCTGAATCTGGCAGAGTTCCATATCTGGGAAAACGATCTGTCTTTGATGTTCCCCGCGACATAACTTAAGCATGGGACGATGTCCCCATTCGGCAGAAGGCTGCAATTGAGCCATGGCCTGAGACAACGATGCGAATGAACGAAGCGGGAAGGTTGCTGGTAGTATGTAAGGGTTTCATTCAAATCTAAATCGGGGAGAAAGCGGATGTGGATTGGCCAAGATTGTTTTTTGAGCTCCTGAAGGGCTTCATAAATTTTCACGGGATCCATCCCCTTCAATCCATCCGTGTTGGCGACATAACAAGAAACATCATCGCCGTGTAAAACTCTTTGTTTTTGGACAATTTCTTCAGTCCAAAAGAAGAGATGCGTGATATCAATTAATACGGCTTTCATGCGGACTGCCGCCTTTACGATGTCCTCGACATATTGATAATTATCTCCGACCAGAGTGAACTTAATTCCGATCTTTGGCTCTTTGCGTCCCTGTTTATTTTTGAATTTTTGCAGCGCTTCGACGCCTTCCATCAGCTTCCGATATGTCCCGGGAACGCCGCGAATCTCATCGTGGACTTTTTCGGGGCCATCCAGCGAAATGCTGATCCAGTCGAGCCGGGAGTCAACGATCTCCTCTGCCAGACGATGAAGTTGGGTGCCGTTTGTCGTGAGGCCGCAATAGAGACCCTTTTTTTTGATGTGGCGAATGATTTCCAGGCAATGCGGCGATAAGGTGGGCTCTCCGCCTGTGAGTCCGAAGACCGATGTTTTTACTGATGCCTCGTCGACGAATTCCGCAAGTTGCTCATACGTCAACTCTTCTGAGCGCGCGTACTGGACCCCCCTGGGTGTTGGGGTTTCCGGATTATTGAAATTGCTGCACATGCGGCAGCGCAAGTTGCAGCGATGCGTCAGCTCCACGGTGATTTTTTCCAGGCTGTGGCTTGCGCCGCGCAGGCCGAGCAGATGGTAGTCCAATAACGCACTTTGTTGGCAATACCGTTTCCGCAAAGATCTGTATGCCAGTCGGGGACTGGAAACAAGCATTCTTCCGAGTGAGCGAGCGGAACGGGAAGCGGCTGACCTGGAGATCATTGGGGGGTTCTTTTGATTCTATACAAGACAGCGGGCGGATTGGCGTCCCTATAAACGGGGATGAAAGAGCTTGGCGCGTTTTTCGGCTCAAGCAACACTTTCAGATTCTCTCGATAATAGATTTCGATGGGACTGATAAACAAGTAATCTCCCTGCAGCAACTGAACTTTATTTTGCAGGTCATCCACACTCGTCGCTAATGGAATAACCCGAGACTCCATATTTGTATAATAGGCCAAGTGCGGCTTGCGCGCCAGCAATATTTTCCCCCGTTCCTCTGGCGGAATGTTTTGCTGGTACCAAGCAGCGGCCTTCTTGACTTCCACCGGGCCGGATGAGATGTTTTTTTTGTTAAACCCAAACGAGACCAGTGCGGTCAATACAACCAAGACCGAAGCAAGCCAGGTTTCGGCTTGACGGTTTCTCAGCACTTTCCCAACAAATTGAATGCCGTTCATGATCAGGATCGAATAACAGATTACCAAAAATATAGAGTATCGGGGGTCGTATATGACAAATAATAGCACGCAATAAAACAAAAAGGAATAAACATAGAGAGACCATTGAGCCTTGGTCGGCCTGCTGAAAATCGAATAAATAAACCCGATGATCACGAACGCTGCGAAGGGCCAGCCCACCAGTGATTTCATGTGTTTGACGAAGTTGCGCGCCAGATTGAAAACCAACCGTTTGCCGAGAAGGATCGGATCATACGTCAATACATCTGCGAAGGAATCAATATTCAGGGTTTGATTGTCAAACCAGAACTGTTCATATGTAACCCTGCCTTTGGCGTACAGCTCGCAGGCAGCCGTTTTGTAATTTTGATTAAAAAAGAAATTTCCTTTTTGACGAAGGCAATAGACTCCCCATGGCGATATGCATATAAGAAAGAGGGAAACAAAAATGAAAGATACGAGAATCCTTTTTTTTAGCTGCAGCTGCCAATGGTTGATGATGATAAAAATAATGAAAGCCGCGGCAACGATCGCGATCCCATTGTAGCGGGTTAAATAGGCAAGGGCGGCCGCTACTGAGGCCAGGATCAGGTTTGTCCATGAGAAACTTTTGGACTTCAGTAAAAAATATAATGAAAGTGTCACCAGGAGAACAAAGAACATATCAGACCCAGCGCTGTAAGAATACTGGATGAAAACAGGGTTCAAAGCCAGGAGAGCCACAGCGCCAAAGGCCTTTTTCGAGTCAAATACTTGCCGAATGAGTTTCAAGGCAAGAAACACTGTCAGAGCGGCCGAGGCGGTAGCCAAAAAGATACCCGCACTAAGAAAGTTCTTGATAAGCAAATAGGCTAACGCCAACAAGATTGGATAGACGGGTCCATGGTAGTCACCAACCAGCATGTGTCCATGAAGAAGACTCTGGGCTTGCGGCACATAAAGTCCGAAGAAATTGGTTTCAGCTCCGTAGTCGCCGATTCTATGAAAAGAAAGATTCACGGCTAAAAGAATTACAAAAAATATCAAGGGAAAGATAGTAGTTATAGGAAAATCAATTTTCTTCATGATGGGATTTTAAGGAACTTTTATTGAAATAGCAATATGTTTAAAAAGGAATTCCCGGTGCATGAATTTCTTTTTTCCCGCGGCTCAGAGGTATCCCAAAGCCTTTAAATGCTTTTTGGTTTCTTCGTCCAGGATTTTGGGATTTTGTTTTGCCAACTTTTGGCCGATTGTTTTGCGAATCCGCAATAGAAACGGAAGCATTTTCTCTTTTATCCTTGGCTGGCGGTAGATGATATTTACCGTTTCGTTCGGATCTGCTTGCAAATCGTAGAGTTCGAACGGCGCGGGCTGCAAAGGCGGGGCGTATTCGTTAAAAACGTCCAGGCTCTGTTGCGTGTAAGGTTCATTAAAAATTAGTTTGTAGTGGTCAAAGACCAGGGCGATGCGCGTGGGATAGGATGCAAAGTATTTCCCGGTGGATATCGTGGAAACCACGTAATCGCGTTTGCCCTCCTCCCGGGCACGAATCAGGGGCAAAAGATTCACCCCGTCCAGGCTGCCGGCATCATAGGCAATATCATAGAAGCTCAGTATCGTGGGCATGATATCCACGATGCCCACCGGTTTTGTCAGACGTGTGTTTCGGAATTGGCCGCCGGGGAATTTAATCAGCAGGGGCACTTTGATCAATTCATTATAAAGGCTGTGGGCATGGGCCCACCCCTGATGCTCAAAGAATTCCTCGCCGTGATCCGACATGAAGATAATCAGCGAACTGTCATAGAGCTTCATCGCCTTCAATTTGGAAATAAAATCCCCGAAATAGGAGTCAAAGGAAAGAATCTCCGCCTGGTATAGCTCCTTGAGGGAATTTTTCAGTTCGGCTGCGACCGGGAGGTAGGTTTTTGCAGGCTGACCGGAATTAATCGCATTCAAATTCGTGAATCGGGGATGCGGATTCAAGCGCTGCAAAAATTCCCCGGGCGGGTTGTATGGAGAATGCAGCTGGTAGGTGTGCAGAAACAGAAAGAGCTTGGGAAATTGGCTGTTCTGCAGCGTTTCAACCGCCTTTGCAAACAGCGCTTTCCCTCCCTGCGGGTAAGGTGGAGTCGTCTGCAGGAGTTCCTGGTAAAAATCAAAGCCCCGTGAAAATCCATTTTGGGGTTTCATGCCGCCGTGGTAAGCAAAGGTGACGAACTTGCCGGCTATTTTTTCGACCAAACTCGGCTGATCGGGACGCAACGGCGACTTGACCCCCACTCCATGGTTGTATTCGTTCAGGGCAGTGAACAAGCTCATGAAAGAGGGAAGGGTCCATGATGTCTGGGCGTAGGCGTTTTCCAGATAAACCGCATCCTTGGCAAAGCGGTTCAAGTTTGGCGTCAGTTCGAGTTCTTGTTCAGGCTTGCCTTTTCCCAGCTGATCGCCGCGAAAAGTATCGGCGGCAACGATAATGATATTCGTCCGCTCTGCCGCATGGTCCGCGGAGTATTTTTCATATAGGATCGGCTGGCTGTAATAGACGATGCCCTTGCCGGAAAACTTCATTACGATCTGGTCGCCTTTGCGCACGTCCAGGTCCTGGAACAAGGGGCAGGAAATTTGCGGAGCTTTGATTTTGCGAATTTCCCGGCTTTTCCCCTGGCGACTGACTTCCAGGATGAATTCGATGTTCTGGCTTATGGGCCGGCCTTGCAGGTACAGATAGGTATAGAATCCGATTTTTCCGAAGAGTTTTGGGGAGATCTTGACCAGTTTTTTTTCTTTCAGGTAGAAGTGACCGCATTGGATGGAAGGAATTTCCTCCAGGAACTCCCTTTTGCCATCCTGATTAAAATAGATCTGGCCTGGCTTCTTGTTGACTTCAAAATATTCGTTGTCACGATACAGCTCTGCCGGTTCCAGCCGGTAGAACCGCTTGGGGGTGTTTTTATTGAATAGGATCAGGCTGAGGATTGCCGCTGAACCGAGAACAATGATCGCGCCGCTAAGGGCTGCTTTTTTTACTGACATCTTTTTGTCTTTTTTCCACTGTCTCTTTTATATCACGGCAGTGACTATTTGTCCATGAAGTTGAATCGGCCAGTGGCTCATTAGCCGCATGCCTTTGAAATAATATTTTTTTGCTGAAAACCATTGACATTAAAATTCACATGGAATAGATTATCTCCAAGATGAAAATTTATTTTATTTATCGTTACGAAAATTAACCAAATAAAAGAGGAGGATTCAATGAAAAAAATGTTTTTGCTACTTTTACTTGCCATGGCTGTTTTGGCCGGGCCCACTTTCCTGGGCGCGCAGGACCTTGAGGCGAATAGCTGGAAAGTGCTCCCCGAGGCTATCTGGTCCTCGGCCGAGGGAGGCGGCACCTGGGTTACTGAGGTCCAGATCACTGCCATTTCCAGCGGCGATACACCGGTCAACGTCTATTTTTATTACAATGGCGGCATGCGCGGTCCCTTCTTACTGACCACCCTCGCGCAGTACCACACCTACCGGACCACCAACCTTCTTAATGCCATTGATGGCTTGGACGGCGGTGTGTTTACCTATTATGGACGCGTCGGCGCCGTCTGGTTCTGGACCAGCGGTGGCGGAAATATCCATGTCACGGCCAAGACGGTCAACGGCACCTACGGCAAAACTTTACCTGCCTGGGCACCGACCTTGAACACCACCGCCGCTGTGGGCCGGCCGATGATGATCCCGCTCATGTACAACGGCTCAGTCAACCGCTCCGCCTGTGGATTCTTCAACACATCACTTTCGACCAGTATAACGGCCACTTTCTATTTAATTAGCCCCACCTTCGGCTCCTATGGCAGTTTCGTTAAAACCTTCCCCGCTGGTGATTTCCAAGCCTTTAATCCCTTTATCCATGCCGGCATCAGTGCCGGCGTCTACACCAACTGCTGGCTTTACATCGTCGTAACGGCAGGCCCTGATTCCACTACTACTCGGGGGCTCATGGGTTTCGGCTCCGTCGTCAACAATACGTCGAACGACCCGGCGGCGCTAATCGCCTACCCATTTATACTGCAAAGTACAACCGCATCCACAGATCCGCCTTTGTTGTCGACGGGAGATCCACGAAAGTAGTTTTTTCTGAGTGATGGCAGACGCCCATCGTGGTGCGCCCAGCTGGGGCTGGCGCATCACGATGGGTTAATTCGATTCATTTCCACCTGCAAATCAAGGTGATCGTTATTATTTTTTCGCGGTTGATTCTTCCGTAATTTTTCTTGTCCGGCTTTGCCGATCCAGCCAGGGATATACCGTAAAAAGCGAAATATGGTAAAATATTCATAAGCGCCATTGCCAATGATTTTTCCGCAATGAATGGAGGTGGGCCATGATCAATAAAGAGCTGCTAAAGATTCTTCGCTGCCCTGAAACAAAGCAGGAATTAGACTACCTTGAAGGCGCGGCCATCAGCAAGATCAATGCCGCGATCAAGGCAGGCATTTTGAAAAACAGGGGCGCTCAGGCCCTTCAAGGCCCCATCGCGGCGGGCCTGCTTCGCGAAGACCGTAAATACTTGTATCCCATCACGGAAGGCATTCCGATCATGCTGATCGATGAAGCGATCCCCTGCGAAAAGTTCGACGTGTGACCCAACATCTCCTCCTGCGATATAGTGCCCCCAATATATCCGAGAATGCGCTGGGGAAAAGCAGGCAGCGGTTTTTAGGAAAGGGATCCAAGCGGGCGCTATGGCTGGGGTTATGTCGGGTTCGCATCCAGTAATTGCTGCTGGCGACAGTGCAGAACCTGGCAAAAAATGGCTAAAGCCCTATACCCTAACCCAGCAGAGCTGGATAAGAGCCTTAGATAATAAATTTCTTTGCTAAAAGTGTAGAAAATTTATTATAAGGCTCTAAAATGAAATAGAAACGTCCTTGCCGATACCGTGGGGTCAGGAGTTCAGGGTCAAGGGCTAGTTCAGATAGCCCAACGCCCGCAGGCGGCGGATTGTGTCGGGGTCGGGCACTCGAAACCCTGCCTGCGTTGTGGCCTCAGACTTTAAGTATTCGGACAGTCTTGCAGCCCACTCGGCCGGCAATTGGCTGGCCGTGTGGAGGTTCCTCGTTTCGGTCGGATCCGCAGCAAGGTCATAGACCTCGGTAGCACCATCTCTCCGGTAGATCACCTTCATGGTCCCCGAGATGACGGCCACTTCTCGCGGACGAGCATCGAAAAGGCTGCAGGAATCTTTCGGCTCCCAGTCGGATTCGCTGCAAATCCAGCGCAGTTCTTTTGATTGGATGTGGCGAAGGCTCCGACCAGCAAGGGCCTGGGAGTGTTTTGCGCCAACCACGTCGAGAACTGTGGCAAAGAGGTCGCTGGCACTCACGAGAATATCGACCGTGGCCCCAGGCGCAGGACTCGGGAACTTTACGATCAGAGGAACGTGAATCTGGTGCTGATAGACCGAGACTCCATGGCCGATCAGGCCAGCCTCACCGAATGCCTCTCCGTGGTCCGCGGTCACGATGATCAGGGAGTTATCATAAAGACCGAGATTTCTGAGAGTCCCGAATAGACGGCGCAACCTGTCGTCGAGGTAGGCGATGGCGCCGTCGTACTGGGAGGTCAGGTGCTGAAGCTCCCGTGCCGCGAGCGGCCTCAAGAGGCGACCTGTCTCGTTTGACCTCTTGGAAGCACGGGCCCAGCGGAACTGCTTGTCCCTGCCGGGGAAACGGTCAGCAAAAGGTGGTGGTGGAACATAGGGAGTGTGCGCGTCCATGTAGTTGAGGAAGAGGAAGAATGGCTGCCTGTTGCCCGATGGGGATTCCAGGAACCTCCGTGCCCCTTCGTTGATCTCATCTGCTGTGACGTATTTGGAGTCCTGACTTTTCCGGGGCACGAGACTCGTCGCCAGGATCCGAACGGCCTCGCGAAGCAGGTAGCATCTCGGCTCTTGAACGAAGGGCCAGGGAAGCGTGCTGTAGTCGTAGTAGGAAAAGCCCCGGTCGAATCCGAAGGCCGGGACCAGTACGTGCGTGTTGGCCACGATTCCGCCGGTTCGATAGCCTTCCCGAGACAAAACCTCCGCTAACGTTTCAAATTGCTCTGCAATAGGGAGCGCAGCAAGAAACCTCGAATAATAATGGGCAGCGTGACTCCTCGGGTTCTGTCCGGTGAATATGGAGGCGAGCGTCGGAAGCGTCCAGTTCGAGGTGGCGATCGCGTGCGTGTAGATGGTGGCGTTCTCCCGGCCCAGTTCTCGCAGGAAAGGTGTCGTGTCGCGGCCGTAGCTGTAGAGCGAGAGGTGGTCGGCCCGGACAGTGTCCCAGGTAATCAGGATGACGTTGGGCCGTTGGTCGCCGGATCGCGGTGAAGCCGCTGGCCGCCGCAACGGGCGTTGTCGCGGATCCTGCGGCAGGGTCGCTGCGATGGCGACGAATGAGAACAGCGCGACGGTTCCCCATACCATGGGCCACTGATGGCGCGTTATCCCCTCCTGCGGCCTTCGCCATCCGCTGCGGGCTGTGGCCCAAGCGATGAGAAGGACGCCAAAACCATACGCGATTCCGAGCGAGTATACGAGCGCTTGCCCGAGCTCCGGCCGCGGCTGCATGAGGAAGGCCGATCCGACGAGGATTACGCTGACGGTCAGCGGGTGCGTCAGGCGCATCCACCTCGCGTGAGAACCTGGGCGCCACGCCAAATCGAGCCGAAGGATAGAGAGTCCAAATGGGAGGATGACTGCCGGTACGACGAGCGCCTCGCCCGCTGCCAGCGCGTTCAGGGCGAAGACGGCGACCAGCGTCAACGTGGCGACGGCGGACCATAGGATGGATGGGGCCGCCGCCCGGATCCGCCGCGCCCGGAACAACGATATGAGACCCGCCTGAAGCGCACTGAGAGCCGCACCAACGGCCAGGTAGGTGAGCAGGAGGACGGCCGTCTGCAAGGTGCCGACGACACGGGGTACGCCCCCAGGCGGCAGCAGATCGGGGAAAACGCTGGACAGGGCCAGCCTCACGTTTGGGATACCCACAGAGAATGCGGTTTCGGCGATCCCGTATATCCACCAGACGAGCGCGCCCTGCATAGCCGCAGTTCGAACCCACCGTGCGTTCAGCTCGTCTTTGCTCATCTCAGCGATAATGAATGGGACACGTTTCGTGTCGCCACGGCCTGCCGTCCTTTGACGGACAGACAGACAACGAAAGGAATTGCTGACTTTTAGGAAAATTCATATCAACCATGGTTGATAGTAGGCCAAGATAATAAAAGTCAAGTGGAATTATAGCAAGAATACGAAAAAAACGTTGACTGATAGGGGAATCGATTTTCTCCATACTAGTATTTTGGGGATAATCCTTTTAAATGTCAATGCGCTCTCAACAATTCATAAAAAGGCATATTTTTGCAATGCAGCATGGGGCAGCCCCCGCGGGCTGCCCCCCTGGCTACAGAATCGCTACTGCCCTTGCACCGCCACGTGCGCCGCCGGGTCGTTCGAGGCATTGTTGGCCGAAGCCCCGAAACAGACGACCTGGCCATCGCCCGTGGTCGGCCGCACTCGCAAGATGACGTTGTCGTACGCGTTCCCCGGATAGGGCACGCCGGCTTGGATGAACGGATTGAACGCCTGGAAGTCATGCCCGGCCAGCGTCTTGCTGAACGGGGCACCGATCTGCGCGCCGCTGCTGTTCAGCAGCGTGAACTCCACCGTCACCGCATCGGCTGTCGGGTTGAAAAACCCGCAGGTGGACCGATAACTGCTGTTGTTCGTATAGTTCTGGATCAGCATCTCCCGGCTAATGTCGGCTGTCTCCGCGTCCACCAGGTTCAGCCCAGGGTACGTCTTCGAATAGTTGCCGTTCAGCGTTCGCGCCGTCACCTGGATATTGTGCGTGCCGTCCTGCGTTTGGAACTCCAGCGTGCCAACACGGCCGTAATAGGTAAAACCAGTGTCGATCGTCCCCAACTGCTGCAGGATGTTGGCGTACTTCACCTTCGCTCCGGCCACGCTCCCCGTCCACAATACGAAGGGGCCGCGCCGGCTGCCGCCGCCGTAATCAAAGTAGACCGAGACCGTCGACCCGCCGCTCACGTCCACGATCTGCACCTCAGAGAGCCAGGTGCCGCCGCCCGTTGCCGGCGCCCAGATCGCCTCGGGCAAAATCTGCAGGTTGCTCGCTCCATTGTCATGACCGCTCCCATTCTGCACGGCCAGATGGGCCGCCGGGTCGTTGGTGGCGTTGTTGGCCGATGCCCCGAAACAGAACACCCGGCCTGAACCCGATACCGGCTCGATCTGCAGGATCACGTTATCGTACGAATTCGCCGGATACGAAACTCCCGCTTCGTTGAAGGGACTGAAGGCGCTGAACTCGTACCCGCTCAAGGTCTTGCTGATCGTACTCCCGATCTGGTTGTTGGCGGCATCGCGCAGCTGCAGCTCCACGGTCAGCGCATCGCCCGTTGGGTTGAAAAACCCGCAGGTTGAACGGTAGGCGCTGTTGTTGGTGAGATTGGGAATGATCATCACCCGGCTGGTGTCAGCGATGTTGGAGTCGTGCAATGAGAAGGCCGGGAAAGTTTTGGCATAGTTGCCGTTCAGCGTCCGCGCCGCCGCCTGCAGCAGGTGGCTGCCGTCCTGCGTAATGAACTCCACCGCCCCCACCGTGCCATAATAGGTGAATGTCTCGCTATCAAGGCCGTCGATGGTCTGCAGCAGGTTGGTGTACTTGACGCTGCTGAGAGCACCGCCACTGCTGTTGTCCCACAGCAGGAACGGCCCCCGCCGCCCCGACGCAGCGTTGTAATACACCGATACCTGGGAGCCACCGCTGATGTCGGTGACCTGCACCTCCGATATCCAGGTGCCGCCGCCGCTCGCCGGTGCCCAGATCACCTCAGGCAGGAACAGTTGGTCGGCCGGGGAATTGAAAAAACTCGGGGCCGTCTCCGAAATAGTAAAAACGCCATCACTGACATCATTGGTGGCGGCATTGGCCGCATCACTGATACGCACCAGGCAGTTGGTCGATGGATCGGACGGGACGATCCAGCTATAGCTGCCGCTGGCCGCCGGCGTCGAAGCAATGACCGTTGTCCAAGCTCCACCATTGTTGGCGCTGTATTCGATCTTGACATTGGCTAAAGCGTAACTCGTCCAGGTAATGGCATGGGTTGTTCCCTGCTGCCAAATCTCACTGCCATTGGGCGAGCTGACCTGCACCGGTGGCAGTGCCTGGGCCGTGTAGTTGGTCGTCTGGTTGCTATTGACATTGCTATAGGTACTCTGCACCGGAGTAAAGTTATAGCCGGCCAGGATCGGAGTAACTGTACCGCTCCAACCGATGTTTACACTAGCCGAATAGACACCCGAGCCATTGGTGATCGGATTGCCGGGCAAACCACTAAGCATCACTCCGGCCAGCGGTGAGCCACCAACAGTGATTGTACCGCCGATAGTATAGCCCCCAATAAATCCAACGGTAAAGGAGATGGTTGCATCCACGGCAGTAACATTGGAAATATCGAGCCCGCCGGCCGAGTCATTGGCCAGGAAACTCGACGGATTGGTGCTATCGTTGATCGCCGTGCGCCCGGAATTAGAGCTGAAATTGGCCTGGTTGATGATGCCATTGACGTAGTTCGTCCCATCGGGGCGATAGATATAGACCTCATCGGGTGGGCCGGAGGCATTACCGACCGCAGCGGTGTTGATGCGGTAAACGATCAATCCTTCGCCCGGAATCGAGTTTTCGAAGGTGCTAACCCGTTTGCGATACTCCACCATGAAGTATTGCGTGGCCGAATAGGGGCTGGCGATCTTGTAGCAACTGTTCGTCGCGAAAATAGAGGGGTTCAGCGTATAGGTTCCGGAAGTAGTGATTTGTGGAATCGCTGTCAGCCATTCGCCATATTTCCACTTCATGTGCATGAGCATATGCTCGGGCGGGTTGCTGGAGCTTCCCATCACATCCCACCCCCCCACTGGAGTGATGCCATTACTGGTGTAATGATACAAGTCAGGCGAGCCAAGCGAGTGAAACATTTCATGACTGAGAACACCCACACCCCAGGACAAGGTGGTAGACTGCAGTTGAAAGTTGTAATCATATACCCTTTTTCCATTGATATAGGCCGTAACCGAATAGAGACTCCAGCGATGAGGCCAGAGCAGCGAACTCCAGGCACCCGGAGATCCGGAGACAATGAAGCAGACATTATCGACATAACCATCTCCATCACTATCGATAGACGACCCCGGCGGAAACTGCCCGAGGCCGTTGACATAATCGACCGCTCTCTTCAGCAAATTATGTTCCCGCCAGGTACGATCGGAATAGGATGTATAACCGATGGGGTTGGTCGTGGCATCATAAGGTCGGTAATAATCGCGTGCCTGGGTGTCCTGATAGGAAATGACTGTAGCCCCGGGTGTGGGATAGAAAGTGGACGGAATGGTCAAGGCATTGTAGGATACTTCATAAAAATAATTGCGCATCGAATTGGCACCGGCAGTTTCGGTATTGAACAGCGAATTATAGGAACTGATGTTATCGGTAAATTCACTCTCATCGCTGAAGCGGATGAAAATGACGATATTGTTGAGCGTCCCGGAATGAGGCGCATTGACAACTTCGCTAGGGCTGGGAAAAATATCCTCAGGCGCCGAACGCCGCTCGGGGTCGGCCAAGACTTGTCTCTCGTAGCCAAAAACTTCAGGATCGACCCCCTCGCCCGGTAAAAGCGAGGATGGAACCAAATCGCCTTTGACCTTAAGGGCATATACATAATAGCCATTGCCGGGATCTTGCATGATGGTGAAGCCTTTCTGGTCGTGCAGCCAGTTATAATATTCATCGCCACTGGCGAGCAGGTTGAGCACCTGGCCATTGGGCTGAGTGACCGTCACCGGCACATTGGTCAGATACGCGGCTGGCAGCTCGACCAAAGCAACAGAAAACAGCGCCAGTACCAGCAATACCACGGATAAGCCCTTATTTGATTTCATCTGCTATATTCCCCTCCGCTTGGCAAATAATGATTCTGCCAGAGCGCAACAAAATTATTTTATTAAAATTTGCGGATACTGTCAATTAGCATTAAAAAGCATACGAAAAAAGTTAGCCTGCATTTCTTACAAACCGCCTGCTGCAATGTCAGATATGGCCCTGTTTACATTGTTGCCCGTCCGAAACCGTCCTCGACATACTGCAAACCCAGCGAGCTGGACTTAACCCTTCACGAAAAAAGTAGCTGCTCTAAAACCGCTTATCCCGAGATTCAGCGGGGTAGATAATTATTTCAATAATGCCTTAAAAATCAATGTTATTGCCTGTTTCTTAGTTTCAGCAAAATCATAAATAAAAATGAATAAAATATGGGAGCAACCCCGAGGGCTGCTCCCATATCCTATTCCAAAATATCTTATTGTGCCTGCACCGCCACGTGCGCCGCCGGGTCGTTCGACGTGTTGTCCACCGTCGCCCCAAAGCACATCACCTGCCCCGCGCCCGTGGTCGGCCGCACCCGAAGGATGGCATTGTCGTAAGAGTAAGCCGAGTAGGGCACGCCGGCCTGGATGAACGGATTGAACGCCTGGAAATCATGCCCCGCCAGCGTCTTGCTGAACTGCGCCCCGATCTGCGCGCCGCTGCCATTCAGCAGCGTAAACTCTACCGTCAGCGCATCGCCCGTCGGGTTGAAAAACCCGCCCGTCGAGCGATAGGTAACATTGTTGCTCAGGTTGGCGACGATCATCGCCCGGCTGGTATCGGCGGTGTTGGCATCGTGCAGCGACAGCGCCGTGAAGGTCTTGGCATAGCTGCCGTTCAGCGTCCGCGCCGCCGCCTGCAGCAGGTG
>JAHIKI010000050.1 GCA_018897435.1 Acidobacteriota bacterium | reverse complement strand
TACCGGTTCAACCGTGAAAAGAATCCGCTTTTGAAAACCATGCTGCGTTTTTCGCTGTCGAAAAACATCCATGTCCAAGCCGGTTATTACGATCTGCTGCAGCCGCAGAACCGCGAATTCATGATAGGGATCAGTTTCGGCAACTGAAAATATGAAGAGTACCGGCCAGTTCGAATGCATCGAGTGCGGATTCCAAAGCCCAAAATACTATGGACGCTGTCCGCAATGCCAGGCCTGGAACACCATGGTTGAAAGCGAAAGCGGGGAAACAGCCGCCGCCGACGAATCAACGCCGGTAAATTTGCCGCAAAAGATCAGCGAGATCGATCCGCGCGAGATCGGGCGGCTGGTAACCGGCATGGACGAATTCGACCGCGTGCTGGGCGGCGGCATCGTCAGCCATTCGGTGATCCTGATCGGCGGCGAACCCGGGGTGGGCAAATCCACCTTGCTCCTGGAAGTATCGGCGCTGCTGTCCGCGAAAGGCAAGAAAGTGCTGTACTATTCCGGTGAAGAATCAGCACTACAGATCAAGCTCAGGGCCGAAAGACTAGCCATCCATTCCGACAACATTTACCTGTTCACCATCGGCACGCTGGAGGATCTGAAAAGCCATGTCCGGGAGCTCAAGCCCGATTTCCTGATCATCGATTCCATTCAGACCCTCACCTCCAAAAAAACCGCGCATATAAGCGGCTCGGTTTCATCGTTGCGCTACGTGACCGCGGAGATCATCGAATTAGGCAAAAAAAGCGGCATCACCGTGTTCATTATCGGCCATATCACTAAAGAGGGGCAGCTGGCCGGACCCAAGACGCTTGAACATATGGTGGATGCCGTCCTCTATTTTCAGGGCGAGACGCAGACCGATATCAGGCTCCTGCGCGCCGAAAAAAACCGTTTTGGTCCAATGAATGAGATCGGCATTTTCCAAATGAGCGAAAAAGGCTTGACCTCGGTAAACGATCCTTCGCAAATCTTGATCCAGAACCGGCAGTCTCATGCTCCCGGGACCGCTATTTTTCCGGCCATGAACGGCTTGCGCCCGCTGCTTACCGAGATACAGGCCCTGGTCAGCGAAAGCCCGTTTGCCGGCAACCCGCGCCGCATCGCCATCGGTTTTGACAATTATCGATTGTCCATGCTCATATCGATCATTGAGAAAAAACTGAAACTGCCTTTTTATAAATCCGACGTTTTCCTGAACATTACCGGAGGCATGGTCATTCGTGAACCGGCCGCCGATCTGGCCGTATGTTCAGCCCTGATATCCAGTTACAAAAATATCAACCCCCGCCCCAATTCGATCGTCATGGGGGAGGTCGGGCTGACCGGCGAGATAAGGCCGATCAGCTTCCTGGAGACCAGGCTGAAAGAGTCGATAAGACAGGGTTTTTCAACCATGTGCCTTCCGGCCGGACAGAGCCAATCACCTAATTACCATGACATATCGGTTGTTTCCATCGAAAACATCCGTGATTTGCTTGATTTTATTAAAAAATAATCGTCGCGACCTTGGCCGCAACAATTGAAATTTACCGCAAAATAGTTTACAATTAATTATTCATTAAACTATATTAAATTTCATTAAAGGAGATAACTTGATGTTCATTTATTTTTATAAACTGATATTCATTGTCATTTTCGGTTTAATCGGTTATACATACCCGCCGTTTCAAGGCACTTCCAAGGAACTGGGCGCCCTGCTCGGCGCCGCTTTCGCCCTTTCACTCTCGCTGCTGGTTTTTAAAATAAAAAAATCCGAATTAAAGTACCTTTGGAGCGCCTCTCTGGGTTTGCTTGGGGGCGTGGCGGTCGGTTGGATCATGTTCCAACTGTTCAACTTGATTGCCATGTCGTTTTCGGCCTATGTATTTTTTAAAGCTCTTTTTCTTTTCGGTATTCCGGTGACCGGTCTTTTTATTGGGATCAGCAAACCCAATATGTTCTCGCCACTGAATATCAAAGAATTTTTTCGGGGCAGTAGTGCTTTCACCCAGTCTTATCTTCTCGATACCAGCGCCATCATTGACGGCAGGATGGTTTCCATTGCTCTATCGGGATTCGTCGAAGGCGAATTGATCATCACCCAGTTTGTTCTGGCAGAGCTGCAATTCATCGCCGATTCCAGCGATCCCAATAAAAAGATCAGGGGTAAAAGGGGTTTGGATGTCATCGAACAGTTGCAGCAAAACAAGGAAATATCGGTCACGATTTTGAATAAAAACGTTCCCGGGATCAAAGAAGTCGACCAAAAGCTTGTTTTACTAGCCAAAGAGCACAATTTTAAGGTCATCACCAACGATATTAATCTGAGCAAGATCGCCAAACTGCAGGATGTAAAGGTTCTGAATGTCAACGAGTTGGCCTTCGCCCTCAAACCTATTGTTTATCCTGGGGAAAAATTGCAGATCAAAATCACCAAGGAAGGAAAAGAGAAAAAGCAGGGCTTGGCCTACCTGGAAGACGGTACCATGGTCGTGGTTGATGATGCCAAAACTGATATTGGCCGTGAATTGGAAATAGAAGTGACTTCGGTCCTGCAATAGACATCAGGCAAGATCATTTTTGGTAGAAAAACATCATGATAAAAATCCGTTCTGGAATCGGTTACGATATTCACAGGC
>JAHIKI010000049.1 GCA_018897435.1 Acidobacteriota bacterium | reverse complement strand
TGTACGAGTGGAAGGGTGGACGAGGGAAGAGAAACCGCTTGCTTGTAAACGGGTGTACGAGTGGAAGGGTGGACGAGGGAAGAGAAACCGCTTGCTTGTAAACGGGTGTACGAGTGGAAGGGTGGACGAGGGAAGAGAAAACGCTTGCTTGTAAACGGGTGTACGAGTGGAAGGGTGGACGAGGGAAGAGAAAACCGCAATAGATCGAACTTTTGCTGCTTCCCGTTTACCCGTATACTCGTCTACTCGTTTACTCATTTTCTCGTCTTCTCGTATACTCGTTTACTCATTTTCTCGTCTTCTCGTATACTCGTTTACTCATTTTCTCGTCTTCCCGTATACTCGTCAACTCGTTTACTCATTTTCATATTTTACTT
The DNA here is from genome assembly GCA_018897435.1 of Acidobacteriota bacterium. Classification (GTDB taxonomy): domain Bacteria; phylum Acidobacteriota; class Aminicenantia; order UBA2199; family UBA2199; genus UBA2199. Next base: position 59,659 of record JAHIKI010000049.1, on the reverse strand, counting down.
TTTTGATACTTAATCAAATTCAATAACTTCATTCTAATTCGAGTGCTTGAATCCATCAATGAAGATATTTCACAATAATTAAGCGACTCAGAAATATATAGTAAAGTCTCGATCTCTGCGAGAGATCCCAAAGAGATATATAAAAATTTGACGAAATCTTTCCTCGTATTTTTTGCAGCACCTTCGGCAATATTTGTAGGGACGGAAACTGCTGCTCGTCGTAATTGCGAAGTCAATCCATACATTTCTTCAGGTGGAAATTTCTTGGTAGCCACATAGATATCTTTTACAAATGCCAGACCTAATTTCCAAACGTCTAGGTCTTTGTGGGTTTTTACTTGTTCGATCATTTTAAGGTAATAGAGTAAATGAGTGGAAGGGTGGAACGGTGAACGAGTGTACGAGTGAATGAGAGAAGAGAAAAATTCAATAGATCGAACTTTGCGGCTCCCCGTCTTCTCGTTTTCTCGTCTACTCGTCTACTCGTTTTCCCGTCTACTCGTCTACCCTTCTACCCATCTACCCTTTCACGATCTTCGCCATTGGATGATACTCCCCTTTCAGACCAACTGGCACTGCATGGCGGATATCGTGGACGACCTGGATCGATGGGCGGGAATCTTCAAGGCCGAAGCCCCGGCCGCCCAATGTCTCCCGATAGACAGCGGTATGCAGGTCTGTGAAGCCTTCAGAGAATTCCGTCTCCTTTCCATTTACGGTCAAGCTGCGATAGGTGCACTTCTTAGCCTCCAGGAACCCGACGGGGAGATCGTCCGCAGCAAGCGACAGAAACCAACGCACCCGAGCTTTGGACAATTCCATGAATCCGGCAGCCTTCTCCGGGGTGGACAGATGGACCTCCAGTCGGATTAATGGCCCGAATATCCAGAGCAACATGTCGAAAAAGTGGACGCCTATATTGGTGGCGATCCCTCCGGATTTTTCGATATCTCCCTTCCAGGAGACAGCATACCAACTCCCCCGGGAGGTGATATAGGTCAGGTCGATTTCATGCTTTTTCCCGTCAGGAGCTTGCTCAACCTGTTTCTTGAGTTCTCTCAAGGCGGGATGGAGCCGCAATTGCAGAACAGTCCACACCCTGCGCCCCGTCTCCTCCTCCATTTCCCGTAATGCGTCAATATTCCAGGGATTGAGCACCAGCGGCTTTTCACAAATCGCGTCCGCTCCCACACGCAGGGCAAAGCGGATGTGGGCGTCATGAAGGTAGTTGGGAGCACAAATCGACACATAGTCGATGCGATTCCCCTCTCCCAGCCGTCTCAACTTCTCGATATGCCTGTCGAACCGCTCAAACTCCGTAAAAAAGTTGGCTTTAGGAAAGAAACGGTCTAAAATGCCGACCGAATCAGAACGGTCGAGAGCGGCGACCAAAGTGTTACCGGTATCATGGATCGCCTGGAGATGGCGGGGAGCAACATAGCCTGCAGCGCCGGTGAGAGCGAAGTTTTTAGCAGTTTTTGTCATAAAAATTTATCCTTGTAGATGGGTAAATGGGTAGATGAGTTGATGAGAAAAGAAGTAAATGGGTAAAAGGGTAGATGGGTAGAAGGGTAAATGAAAAAAGAGAACAGCAATAGTTCTATTCTATTGCGATTGCCACATTTACTCATTTTCTCATCTTCCTTGTTCCAGCTTTTGCAGCGAAATCCGGCAGCGCTTCAACTCTCGCTCTAAGTATTTCATGTCCAGACGCTTCTTCATTATGAAAAGGATTGATCGCGCATCCTCCAGGTCGATTGGACCGCCGGCCAGGCACTTGAGAATAATCATGTCTTCGGGAGCAACGGTGGGGATCTCAAGGCCTAGAAAATCAAGCGCAAGAGATCGCTCGAAAATACCCTGAGGCATGTTCCGGATGCCCAGGACGATGTCCACAAGCTCATCGTCAGCAGAACCTTTCATTTCCACATGGATCACTCCCCGCAGAGGATCTGCTTCGTCACCCTTACGGAAAACGAGGCTAAAACCGGCTTTTTTCAACTCAAGGACCAGTTTGGCCGCCAGCTCGCCTGCGGCATCGGCCAGGAAGTCGATATCCCGGGTGGCGCGCACAACTCCCCAGGCCGCGACAGCATGGCCGCCGGCCAAGGCAAAGGGGATCTTCAGTAGGTGAAAGGCCTTGAGTATCTTCGCTAAATTGGTTTTGTTCATTTTGTCTTCCACAAGCGGATGATCTCAGTCCGGGAAAATCCCTTGCTGCTCAAGCCGGCAAAGAATAGTTCTTTGATGCGGACATTAAGTTTTACCTGTTCTTTCAGCCGTTCCTCCGGCGTCAGCCTGCTCAACTTCAGGATCTCCCTTTCTTTTTTTTTAGCAATTAGTTTTGAATTGCGCATTAACTTTTTCTCTCAATTACTTTTCATCCCGGCTAAATCACCGCCGTGGCCCTTTCGACAAGGAACTCCCTTATTACAGTTTCCGGAACAGCGGGCGGCAAATATTCCAAAGGCTCGGTAAAGTCGATGTCTTCGAAAAAGCTCAATTGGGCCCGGAACATTTTTTCCGAGAAAAGTTCGCCGAAAATAGCGCCGGCTTTGGCGGAAATCTCTGCGATTGAATGATGGTGCCTGATGATAAAATACAGATCGACGTAATCCTTCCACTTGGAACGCCGGCTCAAAGCATAGGCCTTCATCGCCGCCAAAGTCAAAATATCGGGAAGTTCGATCACGTTTTCAAACACGCAAACAGGTTTTATGGGAAAAGGATAATCGAAAAACGTGAATTTCACTCCACTAATTGTCAGGTTCAACTGTTCGCTTACCCGGCGGGTGACCTGAACCGGAAATCCGTGTGTTTTTACGGTATCGAGTATTTTTTTGTGGCGCAATTCGCCGTTTTTAAAAAGATCGAAATCATTGGAACGGCGGTGACCGATATGAAGGGCTATGGCCGTGCCGCCCACCAGGAAAAATTCGGGCTTAAAATTCCTCACCAGCGCCAGTAGCTCAAGCTGATCGGTGTTGAGGATTTCCTTATGCATGGCGTTTGAAAAGCAGTGAAAAGAAATGATAAATTTCGGGATAGTAATTCATTTTTTTTCTGCCGGCAGCACTGAAAAACACGCTGGCCGCGTTTTTTATGCCCATGACCTTGAAAAGTTCGCGAACGGCATCCATGTCGCCATCATTCAATATGGTTTCCAGCAGCAATTCCGGGCTGATGTTTTCCTTTTCAGTCTCCGGGGTATACCAGAAATACTGGCTGTGTTCGTGGATGAATTTGGTTATTTCAGGATTGTGCATTCTTCAAATTATGATTTATTATAGTTCATTTCCACATTTTATGCAAGAAATTAGTTTAAGAATCGAACTGCTATGCGTATGCCAAACGTACCTACAATTGGTTTTGTCTTTTCTTTAACGTTGAACATCGAGCTATTTATTCTTCAACTCCTCTTTCAATCTCTTTATATGTCCCCTACCCAGCCCTTTGACCTCGCAGCCAAGGGCAAGGTATTCCTTGATCTTTTCGTCGCTTAAGATCAGGAAGCAATCAATAACAGCAATAGGCTTTCCCGCGAGCTTGACGATATCAGCGGGCACTAAATCGAGATATTCTTCGTGGCGGACGGCGAGCACCAGGGCGTCGCAGCCGGGAAGAGCCTTGGCCAGGTCCTTCTGCACCTGCAGAGATTTGAGTTTCTTTTGGTTGCGGAAGAATTTCTCCTTGCCTTGCACAGGATACTCGTCCTGTTTTTCGAACTCCCACCAACGCTCGACATAGGGGTCGTGGACGCGGATCTCGGCTCCTATTTCAGAAAGGCGGCGCACCAATACTTCTGAGCCGGAATAGCGGGTGTCCCCGACGTCCTCGCGATAGGAAGCGCCGCAGACCAGGACTTCGGCGCCGGCCACGGGGATGCTCATGTTGCGCAGGGCGTCGCGCACCAATTGGGCGGCGTGCAAGGCGCGGGTATCGTTGATGTCGATGGCCCGGGGCGTGATCTTGAAAATGTCGTCCTCGAAGCCGAAAACATGTTTATAGGCCCAGACGCCCAGGCCGCCGTCCTTGGGCAGGCAGTAACCTCCGATGCCCGGGCCGGGGAAGATCATGTTGCTGTGGGTCGGCCGCACCTTGATGGCCTTGATGACCTTGCCGATGTCCACGCCGTTGCGCTCGGCAAAGAGCGACCATTCGTCCAGGAAGGCCAGGATGGTGGCGCGGTAGGAGTTTTCCACGATCTTGGCCGTCTCAGACTCGATGGGGCGGTCGAGCACGGTCAGGGGAAATTCGTCGGTATGAATGACTTCGTTGAGGAACTTTTCCACGCGGGCGCGGGCCTCGGGGCTGACGCCGCTGCAGACGCGCCAGAAGTCGCGGATCGAGGCCACGTACTGACGGCCGGGCATGACGCGCTCGTAGGAGTGGGCCAGCAGCGGGTCGGATTGGATGCCGCGCTGGCGGAAGATCTTGCGCATGACGGGCAGGGCTATTTGTTCGGTCGTGCCGGGCGCCACCGTGGTTTCGATCAGCACCAGGCACTCAGCCGGCACGCGTCTGGCGATGGTCTCGAACGACTCTTCCAGGGCGGCCATCTCTACCTCACCCGTGCGGCAGTTGCCCAGCTCGCTTTTCTGGAAATCGAGCTGGACGTCGACCACCACCACGTCGGCCAGGGTGAGGACCTCGTCGTTGTAGGTGGCCAGCAGAGTCTTCTTCTCCAGCACGGTGCGGCGGATCAGCGGGTCGACCTCGGGGTCCTCGGCCTTGACCGGCGAGATGCCCCGGTTCAAGGTGGGGATCTTCCAGAAGCTGCGCGTAGAGGGACGCTGCACGCCGATGACGAATTTCGTCGGTTTGCCCTTCTTGTCCGTTACATCGGCAACAATGGCGGCCATGACGGCGCCGACGAAACCCACGCCCAGGACTATTACGATTTCCATGCCTTTGGCACGAGATTCGTCGACCAGCGCTTTCACACGCTGAAACTCGCGGTCGTAGTCTGAGGGTTGCGGCAGCGAGTATTCGGTACCGTTGGGGGAGGTCGAGATTAGTTTGGACATTAGTGCACTCCATTATAAGTGATAAGTGATGAGTGATGAGTGATGAGAAAATACATAAGTCCTCGATCGGTTATAAGTGATGCGTGATGAGTGATTAGTGATGAGAAAGAGTGCTGAGTGAAGAGAAAATGCATATGACAATTTTTTATTTGTTCTTTTTGACAAATGACAAGAGGCCCAGCAGCATTTTTTTGATTTCATCCAATTTGTTCAGATGCCCAGAAGTTTCTTTCAGATATCCCAGTCGACCCGAGATGATCAATTGAGTTTCAAGTTCTGAGGTGGACCCGAGGGCAATGTGGAGAAACTGGATAAATTCCTTTTTTGAATTTCGGGCAGCTCCTTCAGCAATATTACTGGGTATCGAAACGACAGAACGGCGAATTTGGGAAGTCAGGGAATAAATTTCCTCTTTCGGAAAGTCCTTAGTACATTGATAGAGATCCTCAACCAGTTCCATACTTCTTTTCCAAACATTCAGATCTCGGTGGCCTTGTATCATTATTGATCGGTTTATTCTTTTCTAATCACTCATCACTAATCACTAATCACTTTCTTCGTAGCATTTTATTTTCTTAACTAATTACTTTCTTCAAACTAAGCTGCCGCCGCTGACCCTTGCGGGCTTCCAGCGAGGCAGGCGAAAAAGCGGTTGGAGGTAAGATGGTGTTCAAAATGAGTATAGTCCCTTTGCAACCTCCAAAAAACACTTATTTCAATAACATACCCAACCGGGATTGTCAATGCAATAGCCAATTTTCGTCATTTTACACACCTTTTACAAAAATCATGCTGAAAAAGGGAGAAATCCACTGCCAAGCTCTACCAACTTATGTCGAATCCCCTGAAAATTTCCTGGATATCCAGAACTTCCCGTTCCACTTTTTCTACATTAGCCGACCTGGGGCCGATGTGTATAAATGACTCAAATTGGGCAATAGCCGGATCGTCTCCCTGGGCAAAAACCTCGACATCGCCGCTGGACAGGTTCCGGACAGTGCCGGAAATGCCCCATTTTTCAGCCTCTTTTATCGTGTAGTGACGGAAGCATACGCCCTGCACCCTTCCGGATATGATGTAGTGAAAAGTCCTCATTTGAATATTATAAATTAAGGGAAGAGAAAGGGAAAGCCGGAGGGAAGAATGAGGGAAGAAGTAGTAGGAAAAAGCGAATACATTAACTTTTCGATATCTCTACTTTCCTTCGATTTGCTTTCCCTCTTTGCAAGGATTTGATCAAGGCATCGAGCATGATACAGACCTCAGCGGCCGCACTCTCCAAATTCTCCCTGTCAGGAATCGAAATGTAATCTATTTCACATCCAAGCATCAATAAATACCGTAACTCTTCTAAGGAACCACGTGCAATATTTAAATACTGCAAAAACTCCCTTGCAGTTTTCCTGCTATGCCCTTCAACGATATTGAGTGGAACAGAATAGGCAGCTCTTTGAATCTGTGAGGTCAATCCATACCTTTCTTCTTTCGGAAAACCCCTTGTAATTTGATAAATTTGCTTGGTCAATAAATGTGACTTTTTCCAAACTTGCAAATCTCTCCAATTCATAGAAACCTTTCCTTAGGGAAGAAGGAGGGAAATGCAGAAGGAAAAATGAGGGAAGACAAAGTAAGAATAAGATAAAATTTCAATTAACTTCTTCTTTCTTACTCTCTCTTCCCTTTTTCTTCCCTAATTCTTCCCTCTCTCTTCCCTTATTTAAGCACTTTTTTAAATATCCTTTTCCTTTTGTGCTGGACCGGATTGAAATATTTCCACTGCGCCTGGATCTTGGTGTTGGTCTCCAGCTCCTGGTTGCTCTCGGTGTAGCGGAAGCCCTTGGCTATGGCCTTGTGGGCCATTTCCACCACCATCAGCAGGTCCACCCCCTGGCCGCGGTAGTTTTTCTTGATGCCGGCCAGGTAGAAATCCAGGACGTCGTTCTTCTTTATGGCCCGCAGCAGGTGCCACCAGCCCAGGGGCAGCAGGCGGCCCCTGGCTTTCTGGAAGGCGCGCGAAAAGTTGGGCATGGCGATCATGAAGCCGACCATCTCGTCCTTCTCGTTGACCACGGCCTGGATCAGGTCCTTGTCCACGAAGGAAAAATATTTTTTGATGAAATAATGGATCTGCCTTTCGGTCAGGGGCACGGCGCCGTAAATTTCCTCGAAGGTCTCGTCCAGCAGGTGGAACAGCTCCTCGGCGCGGCCCAGGAGCTCTTTTTTGGCGGCGAACTTCAGCACACGCAGGCCGCCGCGCTCCTTGATGCGCTCGGCCAGGCGCAGCAGCTTTTCGGGAAAAGCCGACATTTCCGGCACATGGGTGCGGAATTCGACATAATCGACCTCCTTCTGGAAGCCAAGATCTTCGACCAGCTTCTGGTAGTAGGGAAAATTGTAGTAGCCGGCGATGGTGGGAAGTTGGTCGAAACCCTCGACCAGCATGCCCTGGGGGTCGAGGTCGCAGAAGCCGTGCGGGCCGGTGAGCGTCTCCATGCCCAACTCTTTGGCCCAAGCCTCGACGGTCCTGAACAGGGCGGCGGCCACTGCGGGATCGTTGGGAGCATCGAACCAGCCGAAGCGCAGGTTCCTGGTGTTGTATTTCTGGTTGGCAACACTGCTCAAGATGGCGGCGATGCGCCCGACCGCCTTACCGTCCTTGTATGCCAGGAACTGCCGGGCGTCGGCATTGTCGAAAGCCGGATTCTTGGCGCGGTTGAAGACCTCCATGTCGTCGCGGATGAGTTGCGGCACCCACATGGGGTCGTCCTTGTACATGGCAAAAGGCAGCTTGACGAATGCTTTCAGGTCTTTTTTGTTCAGCACTTCTTTGACCGTTATGCTCATGGTCACCTCTGGGGCGATTATAGCAAAAGGAAATTAATTTTTCAAAAGCAAGCAGAAACTACGTGATGAGTGATGAGTAATGAGAAAGAATAATAAACGATCTAACGTGAACAATGAATTGAAGTTATCGAAATTTCATGATAAGTGGCGAGTTACTACATTCGATCGATCCTTGGCCGCTGCTCATCACTTATCACTTATTACTCATCACGAATACTTCGACTAGATCTTAGAGAGCTTGATCCTGCCGTTGACCGTTTCCAGCTTGACTTTGTGGCCGCCGCCGTTGACCTTGCCGCTGAAAGAGCTGCCGATAAAGTGGCGGCTGACCTGCAGGCCGAAATCGTTGTCGATGCTGCCGTTGACCGTCTGACCTTCTACCTCGAAAGCCGACTTGCGGTTGAGTTCGATGTCGATGGTGCCGTTGACCGTGGAGACGCGCAGGTCGCCGCTGAGCAGCGGCTCCTGGACAATCTCGATGGTGCCGTTGACCGTTTTGAAAGTCCCGGTCTGGAATTCACCCTGGAAATCGATCTTGCCGTTGACGGTCTTCAGCGTCAGGTCCGCGAATTGACCAGAACAGTCGATCTCGCCGTTGACCGATTTGAACCCGGCCTGGGCGAGCTTTTCCGGGATGGAGACGGTGAAATCGACCTTGGCCTTGGTATTTTTCTTGTTGTACTTGGTATTGACCTTCAGGGTGTCTTTGTCGGCCTCAAAGATGATTTCCACGTTCTCGATCTCGCCCTTGTAGTCGGACTTTTTCACGACCTTGATGTTCACGGTCCGGCCGGAGGTGGTGGTGATTTCGATCTCGCCGTTGATGTTGGCCAGATCCACGCTGCCGGAGGCGGTCAAAGTGAAGCTGCGGGCGCTCTTCTGTTGGTATTCCTCGGCGGCCAGGAAAGAAACCATCAGCAGTATGATAAAAAAGACATATTTCACTTTCTGTTTCATGGGCAACCTCCTTAAGATCTATAAACGCAGAAACCTAGTCAAAAGTTCGCAGATCAGTGATGAGTGAACGAACTCAGCGATCTTCAGTGATGAGTGATGAGAAAGAAGACCTTACGAACTATAGTGATGAGTGAACGAAATCAACGATCTTTAGTGATGAGTAATGAGAAAGAAAAAGAATCTTGTTGATATTTCGTTTTAAAGCGGTTTCTCATCACTCATCACTCATCACTTATCACTCATTACTCATTACTAATTACAATCGTTCGCGCTTCTAAACCATGGCTTTGTGTATCTGCCTTTTTTGTTTGTGGATCTGGCGGTGGCAGAACTTGATCTGCTTGCGATCGTGGGCGGCGATGGCCGCGGCGAGCTTTTCCTTGATGTGGCGGATGTTGGTCTTGACTTGGGCCTTGTTCAGTCCCACCACCTGGCGGTGCTCGTGCATATCGATGTTCAATGCTTTACATAGCGCGACCAGGAGGTGCTCCTTGTTCAACTGCGAGTACCCCTGCACCGCTTCATGCTCGATCCCTTTGGCGATCTCGCGCAGTTCGGCTACGGTTTTTTTCTTTAGTTCAGCGTGAGTATAAGTCATTGTTGGTGCCTCCATAGATGAAATTATTCATATTACGTGATGCGTGAACGAACTGCCAGAACTTCGTAATACGTGATGTGAAAGAAAAGAATTTTTCTGAGTATATCGAAGCATGCTGTTTCTCATAACGCATCACGATTAGATCTGTTAATTTTCATGCTCATCACGCATTACGCATAACGCATCACGACTAATTCGTTTTATTTCTTCTTCATAACCTTAGCGCAGCAAATCAGCCTGTGGACATGAGCGCAGCCGCAGGCCTGGTCCACCGCCACCACTAGGCCGCAGACCCCGCAGGCGTAGCGTTCGATTTTCTTGGCCACAGGTTTGGCTTTTTTCTTGAGCACGGGGTTCACTTTCTTTTTCAAGACCGGCTTCACGGCTTTTTTCACTTTTTTTACTACTTTCTTCGTTGCCATTCAGTACCTCCATATTGCGAAATTTATTCTATTTTAAATAAAATGGAAAAATTTCGCAAGACTTTAATAAATGATTAGTGACTGGAAAGAGAAAGAGTCAGTAAATTCCGTTTAATTTCTTAACTAATCACTCATCACTAATTACTAATCACTGAGCTCCTACGAGCCTTTGGGCTTTTCGGCGAAGAACGTTTCCGACAGCTTTTCGAAATTCATGAAATTGCCGATGTTCTTCAGGGCGATCAATGCCGCTTCCTGCTCGGCTTCGCGGCGGTTGCGGCCGCTACCGCTGCCGATCTCGCTGTTTTCCAGGTACACGGCCACACGGAACGTCATGTCGGGCGGCTTGCCGATCTCGGCCGTCACCTTGTAAACGGGCAGGATGTTCTTGTGTTTCTGGATCAGTTCCTGCAGCTCCGATTTGTAGTCGTTGATGCGCATTTCGCTGTTGAGCAGCTGCTCCAGGAATTCACGGAAGCGTTCGACAATGACCGCGGTTGCGGTAGCGAAGTCGGAATCCAGGTAAAGGGCGCCGATCAGGCCTTCGAAGCACGAGGAGACGATCTTGCTATTGCGCCGGCCCTGGTTCTTTTCCTCGCCGCGACCGAGCAGGATGTGGCCGCCCAAACCGATGGTCTTGGCCACTTTGAACAGCAGGTTGCTCGAAACCAGGTGGGCGCGCAGCTTGGCCAGATCGCCCTCGCGGTTGTCCCGGCAGCGCCGGTACAGGTAGTCGGTGATGACCAGGCCGATAACCGAATCGCCCAGGAACTCCAGCCGCTCGTTGTCGAGGCCGTGGTTCTTGCCGCCTTCGTTGAACGATTTGTGGGTCAGAGCGGAGCGCAGCAGATCACGATCCTTAAAACGATAGCCCAGTTTTTTTTCCAGTTCTTCCATCAACGAACCTTCATCACCACGAAGGTCAGGTCGTCGGCGTTGGCCTGGCCGGCGGCGAAAGCGATGGCCCGGGCCAGGATCTTCTCCTTGATCTCCAGCGCCGAAAGGGCGGCGTAGCCGACCAGCATGTTTTTCAACTCGGCGACGCCCAGTATTTGCTCTTCCTGGTTCATGATCTCGGAAAGACCGTCGGAAAAGAAGAACAGGATATCGCCTCTTTGATATGGCAGACGCAGCTCTTCGATGCCCTCCTGGCTGAAATTGTTCAGCCCCAGGGCCATGCCGTGCGGCGACAGCTCCAGGCAGGCCTGCTTGTCGCTCTGGTAAAACAGGGCCGGCGTGTGGCCGGACCGGGAAAAGATCAGGTTCTTGTTCTGCAGGTCAAAACGGACCAGGTTGATGGTGATGAAGGTGACCTTCTCAAAAGAACTCTGCAGGATGACGTTGCATTCGCTGAGGATGGCCGCCGGCTCCTGGCCGGTCTTCTGCAGGCAGTTCATGATGCCCTTCAGCTCGGCCATGTAGAATGCAGCCTGGGCACCCTTGCCCGAGACGTCGGCCACCAGGACCGAAAGGAATTTACCGGGGCGGTGAAAGTAATCGAAATAATCGCCGGCGATCTCCGTGGCCGGGATGTTGACCGCGGCGATGTTAAACTCCGGGCATGCGAAATGGTCGGCGGGCAGCAGCTTCAGCTGGATACCGCGGGCGATGCGCAGCTCCTCTTGCAAGCGCTGCTTTTCCTTTTCCTCGCTCAGCAGGCGGCCGATGCCGGAGGCCATGTCATTGAACGATTCGGCCAGGAAATGCATCTGCTCTTGCGACTTGATGCGGATGCGGTAGGAAAAATCACCGCGGCGGATCTTTTCGGTGCCCTTGGTCAGCTCGTTGACGGCGCGGGTGATGACGCGCACCATGCGCAAGCCGATGAAAAAGGAGATAACAATGAAAAAGCCGAACAGGCCGAGCATGAAACGCACCAGCACCGAGATGGGAAAGACCGAGCTCTGGCTGTCGCGTTTTTGCAGCACCTGAAGTTCTTTTTTCAATTCGTCCAACTGCTGGCTTTTGCTCATGAGCGCAGCCTGGTCGCCGCCGCGGCTGATCTCCTTTTCCAGTACCTTTGCCTGGTCCTGCAGCATGGCGGCGCGGTCAGAGGTTTTCAGTTTCTGCATGATCTTCGAATAGTCGTTGATCAGCAGGAACATGTTGAACTTGAGGGTGGGCTGCCCGTTCTTCAGATCATCGAAATCCCAGAAGCGGAAGGTGAAGGGAAAAGGGAAATGGTATTTTTCGAAACCGACGAAATCCTTGTCGTTGAGGCGCTCCGACATCTCCTGCGAGGAGGCGGAGAGCGTATTGCCGCCTGCACCCATGAACAGCACCTTGAAGTCGCCGATGGGCGGCATGGCGTCGAAAAACTCCTGGTTCAGGGTCTCGAAAATCAGCGCCGCGTAGCCGCCGCGCTGCTGATGTACGCCGTGATAGAGAACGCCGCCAACCTTGAAATAGCCGGCTTGGAACTTGGCCAGCGGGCCGTTGGCATCGAATGTCTCGAGGGGCAAGTCCCCGGGATAGGTAAAAAACGCCTGGTAGCGCCCGTCCGTCTCCTTGAAAAAAGCCAGGTTCAGGAAACGCGGCTTGCGGTTTTTGAAACGCTGCACCTCGAGCTTGATCCTTACATCGTCGGCTAGGCCGAGGTAATAGCCGCTGCTTTCTTCAAAGGAGCGGATCTCGTTGACCATCAGGTTTTCGAAGATGGCCGTGTTGTACTGGGTGATGATGAGGTTGATGATCAGGTAGAAAAAGACCGTGATCAGTACGATGGGGGTGACGATGAAAAACAGCGAAGAGATGATCAGCCGGTTGCGGATCTTCCAGAGCAGGCGGCGGCGGATGATGCCCAGCAGGCGGACAAAGGCGAGAATTATGGTCAGCAACAGGAAGAACTGGAAAGTGCCAGGCTGAAAAAAGAAGTAAGCCAGAATGGCGGCTACTGCCGACAGGATAATGGCCAGGTTGAGTTTGTGAAGCTTTTTTAGCATAGGGAGATTATATATCGATTGGGAGCGATATTGCAAGAACTATAGCTAACTGTGTTAGTGTTAGTGTTAGTGTTAGTGTTAGGAAAACAAAAAATCCGAAATATAAATTCGATCAATATGTATTTCCGCTACCACTATCACTATCACTGATTTGCAGCTTTGGATTTGAATCTTTTTCTTCCGTCAACCGTATACCGTCTACCGTATACCAAGTTCCTTGACTAAAGCCCCAACCGTCTCCGTCGCCGGTCCCTTCAGGAAAATGTCACTGATAGGCGTGAAATGTGACTCCACGGTGTTGATCTCGATCATTTTGGCGCCGCGGGCCTTGGCCAGGGGCGGGATCTGGCAAGCCGGCATGACCTCGCCGCTTGAGCCGATGACCAGGAAAACGTCGGCCCGGGAAACCTCCTGGTAGGAACGCTGCAGCGCCTTTTCCGGAATGCCCTCGCCGAAAAAAATAAAATCGGGCTTAAGCAGGCCCCCACAGGAGGGGCAGCGCGGCGGCAGGACAGCCAGCCGCCCGAGGCTCACCGCCTCGCGCTCGAGGCAGTCCAGGCAGACCAGCCATTGTGAATTGCCGTGGAACTCGATAACCTCACGGCTGCCGGCGCGCTGGTGCAGGTTGTCGATATTCTGGGTGATGATCGCCTTGACCAGCCCGGCTTTTTCCATGGCGGCCACGCCGAAATGGGCATCGTTGGGCAGGGCCCGGCCGAAATAATCGTAAAAAATCTCCTTGATCCTCAACCAGGATTGTTCCGGCTGGCGGCGAAAATAGTCGATCTCCATAAAACCGGGATCCACCATGCTCCACAGGCCGCCGGCCCCTCGAAAAGGCGGAATGCCGCTTTCGACCGAAATGCCGGCACCGCTGAACACGGTGACATGGCCGGCGCCTGCCAGCAGTCGCGCCGCCTGGAAGATACCGGCAGCCATGAAGTTAATCTTTGAATATATGCCCGAAACGGTAGGTCAGGGAGAGGTTGAACACGCTGGCGCGGAAATGGGTGGCCACATCCGGCCCCTTGATGAAAAAACCTTTTTCAGGCCAATCGGCTTGTTGCCTCTGGTAGGCGATCTCCAGCAGCAGGTTCCGGAAAAATTCGCAGCCCAGGCCGGCAGCATAGCCCTTGACCACGACGGCCTGGTCATCAACGTCGGCAAAGAGCTGGCGATCAGCCGACCAACCGCCGCGCAGGAGCAGCTGCCAATGATACAACGGCAGGCGGACCTCGGCCCCGAAACGCAGGTTGCTTATGTTTTTCTGTTTTTGATCCCAGTTGTTTTTTTGCGGATAAGGCAAAACCACGCCGAAGTCATAATAATTTTCGATGGTTCCTTTTTCCCAGTCCAGGCGAGAATACTCGGCGCTGAGGTCCAGCCAGGCGGCCGGTCTCAGCAGGACGCCCAGGGCATATTGTTCCGGGATCACCACCCGGGCCCGGCAGCTTTCTTCGAGCTGGTTGATCTTTTCGCCTTTGCTGTTGACCTCCCAGGTCAGCAACGTGGAATCGAAGTTGTTTTGCAGACCGCTGTGCCAGGTGAAGCCCAGGCACAGGAAATCAAAGGGGGAGAAGAGCAAACCGGTAATAAAGTTGCGTCCCTGCAGCTTTTCGCTGAATTGGCTGTGGTATTCCCGGTTGGAGATCTCCGTGCTCAGGTGCTGGCTGCCCGAATCGAAAAATTGCTGCAGGGTGGCGCCCAGGGCGAAATGGTCGGTCAGGGCCGCTGACACCGAAAAGGCCAGCACATCGATGCCTTCGCTGCCGGTGAAGGCTACGACGTTTTTCTGGGGATGCAAGCGGTCATGCAGGTAGGTGATCACTTCCCGGGCCGATCCCTTCAAACCATAGGGGATATAGCGGTAATAGCTCAGGGCGAAAGTCCAATTCCGCTTCCAAATAATGGCAGGGGCCGACACGGAAAAAAAATCGATCTGGTTGAGCTGGCTGCTGAAATTGTAATTGTAAAGCTTGGTTTCTTTAAGCAGGATGCGGTCCTGCAGGTCGTAATCATGTTTCTGGGAAAGGGATTTGTAGCTGAGGTAGAATTCGGGGCTGCGCTTGGCGGCCAAGCCGGCCGGGTTCCAGAAAGCCGCGGTCAGGTCGTCGGCCACGGCCACAAAAGCGTTGCCCATGGCCCGGGCCTTGGCACCATAGTTGAAATTATAGAAGTTGAGCCAGGGCTTGTATTGGGAAAAAAGGAGCGGAGAGATGAACAGCAGCATGAGCGTGAGGGCGCGGGCTTTCATTTTTTGTCTTCAGCCAGGTCCTCTTCCTCGTCATAGCCGACCCGCTCATCCTGGTCCTCGATGACGATCCTGCCGCCTTCGTCCTCTTCGTAGGAAAGGCAGCACATCAGGCGGCCGCACATTCCCGATATCTTGACGGGATTCAAGTTCAGGTTTTGTTTTTTGGCCATCTGCAGGGTGATGGGCTCCAGGTTGTTCAGGAAGGTCTTGCAGCAGAGTTGGCGGCCGCATATGCCGACTCCGCCGATCATCTTGGCTTCGTCGCGGATGCCGATCTGGCGCATTTCGATGCGCATGCGGAACTTCCTGGCCAGGTCCTTGACCAGGTCGCGGAAATCGATGCGCCCTTCCGAGGTGAAATAGAAAATGGCCTTTTTCTCAGTTGTAAAGAAGGTCACACGCACGAGCTTGATGGGGATCTCCCGATCCTTGATGCGGTTCTGGCAATATTCATGGGCGCGCCGTTCCTCGCGTTCCTTCTTGGAAAAATTCTCGATATCCCGGTTGTCGGCTTTGCGCAGGATTTCGGGAATGGCAGGGATGCCCTTGGTGCAGTTGAAGGTTTCACCGAAATGCTTGACCACTTTGCCCAGCTCCTCGCCGGTGATGGACTGGATGATGACACAATCTTCGGGCTTGATATCGGCTTCGCTGGTGCGGAAGTGCAGCAGGTCCTTGTGGCTTTCGATCTTGACCAGGATCACCTTATCCATGGCGCGCCCCCTGCGGGGGAAACACCGCCGTAGGGGTATAACTGTTGATGAATTCCAGGATAAGCACCCGGGCGTTCAGGTTGCGTTGGATATCGCGCAGCAAGTATTCCATCTTACGGATCAGAAAGAATATTTTTTCAATATTCGTCAAAGCGGCCAGTTCCATTAACTTTTCCTTGTAATCCGAATTGATGAGCGTGCCGTTTTCGGCATCCACCATCAGCACCATTATATCCCGTAACAGCACGGAAATCAAATTGACCATCTCACGAAAATAGGCGATGAAGCTTTCGCGGCTGCGGCTGCGGTCGTAGAGGTCGAGCAAGATGTCTTCGACCTGGCTCTGGCGGATCAGGCAATCAAGGATAGATAGCATGGCCTGACGCTTTTCTTCCAACTCCTGCCAGTCCACGGCGGCCACGTCCTCCATGTCGTCGGCGTTGAAAAAAGCCAGCAGGCGCGCTTTTTCCGGGTCCACTCCCCGACTTTGCAATTCCAGTTTGACTTCTTGGTTGGAAAGGGGAAGGAATTTCAGGATCTGGCAGCGCGACTGAATGGTGGGCAGGATCTGGGCGAGGTTGGCGGTGAGCAGGATGAACACGTTCGTGGGCAAAGGTTCCTCGAGTGTCTTCAAAAAAGAGTTGGCCGAATTTTCATTCAGGCGCTGGGCATCCTTCATGATGAAAAATCTCTTTTCGGCCCGCAGCGGCCGCTGGCAGGCGCCGGCAATCAGCTCGTCCAACTGGTTCTTCCGGTAGAACTGCCCGTCCGGTTCCAGGACCTGGACGTCGGGGAACAAGCCGCGGTCAATGGCCAGGCAGTAGCGGCAGCGGTCGCAGGCGTCGTTAATTTTGTTCAAGCAGAGGACGGCTTTGGCGAAATTCAGGGCGAAAAGCAGCTGGTGGTAAGGGTCGGAGCCCGTGAAGATTAAGCTGGAGGGGACGCGTTCGTTGCGCAGGTAGCTGGTCAGCGTCGCCTTGACGCGGGTGTTGCCTATGAGTTCGGTCAATGACATATAATTTCGCTCCGCAATGCGTTGTCACGCGTGAAATTCAAGTAACATGTTAGCACAAAATCAGGGTAAGGTGAAGACTCGGCTGAGTGATGAGTGAACGAACTCAGCGATCTTTAGTGATGAGTTATGAGAAAGAAAAGAATCTTGCGGATATTTCGTTCCAATGCAGTTTCTCATCACTTATCACTCATTACTCATCACGACAGCTCAGGCTTCATTAGCTTTTTCTTCAGATACTTCCCCGTAATTGACCCCTTGCACTTGACAATGCCCTGGACATCCCCCTGGTAAACGATCTTGCCGCCGTTCTTGCCGCCCCCCGGCCCCAGGTCGACCAGGTGATCGGCCACCCTGATCATTTCCTGGTTGTGCTCGATGACCACCACGGTGTGGCCGCGCCCGATCAGGGCCTGGAACACATCGATCAGCTTGCGCACGTCATCAAAATGCAGCCCGACCGTGGGTTCGTCCAGCACATAAACAGTGGGAGAACCCGACAGGCGGGCCAGTTCCTTGGTCAGCTTGATGCGCTGCGATTCGCCGCCGGAAAGGGTTTGCGAACTCTGGCCCAAGCGCAGGTAGCCCAGTCCGACATCGAGCAGGATGCGAATCTTGCGGGCCAGCGGCGGGATATTGGCGAAAAGTTCGAACGCTGCGCTGGCCGTCAGGTCGAGCACATCGGCGATGGAGCTGCCCTTGAACTTGACCTGGGACGTTTCGGAATTGTAGCGCCGTCCTTCGCAGACCGGGCAGGTGATCTCCAGCAGCGGCAGGAAGCTCATCTGCAGTTTTTGCACCCCCATACCCTGGCAGGCCTCGCAGCGGCCGCCGCGCACGTTGTAGCTGAAGCGTCCCGAGGCATAACCCCTGACCCTGGCTTCGGGCAGGGCGGCGAAAAGGTCACGCACCATGGCCATGACGCCGATATATGTGGCCGGGCAGGAGCGCGAATTCTTGCCGATGGCCGACTGGTTGACCATCAGCACCCGCTTGATGCCGTTTAGGTCGGCTAACGCTCCGCAGGCCAGCCTGGAATCGGCCAGGGGCAGGCCTGCCAATTCCCGGCGCAGGATCGGCACCAGGGCATCGATGATCAGGGAGCTTTTCCCTGACCCGGAAACTCCGCTGACCACGGTCAGGCGGTTCAAGGGAATTTTCAAGTGAACGTTTTTCAGGTTGTTCAGGGTAATTCCGGCGATGTTGAGGAAAGCGGCGGCCGCGGTTCTACGTATTTGGGACGGCGCGATGCGACGGCGGCCGTACACATAGGCTGAGGTCAGGGAGTTTTCAGCGGCAGCAAAACCGCCCAGGGGGCCGGCATACATGATCTCACCGCCCCACTCACCGGCCCCGGGGCCGATATCCACGATGGTATCGGCGGCGAGGATGGTCTCCTCATCATGTTCGACCACGATCAGGGTGTTGCCTTTTTCGCGCAGTTGACGCAGGATACCGAGCAGGTTGAGCTGTTCGGAAAAGTGCATGCCGATGGAGGGCTCATCCAGAATGTAAATGATGCCGCTCAAACTGAAACCCAGCTGGGAAACCAGGCGGGCGCGCTGCAGTTCTCCACCGGAAATGGTGTTGATCCTGCGGTTCAGTGAAATGTAACCCAGGTTCAAGGTGACAAAGGATTGCAAACGCTGGATGATGTGCGGCAGCAGCGGCCGGCCGACCCCGCTTTCGCTTAGGGAGAGGCGCACTGCTTTGAAAAAATCGAGCAGGTCGGCGATCTCCATTTCTCCCAATTCATAAATGTTTTTGCCGCGAAAATAAAAAGCCAGGCTTTCGCGCTTCAGGCTGGCCCCGGTGCATACCGGGCACAAGCGGTCTTCGCCGCTCTGGCCGGTGCCCAGGCAATCAGGACAGGCCCCTTCGGGAGAATTGCTGGAAAAGGTCCCGGGTTGGGGTTCGCTTAAGGAAATATCGCAGCGGGGGCAGTGCAGGCGGTTGGAAAAAAACGTATCCTGGCCCTGGCAGCGGACCAAGAGCTCACCGTTGCCTTCGTTCAGTGCCAGGGTGACGCTGGCGGCGACGCGCTCACGGTTGGCGGACTCGACATCAACGGCATCGATCTGCACCGCGATATGGTGGCGGCTATTGCGGTCCAGAAGCGGAACATCGTCCAGATAATGCACCTTGCCGTTGACCAGTGTTTTGAGGAAGCCGCGCTTGCGGTATTTTTCGAATAATGCCTGGTAATGGCCGCGGCGGCCGCGCACCACCGGGCTGAAGAGTTGGACCAGCTTTCCTGAAAACCGGCTAAAAATGGCCTGGCCGATTTTTTCAACCGAGTAGCGGCTGATTCTGTCGCCGCACTGCGGGCAATGGGCCTCGGCCAGCCTGGCAAAAAGCAGCCGCAGGTAGGGGGCGATCTCGGAGATCGTGCCCACCGTGGAGTTGAAGTGAAAGGAAGAGTGCTTCTGGTCGATGGAGATGGTGGGGGCGATGCCCTTGATTGATTGGACTTCGGGCCGCTCCAGGGACTTGATGAATTGGCGGGCATAGGCGGAAAGTGACTCCAGGTACTTGCGCTGCCCTTCCTGGAAGATCGTGTCGTAAGCCAGGGTGGATTTGCCCGATCCCGAAACGCCGCTGATCACGATCAATTGTTTTTTGGGCAGGCGCAGGTGCAGGTGCTTCAGGTTATGCTTGTGAGCGTCTATGATTTCGAGGTAGGACATTAGGGCTTATAATATCATGAAAGCGAACTGGCGAGATACGAAATAAGTGATTGGTGATTAGTAATTGGTAACAACACTTAACAAAATTCATATTTATAGCAATTAATAATTTAAATCTCTTTTCTTAACTACTCACTAATCACTATTTACTAATCACTAAGTTCTGGAATATCGAACTACTCCTGGGTCTTGAACCTCTTCAGGTCGTTCGGATTCTCGATCCATTCCTCTATAAAGCCGCATTCGGTACAGACGAAGCGGGTCACCCAAACATCGAGGCTGGTCAGGTTTACGGAGATTCGGCTCCAGCTGTTGAGCACCGGGGAACCGCGCTTGCGGCCGAGGGCACTGGAGTCACATTTCGGACATTTTTTATTATTTTTCATCAGGCTCACCTCTTAGAAATCGTTTATAACAAAAAGAAAATAAAATATCAAGGCAGAATCAAAAGTTCGATGTTCGAGGTTCGACGTAGTAGAGAACGGAAATGTTGAAGAGTTCAAGGGTTCAAGAGTTAACGTGTTAAGGCAAAAAGTTCAACTATTGCTTTTTCCTAACTCTTTAACCCTTCAACCCATTCACCCTTCAACAAGTGTCTTTTTTAGGGTTGACTAAAAGGCCAAAATATTTTAAAGTTAACCTTCTAACATCACTAGGAGGTCCAATGGCCAAAGAACTACTCTCAGGCAACGAAGCCATCGCCCGCGGCGCCTACGAAGCGGGCATCACCTTCGCTTCGGCATACCCCGGAACGCCCAGTACCGAGATCCTGGAAAACATCATCCGTTACAAGGACGTTATCCATGCCCAGTGGGGAGCCAACGAGAAGACGGCCATGGAAGAGGCTTTAGGAGCCAGTTTCACCGGCGCCCGCGCCTTGGTGGCCATGAAGCACGTGGGCCTGAACGTGGCCGCCGACCCCCTGTTTTCCGCAAGTTACATCGGCGCCACCGGCGCCCTGGTTATTATCTCGGCCGACGACCCCGGCCTGCACAGTTCCCAGAACGAACAGGACAACCGCCATTACGCCGTGGCCGCCAAAATGCCGGTGCTGGAACCAGCCGATTCCCAGGAAGCCAGGGACATGGTGCTGGAAGCGGTTAAGATCAGCGAAACATTCGACACGCCGGTGCTGATCCGCATGACCACCCGCACTTGCCATTCACGCTCGGCCGTGGAACTGGGCGAACGGCAAACCCCGCCCGAACCAGAATACAAGAGCGATTTTCTCAAGCGCAACCTGCTGCCGGGCAACGCTCGCAAGCGCCACGTGGCAGTCGAGGAACGCCTGAAAAAACTGGCCCTTTTCAGCGACAGTTTTAGCCACAACATCATCAGCAAAGGCAAGGAGAGGATCGGCGTGCTGGCCTCGGGAGTCTCCTACCAATACGGCCGTGAGGTCTTTCCCGATGCCTGGTTTTTGAAGCTGGCCCTGCCCTATCCTTTCCCGATCAACCTGTTCCGGCGTTTTGCCGACCTGGTTGATAAGATATACGTACTCGAGGAAAACGATCCCATCATCGAAACTTTCGCCCGCTTGGCCCTGAAGATCCCCGCCGAGGGGACGACTCCGCAAAAAGAGATCATCGGCAAGGACGTTTTTCCTCTTTTAGGAGAAATGTCGCAGGACACGATTCGGGCCAGCCTGGGCCTGAAGGACATGACGCCGCGCCATGACGGCGCCAAGGTTCCCGGACGGCCGCCTTCACTTTGCGCCGGCTGTCCGCACACGGCTTTTTTCTACAACCTGGGCGTGCT
The DNA here is from genome assembly GCA_018897435.1 of Acidobacteriota bacterium. Lineage (GTDB taxonomy): Bacteria > Acidobacteriota > Aminicenantia > UBA2199 > UBA2199 > UBA2199. The sequence goes on along the minus strand of JAHIKI010000049.1, from coordinate 38,445 downwards.
GAAGGTCCAGTCGCGCGGCGACATCGGCTGCTACACCCTGGGCGCGCTGCGCCCTTTAAGCGCCATGGATACCTGCGTAGACATGGGGGCCAGCATCACGGTTCTGCTAGGCATCGAAAAAGCACTGGAAAAGGCCGGCAAGACCATCAAGCAGGTGGCAGTGATCGGCGATTCCACCTTCTTCCATTCCGGCATCACCGGCCTGGTCGACGTCATCTACAACCAGGGCAAATCCACCGTGGTCATACTGGACAATTCCATAACGGCCATGACCGGCCACCAGGAGAATCCCGGTTCGGGCAAGACCCTGATGGGCCAGGAAGCCAGGCGCATCGATATCGCCAAGCTGGTGCGCGAGGGTTTGGGCCTGGAACACACCTACGAGGTGGACGGCTACGATGTCAAAGCCATCCGCGAACGGCTCAAACAAGAGATGCTGCGTGAAGAACCGTCGGTGATCGTTATCCGCCGCCCCTGCGTGCTGCTCTACCGCAAGGCCAAGTGGTCGTCCATGCTGGTGGACAAAGAAAAATGCACCAGTTGCAAGGTGTGCCTGCGTTTGGGCTGCCCGGCCATCAGCAGTGACGCCGACGACAAGTCCCTGATCAACGAAGCACTGTGCACCGGCTGCGGCGTCTGCGCCCAGGTCTGCGCCTTCAAGGCCATCGCCTTCGCCGATGACAAGGGCCCGCACATCAATTCCGTCAGCCTGGAATCATTCCTTATGGGAGGCCAACAATGAAAACCAAATCGATCCTGATCTGCGGCGTGGGCGGCCAGGGCATATTGACCGCCAGCGACCTGCTGTCCGATGTGCTGCTTCTGGCCGGCTTTGAAGTGAAAAAGAGCGAGGTGCACGGCATGAGCCAGCGCGGCGGCGACGTGATCTCCACCGTGCGCTACGGCGACCAGGTCTTTTCCCCCCTGCCGGCACTGAAGGAGACCGATTACGTCCTGGCCTTCGAGAAGCTCGAAGCCCTGCGCAACATCAATTATTTGAGCGAAAACGGTATCATCCTGGTCAACGATTTCGAATGGCAGCCGCTGCCCGTGGCCGCCGGACTGGAAAAATATCCCACCGATACGGTCGAGCAATTACAAAAACTCGCTGCCGAGCTGGTCCTGATCCCGGCCACGCGCCTGGCCGTCGAACTGGGCAACGAAAAGGTGTCCAATGTCATCCTCATCGGCCTGCTGGCTTCACGCATGGAGATCGACAAGAAGCTTTGGCTGGAGGTCATCGGCAAAAAAGTGCCGCCCCGTTTCATCGACCTGAACCTGAAGGCGTTCGAATGCGGCTACAATTTCAAACCCTGAGCATGCCCTATCCGGCAAGCAAGGAGAACCGTCATGATCACCAATCTTGAGCAATTGGTCAGTAAGGCCAGGAGCATAAAAAACATCACGGCCGGTGTGCCCTGCCCCGAGGACGACAGCACCATCCTGTCCGTGATCCAGGCCAAACAGCAAAACCTGGCCGATTTTATTTTATGCGGCGCCGCAGCCAGAATAAAGGAACTGCTGCGGCAGCATGGGGCCAGTCCCGCCGATTTCGAAATTTTCGACTGCCCGGGGGCCGAAGCGGCCGTGGCCCGGATCGTGGCCCTGGGCCGGGAGAAAAAACTGCAGCTTATCCTGAAAGGTTTCCTGCCGACCGCCGCGCTGATGAAGCCGATCCTGGACAAGGAAAAAGGGCTGCGCGGCCCCAATTTGCTTTCCGACATCCTGGTAGTGGAAAACCCGGCTTCAGGGGCCGATGGTCTGCTGGGCATGAGCGACGGCGGTTTGAACATCCTGCCCGACCTGTCCCAGAAAAAGCAGATCCTGGAAAATGCGGTCGCCGTGTTTCACTGCCTGGGATACGCCGAGCCCAAGGTGGGGGTCATGGCCGCCATCGAAACGGTCAAGGATTCCATGCCGGCCACCCTCGATGCCCGCGCCCTGACCGAGATGAACCAGCGTGGCGAGATTGGCGGCTGCCGGGTCTACGGCCCGCTGGCCCTGGACATCGCCGTTTCCCCGCAGGCAGCCGAACACAAGGGAGTCGTCAACGACGTGGCCGGGCACACGCAGATCATGATCGTTCCCAACATCGAATCCGGTAACCTGCTGGGCAAGGCCTTCACCTACTACCTGAAACTTACAGTGGCCCATGTGGTCATGGGCGCCCAATTGCCCATCCTGATCCCATCGCGCAATGAAAGCGACACCGACAAATTCCATTCCCTGGCCCTGGGTGTGCTTAGCGCCGCGTCCTGAGGCGTGAGGCCCGGTGCCCTCTCTTAAAAAATGAAACAACGCGGCACGTTCATTGCTTTTTGGCTGCTGGCTTCGCTGCTGCAGGCGTCGGCCGCTGACGATTTCCTGCAGCGGGTGCGTGATAAGATCCTCCATAGCCAGCCATTTAAAACCGATTTCATCCAACAGGTTTTCATCGATGAGGAAAAAATCCTCGAAGAAAGCGGCATTATCATTTTCGCTGACCGTTCCCGCGTGAAATGGCAATACCTGAACCCCGAAGCCAAGATATTTATCCTTAAAGACGGCAATTACAACTTCTATGACAGGGAAAACAATCAGCTCATGAGGGGCCGCATCGGGGCGCGCAGCGAGCAGTTGATCTGGGAACTGCTTTTCTCCGACCGGCCGGGCAATGCCAGCAGCTGGGACGCGCAGCAGCGTACCATCCGGCTGCGCCTGGACGGGGAAGGCGGTGTTCAAGAGCTGAAAATCAAGGTCGGAACCGACTACCTGCCGGAACGGGTGGAGCAGACAGCGGTAAACGAAGTCACCACCGTCTATCTATTCAGTAATTACCGCAACCGCATCACTCTCAACCCGGGCGAATTCGATCTTGCCCTTCCCGTTGACGTAGAGATCATCGAAGAGTGATCACCATGAAAACTTTCCGAAAGAATATACGTAAATGATACTGGATGAAGATCAGGTACTGATCAAAAAAACGCTGCGAGGCGAAAGGAGTGCCTACGAGGAATTGATGCGCAAGTACGAAAAAAAAATTTTCAGTTTCGTGATCCGCATGGTGCGCAATGAAGACGTGGCCGTGGACCTGACCCAGGATTTTTTCTTCAAGATCTATACCGTAATGGACAAATATAATTTCGAGTACAAGTTTTCTACCTGGGCCTACCGCATCTGCTACAACCTGGTCATAGACCATATCCGCAAGAACCAGTCCCAGGTCGATTCGCTCGACGACGACAGCATTTCGCCCCGCGACCTCTTTGCTTCGGAAAACGTCAGCAGGGAAGACGGCTTCAAGAACCTGGCCCGGGAAGAGACCAGGGACTACGTCTGGCGGGTCGTGGACCAGATCCCCCTGAAATTCAGGGAATTGATCCTGCTGCGCTATATCCAAGACCTCAAGTACGATGAGATCGCCGCGATCACCTCCCTGCCGGTCGGCACCGTCAAGAACCGCATATTCAAAGCCAAGGAAATACTGAAACAGGAGATGGAAAAAGATGGCATGCTTGTCTGATGAAAAAATTATAGCTTTGGGCGAAGGCGACCTGAACGCCATCGAAGCGTCGCGCAGCCGCGACCACCTGCTGGTCTGCCCGGCCTGCCGGCTGGCGGCCGACCGTTACCGGGACCTGAACCAATCGCTGTCCCGGCCTATGTTCAGTGAACCTCCAGCCGACATGATCCCCCATGTCCTGCAGCATCTTTATCCCGCCCTACCCCGCTACACATCCGTCATCGCCGCCATCGCAGCCAGTTTGGTCTTTTTGATCACCTGGATATACGTGTATTTCGATTTCTCCAGCAGCAGCCTGATCCAGGCGCTGCGGCTTACGGCCGACGGCACCTCGAGCTGGCTGGTCAACATCATCAAGGCCATCTCCGCGGTATACAATGCGGCCCAGGCCGCCTTCAAAGCCGGCAACGCTCTGTTGAACATGCTTCTCCCCGCCCCCTTGGCAACAGTCGTTATCGCCGGCTCCCTCCTGGTTTTCTCCGGCCTGCTGGTATTCCTGTTCATTGGTTCCATGCGCAAAAAAGTGCATGCTAAAAAATCATGAAAAAAATCCATTTCCTGCTTTTCTTTCTGGTTGCGGCCGGATTGCTATTGACCGCCGCAGACGGCAAAGAGATCAAGGTGGCCGCGGGCGAAATCCGCACTACGGCCATCAACGCCTTCAATACCTCGTTGCGCATCAATGGTAAGGTTGACGAATCGATTTTCCTTGTGGGTGGATCACTTATCCTGGACGGAGAGGTCAGCGGCGATGTCATCTGCATCGCTTCCCAGGTGGCGATCGGCGAAAAGGCCGTGATCGGCCTGGACCTGATCGTGATCGGCGGCCGCCTCGAAAAAGCGGAGCGCTGTAAGATCGGCGGCCAGTTGTATCATGTCCGCACCCAAAAAGACCTGAAAAAGATCGCCCGTTCCCTGCTGCCTTTTCTGCCCGAATCGGGGGGGCTGACCTTTTTCAAGATCAGTAAAATATTTTTCTGGCTTATCCTGACGCTGCTGACGCTGCTGATCCTGCCCGCAGCGGTCGGCCGGGCGGCCATCATGCTGGGGGAAACTCCGCTGCGCCATCTGCTGCGCGGCCTGGTCACGTTGTTGGCTTTCACGCTGCTGCTGCTCAGCTTCCTGCTCATGAGCATGGTGCTGATCGGCATCCCTTTGCTGATCATGCTGATCGCCGCCTATTTTTTGCTGCTGATCTTTGGCCGCGCCGTGATTTTTTATTTTGTTGGCGGCAGGATCGCCGCGGCCATGAAACTGAAAGTCAGCGCCCCGCTTTTTATCGTTATGGGCATCGCCATTTACACCCTGCTCAAATTCCTGCCCTTTCCGGCCGCCCTGCTGCTGATCGTTATGGATTTCTTTGCCATCGGCAGCGGCGTGAGTTTTATCCTGCGCCGCCGCAAGTCAGGGGCGTAGGCGCAGAAACGAGCTCGGCAGACGGTTGACGGTGTACGTTTGACGGTTAACTAAAGAAAAATTCCATATCCCAAGCATCAAATCAAAAACAAGCACAAAATTCCAATATCCAAATGACCAAAACAAAGAGAGCAATCAAATGTTGATGAGTTGATGGGACAACGGCAATGACAGCAAACGATTTCGGTTTTCTTAACCCTTCAACTCATTAACCCTTCTACCCATTCACTTCTTTGTTTAGGACATTGGAATTTGGAGCTTGGAATTTAGTTGTTATTTGGTGCTTGGAGCTTGGTGCTTTGCCTTTTCTTACCGTAAACCGTCTACCGTAAACCTTATACCGAGTCCAGGAATGCCTAATCTTCCATGATGTGTTTTTCTTTTTCCTTTACGATGCTGTCGATCCTTTCGTTGATGGCATCGATTATTTTCTGTAATTCGTCATGAGCGCGTTTTTCGTCATCTTCGCTGATCTCTTTTTCCTCTTTCATGGCCTTGATCGTGTCGCGGTAATCGCGGCGAACGTTGCGGACATGGGTCTTGCGCTCTTCGGTGTATTTTTTCAAGGTCTTGATTATGTCCAGGCGGCGCTGCTGGTCCAGGGGCGGGATCGGCAGTTTGATGACCTTGCCGTCGGAGACGGGGTTGATGTTGAGGTTGGCGGCCCGGATGGCCTTGTCGACATCATTGATGATCTTGCTGTCCCAGGGCTGGATGATGATCAGGTTGGCCTCGGGGACACCCAGGGTGGCCAGCTGGTTGATCGGCGTGGGCACGCCGTAATAATCGATCAGGATACCGTCCAGGATCGATACCGAAGCCCGTCCGGTACGGAATTTAGACAACTGTTTCTTGAAATCCTCTTCCATTTTCCGCATATCGCCCCTGGCTTGGTCCAGGATCTCTTTAATCATCGCCTTCTCCTTTCAAATTGATCAGCGTTCCGATATCGCAGCCGGTAATGGCTTTCTTGATATTGCCCCGGCCGCTGATGTTGAAGATCTTGATGCACAGCCCGTTGTCTTTGCTCAGCGAGATGGCCGTGCTGTCCATTACCTTCAGTTCCTTGGCCAGAACTTCGGAGTAGGAAATATGGCGGAACTGGGTTGCGTTCCTGACTTTTTTAGGATCAGCGGAAAATACACCTTCAACCTTGGTGGCTTTGAGCAGGATATCGGCCTTGATCTCAATGGCGCGCAGGGCAGCAGCGGTGTCGGTGGTGAAGAAGGGGTTGCCGGTGCCGGCGGCAAATATCACTACCCGGCCTTTTTCCAAATGGCGGATGGCCCGGCGGGGAATAAAAGGTTCAGCGATCTCCTGGACGGCCAGGGCCGATATCAAGCGGCAATGGACCCCTTTTTTTTCCAGGGCGTTCTGCAGGGCGACACCGTTGATCATGGTGGCCAACATGCCCATGTAATCGGCGGAGGCACGGTCAATGCCCAACTCGCCCGCTTTGCCGCCGCGGAAAAAATTTCCGCCGCCGGTTACGATGGCGATCTCCACCCCCAGGTCATGAATTTCCTTGATCTCGGCGGCGATAATACTGATGACATCATGGCTGATGCCGAAGGAATCTCCGCCCTGAAGGGCTTCACCGCTCAGCTTTAAAAGAATCCGCTTGTACTTGGCCTTGGCGGCAGCCATTTTAACTTTCTTCGCCCACCTGATAACGGACGAATCTTTTCACTATGATGTTTTCACCTGTTTTGTGTATTTTTTCGGCAATAAGCTTTTCGATGGTCATTTTGTCGTCTTTGAAAAAGTTCTGGTGCAACAGGCAAGCTTCGGCGTAAAACTTGCTCAACTTGCCCTCAACGATCTTCTCGATGATATTGGCGGGTTTGCCGCTGCTTTTCAACTGTTCGTGGTAGATTTCCTTTTCTTTTTCCAGGGTCTCGGCCGGGATATCGTTTTCAGAGATATAGCGGGGATTCAGGGCCGCAATCTGCATGGCGATATCCTTGATCAGCTGCAAAAAATCTTCATTCTTGGCCACGAAATCGGTTTCGCAGCCCAATTCGACCAGTACACCGATCTTGCCCTTCATATGGATGTATGAACCCACGGCGCCCTGGTTGGTCACTCGCGAGGATTTTGCTTTGGCTTTTTCGAAACCCTTTTTGCGCAGGATCTCGGAGGCTTTGGTCAGGTCACCCTTGGCTTCCTCGATGGCCTTCTTGCATTCCAGGATACTGATTCCGGTCTGTTCACGCAGTTTTTTCACTAATTCCATGTCCAGGGCCATGTCAATTCTCCTTTTCTGCTTCGGCGGCGACAGCTGACTCGGCAGCAGCCGCGGCTGCTGCCGCGTCGGCGGCCGCTTTCTCGGCTGCCAATTGCTGGGCGTTGGCGCTTTCTTCCAATTTACGGTTGCGGCCTTCCATTACCGCTTCACCGAATTTGCCGATAAAGAGCCGGATCGAGCGGATGGCGTCATCGTTGCCCGGAACCGGAAAGTGCACGTCCTCAGGATTGGCGTTGGTATCGACCACGGCCACGATAGAGATATTCATGCGCTTGGCCTCGTTAATGGCTATGTCCTCGAAAGTGGAGTCGATGACGATAACCACGCCTGGCAAACTGGTCATTTTGCGGATGCCCCACAGGCTGCGGTACAATTTTTTATACACTTTTTCCAGCCGCGACTGCTCTTTCTTGGATTTGACTTCCCAGCGGCCGTCTTTTTTCATTTCATCGAGTTCCAACAGGCGGTCGATGCTTTTTTTGATCATGGAAAAATTGGTCAGCAATCCGCCCAGCCAGCGTTTGTTCACGTAATGCATGCCTGTCTCTTCGGCGATCTCCTCGATTATCGATTGCGCCTGCTTCTTGGTGCCGACGATCAGGGCGTCCTTGCCGGCCACAACCTGGTCAGATATGAACTGCAGCGCAGCTTTGAACATCTCGATCGACGTCTGCAGATCTATAATATAGATGCCGTTCTTCTTACCGAAAATATAAGGCTTCATCTTGGGGTTCCAGCGTCTGACCTGGTGGCCGAAATGGACGCCGGCTTCAAGCATTTCTCTCATGTTGATCTGAACCATAACCGCCTCCTAGCGCTTGTGATACTGGGGAGCCTTTCTGGCTTTAAGCAGGCCGTATTTCCGGCGCTCTTTTTCCCTAGCATCTCTGGTCAATAATCCTGATTTCTTTAAGGCCGGCCTTAGTTCCGAATTGAATTCCAACAGGGCACGGGCGATTCCCAGGCGTATGGCCCCGGCCTGCGCCGAGACACTGCCGCCCTCAATATCCATAAAAAAATCAAAGTTGCTCACTGTATTGGTCACAGTCAACGGTTTGAAGATGGTGAGCTTGTGGATCTTCAAAGGGAAATAATCCTCAAAAACACGGTTGCGTTTGTTGACAGTCAGGGTAAAATTGCCGTTGCCCGGGCGCAGGTAGACCCTGGCGATACTGGTTTTTCGTCTTCCGGTTCCGTAATATTGCACAATACTCAACTTCTTCCTCCTGTTACTTTTAATATTTCAGGTTTCTGGGCGGCATGGCCATGGTCGGCGTCCGCGTATACTTTTAATTTGGTCAGCAGCTTGTAGCTCAGTTTGTTTTTGGGCAGCATGCCTTTGACCGCATTCATGATGATCCGTTCCGGGTGGGTGGCCCGCATGCGCTGGTAGGATATCTCTTTGAGGCCGCCGCGGTATCCCGAATGCCGGTAATAAACCTTTTGCTCTTCCTTGCCCCCGGTCAATTTCACTTTTCTGGCGTTGATGATAATGACGTAATCGCCGCAATCAAAAAACGGAGTGTAATGCGCATGGTCCTTGCCTCGCAAAATATGGGAAACCTGGGTGGCCAAACGGCCAAGCACAAGATCGCTGGCGTCGATCAGCCACCACTTTTTTTCAATGCCTTTTTTTTCAGGCAAATACGTGATGTTGCTTTTGTTCAATTTCATTTTCAACCTCGTTGGCAAGGTTATAATTTATCTTATTTTTGCCTTCTTGTCAAGATTTTTAAGAAAAAAACTGTGCTGAAAACAAATTTTTGCCACAGATAACGCCTGGCGGAGGCGAAAACCCCGGCAGTCACGGAGTGAATTTTCCCGAAACGCCGTGTTCGCCCTGAAACAAGGGTTGATTTAAATGACAAAATTTGTTATATTATTTATCAATGAGATTAAATAAGCAGCAAATCGAGCACTTGGCATTCCGAATTGTCAAGGGACTGCTCAGCGAAAACCTGCTCATGGTCGAAAGCCGGGAAAAAACCGTCTGTGATGTGCAAAATATCATCACCAAGGAGTTGGAAAAAGAAGATTTGCTTGACGAAAAAGTCAAGGATATCCTTAAAGAAAAGCTGACCGAGATCCGCAACTCCAACATCGATTACTATGAAATGTTCCGCTTGATCAAAAGCAAGCTGGCCGAGCAGGAGAACATAGTCCTATGAGCCTGAAACTGTCGAAAAACCGGGTGAATTTCCTGACCAAGCTGATCGTCGATTCCATCCAAAACACCGATGACATAGATTATACGGATGATCTGGGCAATATCCGCTTTAAAATCTACCATTTCATATTGGACGAACTGAAAATGTTCGAGGACATCGAAACCCGGGCCCGAGAAAAGATCATTTCCCAGAAAAAAAATATTCCCGAAGGTTCGCGCGAATGGGAGATCCTGTTCCGGAAATACACCGGCGAGGAATTAAACAAGCTGGGCGGGGTGTGGGACTAGACCGAGCTCAAAGGCAGGCAGCGAGCTCTCGTGATGAGTAATATGTAATGAGTGATGAGAAACAGCAATATCTTGAAAATTTTTGAGGTTTCTTTTACTTTCTCATTACGCATCACTAAGTCCTGAAAGTTCATTCACGCATCACGAGTTATTCGAGGAGAACTATGATGAAACTAGAAGCAAAGATCGACTGGCAGCAAGGCCTTGCTTTCCGCGCCCGCGGTCGACATCAGCCATGAGATCTTCCTTAACGGCCAAAAAGTTCCCAGCTGAAATCCACGCCGTCCGCACCCTGAACGCCATCAAGAAATTCATCATGCCCATGGCACCGCCGGTCTTTGCCATGGAAAAAAGCATCCGCGCCACCCCTTTCAGGATACTCATTTCAGTGCTGTTGAGTTCGCGCACCCAGGATCCGGTAACCGAAAAGGCCGCGGCCAGGCTATTTGAAGCAGCGGCCACCCCGGAAATAATGGTGCGGCTGTCCCTCGCGCAGGTGAGCCGCCTGATCTACCCGGTCGGCTTTTACCGCACCAAGGCCAGGAACATCCTCGCGATCTGCAGGACCCTGCAGCAGGACGCGAAATTCCCTTCTACTCTCGAGGAACTGCTGGCGCTTCCGGGCATCGGCCGCAAGTCGGCCAACCTGGTGCTGGCCTTGGCTTTTTCCCATCCGGCCATCGCCGTGGATACTCATGTGTTCCGCATCGCGCGCCGCCTGCACTGGGCCGGCGGCCGCACGGCTGCCGCCGTGGAAAGGGAATTGATGGAACGGTTCCCCCGCCGCTTTTGGACCCAGGTCAACCAGACGCTGGTGGGATTCGGGCAGACCATATGCAGACCGGTGAATCCGAAATGCACGGAATGCCTATTGAAAAAGACATGCCCTTCGTCGGAAGTGACAAAACTACGTAACGCGTGACGGGGAAGAGAAAGACAAAGGCAAAAGGCAAAAGTAAAAATTTAAGAATAGAAATCCGCGAACGGCTTACGGCGAATATTATACAGAAAATCAATACATTCCCCATTTCACTCCCCCCTTACCGAAGGGGGGAAACAGGGGGGATCTAAATATCGTCATAAAGAAATATTTCATCAAAATCCGGATCCCCCCGGCTGCGCCACCCCCCTTAATAAAGGGGGTTAAAAAACCAAATCAATTGGAATTGAATAATTCTTAAAAGTGCCTCTTTTCCTAACTTTTGCCTTTTTACTTTTGCCTTTAGGACTTGGTCTTCAGGAACGTGTCCTTGACCATGTTGACCATCTTGGCGTTGTCGGTATGTCCGGTTTTCTGGGCGGTGATCTTGCCGCGGATCGGCCGGCCCAACATGTAAAAATCACCGATGATGTCCAGGATCTTGTGGCGGGCCAATTCTTCGGGGAAACGCAGGGTGGTGTTGATGATCCTGTCCCTGTCGATCAGTATAAAATTGTTCATGCGGCCGCCTTCAGCCAGCCCCATGTCGCTGAGCTTGTTGAAATCGTCCACGAAACCGTAGGTGCGGGCCGGGGCGATCTCGCGCTGAAAATCTTCGCTCGAATGCATGACGAATTCATAACTCTGGCGGCCCAGAGGTTCGGGGTAAATGCAGGTATAACGGACCGAAAAGACATCGGCCGGCTCGATCTTGATGAATTTCCCGTCGTGGGTCTCCTCGCCAATGAGCAGGGGCCGGGTAATGACGATCTCGGGAATTTCTTCGGCCTGGTCGACAATGCCGCACTCCTTGATGAAATCGCAGAAATTGATGGCCGAACCGTCATCAATGGGGACTTCCTTGTTGATCTTGACGGCCAGGTTGGTGATGCCGAAAGCGTGCAGCACGGCCAGGAGATGTTCGATGGTCCGGGCTTCCAGATCGTCTTTCTTGATCGAAGTAGCGTAGCCGGTAGTATTGAGGTATTCGATACGGGCAGGAATGTAGTTTTTTTTGGATATGTTTTCAAAACGGATGCCCTTGTTCGGCGGCAGAGGCTTGATGACCATACCGGTTTTCTCGCCCGAATGCAGGCCGATGCCGTAGATGATATTGCTCAGGGCCACGGTGCGCTGCTTACGGAGATACTGCGGGTCGGCGGCTTCAAAATCAAGGGTGGCCGTGCTTTCGCGCAGCAGCCTCTTTTTTTCATCGTTGCCGGCCAATTCGTCTTCCTGGTCGAGTATGGTCTTCAGCTTGATGTTCTCGTCGCGGACCTGACGGAATTCCAGGCCGCGCTTAAGCACGAAGATCACCTTGTCCAAACTGAGCGGCTTTTCCAGAAAATCGTAGGCGCCGGCCTTCAGGGCCGAAACCGCCGCCGACACCGAACCATGCCCGGAGATCATGATGATGATCTGCAGCGGATCGATAGCCAGGATGCGGTTGATGACCTCCAGACCATCCATGCCGGGCATCCAGATATCCAGAAAGATCGCGTCGGGCTTGATGTTCTTGAATTTTTCGATCCCTTCTTTTCCATCCTTGGCGAAATAGACCTGGTAACCTTCATCTTCGAGCACTGTGGCCAGCGAAACCTGGATGTTCTTTTCGTCGTCAACAATCAGTATTTTCTTCATTTTCGTCCTTATTATACCTAAAAACAGGCGGGAAAGAAAGGCCGAAAATGAAGCGAGCTCCGTGACAAGTGACGCGTGACGAGAAAGAAAATTCCAAATCCCAAGCACCAAATTACAAACAAGCACCAAATTCCAATAACCAAATGACCAAAACAAAGAAAAGATAACCTGAAAGTGTCTTCGTTTGGGACATTGGAATTTGGAACTTGGAATTTATTTGGGATTTGTTATTTGGAATTTAATTGCTATTTTTTTCATTCAAGTTCAAACATCGAACTTGTAATTCCCGCAGTCCTGCGGTATACTGTGTTCAATGAATCCATACGCAATTTTCATACTCGCCTGGCTGGTTCCGGGGCTTGGGCATCTGCTGCAGAAAAAAAAGCTGAAAGCCCTGGTCTTTTTTTGCGGCATCGTCTCCCTGCTGGTCATGGGCCTGCTTATGAAAGGCCGTTTCTACGACACCTCCGTCCTGCACCCCCTGCTGCTGCTGGGCTTTCTCGGCGATCTGGGTAACGGCCTGCTTTACATCATCATTCGCATGACCCACCTGGCTGCCGGGGACATCAAAGCCGTAACGTATCATTACGGCACCGCCTACCTGGCAGCGGCCGGATTGCTCAATTACCTGGTGGCCCTGAACGCTTTCGACATCGCCAAAGGGAGGAAAACGTGATCTTTAAAAGTCATGTCCTCTCCATGCTGATCTTCGCCCTGATCGTTTCCACCCTGCTGGCTTTTATCAAGTACAACGATGGGCGCCACATTTTCCGCTATGCCCTGAAACTCTTCTTATACATGGCCGGCGGCGTCTTTCTCTTCAGCTGGCTCATGTATTTTATTTAAAGCAAAAGTCCCATGAATTCCCGGGCCAGGTTCACTGCCGGGGGAATTTCACTGCTGATCTACCTGTCCATTTTTCTGCTCTCTTCCCTGCCGGCCAGTTCACTGCCATCGCATGTCCCCGATTTTATTCCCCACTTCCTGGAATATTTCGCCCTGGCTTTCTTTTTCATCCAGGTATTCCCAAGGCCCGGGCGCTGGTCTTGCCTGGCCGCGGCCCTTTTGGCACTGACCTTTCTGGGCATTCTCGACGAGTGGCACCAGTTGACGGTTCCCGGCCGGGTTTTCTCCCTGCTGGACTGGCTTTACGATATTCTCGGGTCGCTGGCCGGACTGGCGGCCTTTCGCATCCTGGGAAAACGGCTAAGCAAAAAAAGCGGCACTGGAATAGCGCGCCATTTTAATTTTTTATTGCTGCACCGGTAAAGAAAAATTAAAACATCACGCCGATCCCGCCGCCGGCAAACCAGCCGCCCAGATCGACCGACTTGCTGAGAGGTTTGAGTTCAAGGGAAACGAACTTCACCTGCGCGGCGGCGAAAAACGCCTTCGAAAAATGGAAGCGCAGGCCGCCCAATGCAAAAAATCCCGCTTTTTTTTCATCCATGGTGGCGATGACATTCTCTTCCCTTATCAAATAATACCCCGCCCCGGCTCCCGCATAGGGGACAAAACGCCCCATGGGCAATGCCAACCTGGCACCACCTTCCAGGCTGATCAAGCGAAAACTTGTCGTCTCCTTGCTGTAGGATAATTCCCCGGTGGCGGAAAGGTGCTGGCCAGAAATAAAAATAGCGAATTTTTTACCCAGGCGGTAGCCCAGGTCAAGGCCGAATGCCAACTGGCTGCCGTCATAAATTTTCCTAAAATCAGCGCTCGAGAAGTCGCGCCGACCGGCCAAAGCCGTCAGGGAAAAACTGGGGGCGGCGGCTGTTTGTTTACCGCTTGCAATGGCAGGCAGGACCAGCAATTGCAAAAAAACAAGCAAAAATAAAAATATTTTTTTCATCAATACCCCGTAAAAGGGCTGTTTATAACAGTATCACCAACAAAAGTCAAGATGGACCGGAAGCGGTCAGGAACGAAGCTTCAAATTGTATTTCTCGATCAGGTAGCGCAGCGAACGGTAGTTAACCTTCAGCCGCAGCGCTGTTTTTTTTACATTGCCGTTGCTCATCTCCAAGGCCTTGATGATGATGCTCTTGCTCAAGTTATCGATATACTGATTGAAATCAAAATCCCCGGCGTCGAGCAGAATGGGCCAATCCGCTCCGCTGCTTTGGCTGGGGTCCATATTGTAGATCACTTCCGCCGGCAGCGAACTGGCGCGGATCACTTCGTCTTTCTCCAGGGCGACGCCCCTCTCAATGAAATTCTCCAATTCACGAACGTTCCCCGGCCAGCGGTAGTTGGCAAAGCATTCAAATACCCTTTTATCGAAGCCCTGGATGTTCTTGGCGAATTTCTGGTTGTAGCGCTGCAGAAAATGCTGCATCAAAATGGGAATGTCTTCTTTGCGCTCGCGCAACGGCGGGACCTTGATGGAGATCACATTCAGCCGATAATAGAGGTCGGAACGGAATTCCCCTTTCTCGATGCTTTCCGCCAGGTCTCGGTTGGTCGCCGTGATGATGCGCACGTCCACGGCAATTTCTTTGTTCCCGCCAACGCGGCGGATCACCTTTTCCTGAATTCCGCGCAGAACCTTGACCTGCATTTTCTGCGACATTTCCGAAATTTCATCCAAAAACAGCGTCCCCAGACTGGCCGCCTCGAAAAGCCCTTCCTTGTCCTGGTAGGCATCGGTGAAAGCGCCTTTCTTGTGGCCGAACAATTCGCTTTCCAGTAAATTTTCTGGAAGGGCCCCGCAGTTGATGGAAACGAATTTTTGATTGGCGCGACTACTCTTGGCGTGAATGGCCCGGGCGATCAGTTCCTTGCCCGTGCCGCTCTCGCCGCTGATCAGCACGGTGGAGTCGGTCTGGGCTACGGTGCTGATCAGCTCGAAGATTTTGCCCATCTTGGGATCGCTACCCACGATGTTCTCGAAGTTTTCCTTGTCGGAAAGCTTCTGCTTCAACTCGATATTCTCTTTTTCGATGCTTTTCTTGTGCAGCGATTTGTTGATGATGATCTTCAGCTCTTCCAGGTTGAACGGTTTCATGATGTAATCTTCGGCGCCGAGCTTCATGGCCTCGATGGCATCGTGGGTGGCGGCATATGCCGTGATCATGATCACCGGCAGTTCCTGGTCGTGGGTCTTGATCTTTTTGAGCAGGTCGATGCCGTTCAGACCGGGCATGCGGATGTCGGAAATGACCAGGTCGTATTTCCGGGTTTTCAGCTTCTTCAGCGCGTCCATGCCGCTCACCGCTTCATCCACCTGGTACCCCTCCTTGCCCAGGACGAACGACAGCATGTTGCGCAGGCTGTGATCGTCATCCACCAGCAGTATGTTTACGGCCTGTTGAAGCATATCACTACCTCGGTGCCAAGATTTTTTTCGGACTTGATCTCCATTTTGAACCCATGTTCCTCGACGATCCTTTTAACGATATTCATGCCCAGGCCAATGCCGAAGGCGAATTTGGAATAGAAAGGCATAAAGATCTTCTCGACTTCATTGCGGTCCATACCCACGCCAAAATCGTGGATGGACAAGTAAACGGCTTTGGCATCCTGAAACAGATTGATCTCGATCTCGCCGTGTTCCTGCAGCGCTTTCACGGCATTGTTCAGCAGGTTCCAGACCAGCTGTTTGATCCTCTTGAAATCGGCATGGACCATGCTCCCGGGATTGTATTTTTTAATGAAGCGCACCGTACCCAGGTTGTGTGATATTATGGCCACCACGTCATCCACCACTCCGGCCAAGTCAAATTCCGAAATTTCCAGAGGCGACTGCCTGGAAAAATTCAGGAATTCTTCAATGAAAGCCGAAAGGCGGTCCGATTCCTTGATGATGATGTCCATCAGGTTCTTTAATTCGGGCTCCAGTGTGAGTCCCTGGCGTAAAAACTGCACCGAGCCGGAGATCGAAGTCAACGGATTGCGTATTTCATGGGCGATTCCGGCCGCCATTTCCCCTATCAAGGCCAGGTGCTCTTTTTCCTTAAGCTTGTTTTCAATCTCCTTAATGGCGCTCAGGTCGGTGATCAGAAATACGAGCAGGCGCTCGAAAGACGACACTTTTTCAATGGAAGAAAGGGAAATCCCCAGCGAAAATCCGCGCAGGGTTTTTTCAAAATAATAGGAGTTGTTGCTCTGCCATATCTTCCGTATTTGGGGCAATTCATCCTTGGCCAGCAGCAGGTCAAAAATATTTCCTCCTTTTTTCAGGCGCAGGAAAGCGGCGGCCTTGGCGTTAAAGGAAACGATCCGCCCCTGGGGGTCGGATGTGATGAAGCCGTTCTCCATTTTTTCCATGACCGAATTGTTCAGCAGGATCATGTCCTGCAGGTTTTCCTGGATGTTTTTCAGCTGCTGGCCGGTCTTTTTTATCCTTTCAAAATAATAGGAAGAAATAAAACTGACGCTGGAAAAGGCGATGAAACTCATTAGCAGGTTGTAAATGAAGGTTCCCAAAGAGACATCGCCCACGGCGAAGTTCGGATAAAAAGAGATGATTTCCAGGAAGAGTAAGTCGGAGAGCGTCCCGAAGGAAATGAACGACACCGTGGCGATAATGAGCGTATCGCGCCGGGAAAGGAAAATGGAAGCGACGATGATAGGCAGGATGTAAAGGAAGTAAAACGGACTGACGATGCCCCCGGAGAGGTACACCAGTAGGGTGATCATCAAGATATCGAACGTCAGCTGGACATAAAGCAGTTTCCGGGTTTTGAGCAATTTTCCCAAGGGAAAAAATAGGATGCTGATCGCGACGGCCGCGGTTAAGGAGATGATGATGCTCAGCAGCGCAAAAGGGGCGTTGAAAAAAAGCAGAATGATGACCGAAACCAAGGCCAGGGCCGACAAAATCGCAATGCGGATGGAATTGAGAAAAATTAATTTCTTATGCAGATTCTGATCTTCAACGGCAATCAAGTTTCGCTTGTTAACCCACTTTGCCGATGATATCGAACAAGGGGAGATACATGGCTACGATAATGCCTCCGACTAAGCCGCCCAGAAACAGGATCATGATCGGTTCCATCAACGACACGAGAGCCGTCACGGCCTGGTCTACCTCTTCATCGTAAAAATCGGCCACTTTACCGAGCATGGTGGCCAGGGAGCCGGTCTGCTCGCCGACAGCGACCATCTGGGTCACCATATAGGGGAAACGCTTGGTCTCTTCCCAGGACTCCCATAACGGTTTTCCTTCCTGGACCAGGGAGCGGCTTTTCAGCACCGCGTCTTCGATGATCGAGTTGCCCGACGTCTTGGCGGTGATGGTCATGCTTTCGATGATCTCGACTCCCGAAGTCAACAGGGTGGCCAGGGTGCGGGTCACGCGGGCCACGGCCACCTTGACCAAGAGTTCGCCGAAAATCCATATCTTCAACTTGATGTTGTCGATCACACGCCGTCCCTTGAAGGTGGCGTTATAGGAGCGGAAAGCGAAGATGAGCACGGCGAAGATAATGATGACAAAGAAGAAATTGCCGACCAGGAAATTGCTGGCTCCGACCACGATTTGGGTCGCCAGGGGAAGTTCGGCTCCCAATTGCCCGAACATGTCGGTGAAAACCGGAACGACCTTCCATAAAATGACACCGGTCAGTAAGAGGGCGATCACCAGGACGGCAATCGGGTAAGCCAGGGCCGATTTCACTTTGCCGATCAATTTGTTCATGTTCTCAACATATTGTGAAAGGCGCAACAGGATAGTATCCAAATTACCGGAAGCTTCGCCGGCCTGTATCATGCTGGTGTACAGTTCATTGAAGACCTTGGGATGCTTTTTCATGGCGTTGGACAGGTTGGCCCCGCCTTCGACATCCTTGCGGACCTCAAGCAGTACACTTTGGAAAAACTTATCCTTTTGCTGCTTACCCAGGATGCCAATGGCCTGGGTGATGGGCAGGCCGGCGTTGAACATGACCGAAAGTTGGCGGTTGAAAACGGCAATGGTCTTGAGCGAAACACTCTTGCGTCCACCGACAAAGGGGATATTGATTTTAAGTTTCTTGCGCTCGATACTTAACACCTGGATCATTTCTTTTTCCAGGGCAGTGATGATTTCATTGGAATTCAGGCCGCGACGTTCACCTTCCACAATGCTTCCAATCCTGTTTTTACCTCTGTATTTAAAAATTGGCATATTTTTTCCTCCTAAAATGAAGGCCCTTTGCTTGCGCCTGAAGTGGCGGCCGCGGCGGCATGGCTTGTCTTGAACTGGCTGGACAGGGCCGTGGGACCGCGGTTGATCAATTCCTGCAGTTCCTCAGGATTGTGGGAAACGCTCATGGCCAGTTCAAGCGAAATATCACGCTTGAAATACAGGTTGGCCAATGACTGATTGAAAGTGATCATGCCGAATTTTTCCTGCCCCATCTGCATGGAGGCGTATATCTGGTGGATCTTGTTGTCGCGGATCAGGTGGCGGATGGCCGGCGTCGGGATGAGCACTTCAATGGCCAGCACCCGGCCCCGGCCGTCGGCTTTTGGCAGCAGGGCTTGGGTGACGATGCCTTCCAGGTTCATCGACAACTGGGTGCGAACCTGGTCCTGCTGATGAGGAGGAAAGACGTCGATGATGCGGTTGATGGTCTGAGCGGCCGAGTTGGTGTGGAGAGTGGCGAAGGTCAAGTGACCGGTCTCGGCGATGGTGATGGCGGCCTGGATGGTCTCCAGGTCGCGCATTTCACCAATCAGCACCACATCGGGGTCCTCGCGCAGAACCGAACGCAGCGCCAGGGGAAAGCTTTTGGTATCGGCGTGCAATTCACGCTGGTTGACCATGGCCTTGCGGTGGGAATGCAGGTACTCGATGGGGTCCTCGATGGTGATTATATGCACTGGGTTCTCCTTGTTGATCTTGTCGATCATGGAGGCCAGTGTCGTGGTTTTTCCCGAACCGGTCGGACCGGTGACCAGGATCAAACCGCGGGCCTTGTTGGTCATGGTTGGGACAATAGACGGCAGGCCCAGTTTTTCAAATGACCAGATCTCGTAGGGTATGCGGCGGAAAGCTCCGGCCACGGCGCCGCGCTGCATGAAGACATTGGCTCGGAAACGAGCCAGCCCCTTGATGCCGAAGGAAAAATCGAGTTCCCAGTTCTCTTCGAATTTGTATTTCTGGTTGTCATTGAGAATGCTGTATATCATTTGCTTGGTTTCGGCCGGAGAAAGCACCGGATGCTCAATTCTCTTCAAGAGGCCATGGATACGGATCAGCGGTTGGGAATTGGTGGTGATGTGCAGGTCGGTACCGCCTTCGTCCACCATGATCTTCAACAATTGCGGAAGTGGCAATGCCATGCTTCTCTCCTTACAATCTCGTCGTTTCCCTTAAAACTTCTTCGATGGAGGTGATCCCCTGCTTGATCTTTTCCAGCCCGCTCTGGCGCAGGGTCATCATCCCTTTTTCCTTGGCTTTTTGCCGCAACTCCGAAGTCGAAGCCCCGATCATGATCATCTCGCGTATCTCATCATCGAGTTCCATGACTTCAAACAAGCCGATCCGGCCTTTATACCCGGTGTTGCTGCATTTGTCACAGCCTTTGGGTTCGAATATCTGGACGGCCTTGGCTTCTTCTGGGGTGAAACCGATCTCGATCAGGGTCTGGGCCGGGATCTTGCCGCTGGATTTGCAGCTGCTGCAGAGCCGGCGGATCAATCTCTGGGCCTGGACCAGGCGCAGGGCGCTGGCCACCAGGAAAGGTTCGATGCCCATATTGATCAGGCGGGCCAGGGTGGACGGCGCATCATTGGTATGCAGGGTGGAAAGAACAAGGTGGCCGGTCAGGGCGGCTTTGATGGCGATATCGGCGGTTTCAAAATCACGGATCTCGCCCACCAGGATTATGTTGGGATCCTGGCGCAGGAAGGTGCGCAGGGCGGCCGGGAAGGTCAGGCCGATCTGCTCCTTGATGTTGACTTGGTTGATGCCGAAAATATTGAATTCCACCGGGTTTTCCGCGGTCAGGATGTTGACTTCATCGTCATTCAGTTTGGCCACGGCCGAATAAAGGGTGTTGGTCTTGCCCGAACCGGTGGGACCGGTGACCAGGATGATGCCCCAGGGCTCCTTGATGTTTTTTTCGAATTTCTGCAGGGACAGGGGTTCGAAACCGAGTTGGGTCAGGTCCAACTTCAACTGGTCCTTGTCCAGGATGCGGATGACGATCTTTTCGCCGTGGATGGTGGGCAGCGAGGAAACACGCATATCAACCACTTTTTTGACCGTGTTGGTGTCTATCCTGGTTTTGATGCGGCCATCCTGGGGCAGGCGCCGTTCGGCGATGTCCATTCCTGAGATGATCTTCAGCCTCGAGGAAACCTTGTTTTTCAGGTTCATGGGCGGTTTCATGTACTCGTGCAATATCCCGTCGATGCGCAGGCGGACGCGGAACTCTTTTTCGTAGGGCTCGAAATGGATATCCGAAGCGCCCTTGATGATGGCATCGTTGAAGATCAGGTTGACCAGCTTGATAGCCGGGGCATCCTCGTCGATGTCCCCATCCATGAAGCCTTCATCTTCTTTGGTCTCCAAGACCTCCACGGTGGAGTCCTCGCTCAATTCGATCTCGTCAAGGAACTTCTGGGCTTCGATGCCGGTGGAAGAACCGTAATATTTGTCGATGGCCTCCAGGATCGATGATTCGGGGGCGATGACCGCCTGGATGCGCAGGTTGGTGGTAAAGCGGATCTCCTCCTGGACAAACAGGTTGGAGGGATCGGCCATGGCCAGGGTCAGGTTGGAACCGATGCGGTGAATGGGGATGACCACGTGCTTGCGGGCGATGTCGGGCTTGATCAGTTCGATCACTTTTTCGTCAATCTCGAACTTGGTGAGGTTGATCGACGGGTAGCCGAATTGCTTGCTCAAGACCTGGGCGATGTCTTCTTCGGTTACATGCCCGAGGCGGATCAAAACACTGCCGAGCTTTCCCGGTTCCTTTTTTTGGACCTCCAACGCGTGCTGAAGCTTCTCTTCCGTTAACTTTTTTTCCTTAAGTAAAAAATCTCCTAAACGCATTGCCATTGGTTATATTGTAGTGAAAGAAAAATCAATTGTCAATTTTTTCATTTAATCAAATAAAAACCGGAAATCGCCAGATTTTTCATATAGCCCATATGGTCAAGTCCCAGGGCGACATCGACCAGGAAATTTCCCGAATTGAAACCGAATCCCAAACCGTAGAGGACATTGGCTTTGCGGCCCAAAATATATTTGTCGCACAGGTCGCTCAGGAAACCGGCGCGCAAAAACAACTTGTTTTGAAAAAGCCCTTTTTCAACTCCCAGGGACACCGGCTGCGCATCCTGGCCGTTGTGAAAAAGGTCGCTTTTGGCTACGTCGATATCCAGGAAAATCCCCAGCTGGTTGTCCGGCCGCAAGGCCAGCCCGCCGATCAGGCGCCGGGTTAGGCGCAGTTCACTGAAAGCTGTGGAGATGACCGGATTAGCGACATTTCTGACCATGAGCCCGGCTTTGAAATACTGCCCCAGGTCGGCGCTGATCCCCACATCGAAGTTTAGCTTGGAAAAATCTTTTTCGGCGCCTGACCAGGCAAATTGCAGGAAATCCTTGGCATTGGCACCTGGCAGGAACGGAGTTTCCGTGATCGAGGCGTTGAATTCGGCGTTGCGCCCTTTCAGGTAGTGGGCTGTAGCTCCCAGTGACAGGCCTTGCCCAAGGGGAAAGGCGAAGGCCAGCGAGTAATCGCTATATTGAAAGCCGATGAAGCGCATTTGCAGGGAAGCGATATCGGCATTGGTTATGTCGCCAGGCAGCTTGGCCAAAATGGTATTGGCCTGAGGAAAAATCACGGCCGCATCGACTTTTGCCACGGCCAGAGCATAGCCCTTGCCGGCAAAACCGGGATTGCTGAATTGAAAACCGCTGATACCGGTCTGGGCCGCGAAGATAGAGTCAATCTTGCCAAGCAGAAGCGACTTGGTTTCCGCATCCAGGTCCTGGAAATTTTTAAGATCGTAAGCACTGATCCCGGCCCAATTGCCTGCCGCATCCTGGTAATCCAGGAAACTGCTTTGATACTGGAATCCGCCCAGGGCTGCCAGCAAAGAATTCAGCAGGGCCGGGTTAACGTATATGGCATTGTAATCGTAATTAAAAGCCAGGGACGAATAACCAAGCGCAAGAGAACGCGCGCCGTAAAAAAAAGGAAAAAAAGAATGGCTGGGGATAAACAGGCCGAAGATCATGAACAGAAAGAATATCTTTTTCATTTTTCATTTAATATAACGAAATAACAAAAATTGTCAACTGCCAAGCGCTCCAAAACGCAAATCAGTGGGAAAAAAGCCGTAAATTGGGCTTGACACGCGAGCGCATTTTTGCTACTCTTGAACTTGTCGTGGGTCTATAGCTCAACGGCTAGAGCTACCGGCTCATAACCGGTTGGTTCCAGGTTCGAATCCTGGTAGGCCCAGTAAATGCGTCCAATAAGGAGTTTACTTGAAAGAAGGACTCGATATTTTATACGCGTTGCAGCAAAAAGATGACCAACTGAAAGAAATCGAAAATATAATCAAGGAAATCCCCCTCAAGATCAAGGAACTGGAAGACGAGCGCGACTCCCGCTCCGACATGATCGAAAAAACCAAGAAAAAACTTCACCACAACAGCGAAGCAAGAAAAAAACTCGAACGGGATATCGCCGCCATCAAGGACAAGATCGCCAAATACAAAGAACAGATGAAGAAAGTGACCACCAACAAGGAATACCAGGGTTTCAGCAATGAGATCAAATTCGAAGAAAACACTATAACTACCGTGGAAGAAAAAATAATCGAAAAAATGGTCGAATCGGACGAGATCATGGGCATGATCCGCGAGGCGGAAAGCGAATTCAATAAAATAGCCGAAACATACAACCAGCAGATCAAGGATATGCACAGCAACCTGGAATACCACAAAAACAAACTGGCCGAGGAAACCAAAAACAAAATGGAGTTGCGCACCCGGGTGGATGCCAAACTTCTAAAAGCCTATGACAACCTTTATGTTAAAAAAGCCGGGAAAGTCGTCTCCTATGTGCAGACCGATTTCTGCGGCGTCTGCAATATCAAGATCCGTCCCCAGGTCCTGAGTGAAATGATCATCTCCAACGATGTGCTGATCTGCGAAAGCTGCGGCCGGATTTTGTTTAAAAAAATTGTCGGTGCGGGTGAAGAATAATTCTATTTCACCCAGGGAGTCCCAGGATGAATGAGCAGGAATTGGCGGACTTAAGCGAAATCGCGCGCCAGATCAGGATCATGATCATCCAGATGATCGGCCGGTCCGCTTCGGGACACCCCGGCGGTTCATTGTCGGCCGTTGAAATTCTGACGTGGCTGTATTTCCGCGAAATGAACATCGATCCGCAAAATCCCGGCCGCCCCGACCGTGATCGTTTCGTTCTGTCCAAAGGGCATGCGGCGCCGGTCCTTTATGCCACCCTGGCCAAACGCGGTTTTTTCTCAAGCGAGATCCTCTCCAGCCTGCGCCAGGTAGGTTCCAGCCTGCAGGGCCATCCCCACCGTTTGGACACACCCGGCGTGGATGCTTCCACCGGTTCCCTGGGCCAGGGACTCTCCATGGCCGCCGGCATGGCCATGGGATTAAAGCTGTCACAAAACCCGGCCTGCGTGTATGCCATGATCGGGGACGGCGAATCCCAGGAAGGCCAGATCTGGGAAGCGGCCATGACCGCCGGTTTCCGGCAATTGACCGACCTCTGCGTTTTTCTCGACTATAACGACCTGCAGATAGACGGCCGGGTTAGCGACATCAAGGACATTCAACCGCTGCGCGACAAGTGGCAATCCTTCCGCTGGCGCGTGCACGAGATCAACGGCCACGATTTCCGGGAAATTGCCGCCGCCCTGGCTGAGTTCCGGCATGAAAAGGAAAAACCGACTATGATCATCGCCCGCACCGTCAAAGGCAAAGGGGTCTCATTCATGGAAAACAATGTCAATTTTCACGGCCAGGCACCCAATGCCCAGGAAATGGCAACCGCCCTGACGGAACTGAACCATGGCCGTTGAAAGCCTGCGCGGCGCCTACGGCAAAACCCTGCTCAAGCTGGGTCGGGAAATCCCCGACCTGGTCGTGCTGGATGCCGATCTGGCAAAATCCACTCAGACCCAGGTTTTTGCCAAGGAGTTTGCCGGACGTTTCATCGACATGGGACTGGCTGAACAAGACATGGTTTCCACTGCCGCCGGCATCGCCTTGACCGGCAAGACCGTATTCGCCAGCTCTTTCTGTACTTTCCTGGTCGGGCGGGTTTTTGACCAGATCCGCCAGTCGGTCTGCTACAACCGGGCCAATGTCAAGCTGGTCGGCACCCACTCTGGTCTGGGGGTCGGAGAGGACGGAGCCACCCACCAGTCACTGGAAGACATCGCCCTGACGCGCGCCCTTCCCGAGATTCGCATCATCGTCCCGGCCGACGCCGTGGAAACCTCTCTGGCCGTCGAATACGCCGCGGCTACACCGGGGCCTTTTTTCATCCGCTTGACCCGCAACAATCTGCCGACATTATTCGGCACAGAGCACCGTTTTATCATGGGCCGGGCGCCGTTGCTTCGCGACGGCTCGGACATCACCCTGATCGCTATGGGAGCCATGGTCGAAAAAGCCCTGCAGGCGGCGGAACTCCTGGCCGCAGCCCAGATCTCCGCGGCGGTCATTGACTTTTCAAGCCTGAAACCGCTGGACGAGGACATCCTGCTGCGCTTCGCCAAAAAAACCGGCCACTTAGTAACCATCGAGGATCATTCGGTCCACGGAGGCTTGGGAAGTGCCTGCGCTGAATTCTTGTCCCAGCAGTACCCGGTGCCCATGAAGATCATGGGCATGGACAACCAGTTCGGCCGTTCCGGCAAGCCGGAAGACCTGTACGTACATTTTAAGCTGACTGCCGCTGATATCGCCGGCGCCGGCAAAGAAATCCTATCCCGGCCGTGATCCAGTTTTTCCATGTCTACAAGCAGTATTTCCGCAGCAATGAAGCCCTGAGCGACATCAATCTTTCCGTTGAACGGGGGGAATTCATTTTCCTTACAGGTGCATCGGGGGCCGGAAAATCAACCCTGCTCAAACTGATATACAAAGAAGAGGAGCCCAGCAAGGGACAAATCCTGATCGATTCGATCAACAGCACCCTGATCCCGCCCGGAAAACTCTATAAGCTGCGCAGGCAGATCGGAATTGTGTTCCAGGATTTCAAGCTGATGATGAACCGCACCGTGCATGAGAACGTGGCCATCCCCCTACTGGTCAGAGGAGAAAAAAAGGCGGCGGTGGAAAAGAAAGTGAATAGCACCCTGGCCCTGGTCGGCCTGAGCCACCGCAAGCGCTACCTGACCTCCCACATTTCGGGCGGCGAACAGCAGCGAGTGGCCATCGCCCGGGCCGTAATCGGCAACCCCAAGATCCTGATCGCCGACGAACCGACAGGCAACCTGGACACCGAATTGTCCATCGAGATCATCCGCATATTGGAAAAGATCAATGCCAGCGGCATCACCACGATCATAGCCACCCACGATATGAACCTGATCAACCTCTTTCCCAAACGCATCATCAAATTGGACAAGGGACAATTGGTTTTGGACAAAGCCAGCGAGGCCATTTAATGAAATTCATGGCGCGTGCGGTCCAGCAGGCCCTGAACAATATCTTGCGCAACAAAACGGTCAATTTCCTGTGCTTGGGCATCATCGCCTTCACCTTGCTGGTACCGGGGATATTCAATTACATTTCCTTCAATCTGGATCGTTACATCAGCAAACTGAGCGAAAACATCGAAGCGATCTTTTACCTCAGGGACAGCGGCAACAGTGCGGAGATCGAAAAGATGCTGCAACGGATCCAGGGCAACCTGCTGGTCAAAGAAGTGGGGTTTACTTCCAAGGATAGGGCCCAGACGAAATTCACCCAGGAATTTCCCGAATTGCAGTACATTCTGGCCGAATTCAATAATTCTCCCTTTCCGGCGTCCATCGATGTCAAGTTCCGTGCCGATGCCCGCAACGTGGTGCAGATCGAATCATTCATCCGTGATATCGAGAAAAACAGCATCATCGAAAGCGTCCAACTTAACCTGGACTGGGCCAGAAAGATCACCTTAATCAAGAAATTTGCCTCTTTCGCCGGGCTTTTCCTGAGCGCCATCCTGCTCATCGTATCCATTTTCATCATCTTTAATGTGGTGAAGATCAATATTTTTTACCGCCGGGACGAGATCAATATCCTGCGCTTGGTCGGCGCCACTGACTGGTATATCAAAACCCCCTTTCTGCTCGAAGGACTGATCCTGGGATTTCTGGGCGGGCTTCTGGCCGGCGGCCTGCTGCTGGTCATCATCAAGGTTTTCCCGGTCTACGCCGAATTCATCTTCAATATCGTCAAGCAGCTGATCGATTTCAGACAGCTGCCGCTGAGGATCTTCTGGGAACTGGTCATTACCGGCTCGGCCATCGGCTTGTTCTCATCTTTCATCTCCCTGCGCCGCTTCATCAAGTCCACACCCGGATAGCTTCCCGGCTGCGTGCTTTTTTGTATTGCTGACTTTTTTTCAAATTTGCGTTACACTTGATCCCAGGAACTGCAATGAAAACAAAAGCCCTGCGTTTCCTTATGATTCATTTGTCGCTCTGCGACGTACCCGCAAGCCCGGCGCTATTCCGCCCGGCAAAATGAGGAACCGACCATGATCATACCGCTGTTGCGCATCGCCCTGATCTCAAAACATGAAAACACCTGCAACTTTTACAAGGATATGCTTTCCAGACGCGAAAATATCATTTTGGAAACCTATGCCGGAACCGATGAGCTGAAGAGAGGCTGCCGGGAAAAGGTGTATGCGGGATTAATCGTGGATATGTGGACACACATCGTTTCTGCCAATGCCGACAAAGAGTTCGTCTACACCCTTGATAAAATATTCCCAATTCTTTATATCGGCGACAGTAAACAGAAACCGTCCCAATTGGACCCTGCCGGCGGCTGGCTGATGGCGCGCCAGCATGAGATCAAGATCCTGGAAGATTTCATCCAGAACCAATGCCGGAACATGAAGCGGCGCGGCATCCGTTCCGAGATGCGCAAGAATCTTTTTTTCAACATCCAAGCCCAATTCGGCGGCCAGGAAAAATCATTCAAGACCAACACCAAAAATATTTCCCAGAACGGCTGTTTTATCATTTCCGTCAATGAACTGCCGTGCGGTACCCCTATCTGCCTTACCTTCACCGACCTGCACGATAAAACCCCCATCGCTGCAGAGATCAGGTGGAGCAAGCCCTGGGGCAACGATTTCCTCTCCCTGCCCGGAATGGGCGTCGTCTTCAAGGAGATCAGCCTTGCCCAGCAGCAAGCGCTAGCGGAATTTCTGAAATAAACGACTTTTAAAACAACCCGGCTGATCAGACCCGCGAATCCTTCAGTGCTTCTTCCAGCCGCTGCAACCCCTTGGCCACTGTTTCGGGATCACAAACACCGGTCATGCGAAAATGTCGCGGCATTTGGAAGAACCGGCCTTCGGTGACCACCATGTGGTATTTTTTGTATAATTGGGCATAGAATTTTTTAATGTCCACTGCGCTTTTCACTTCCGGGAAAAAAAGCAGGCCGTTCTTGGGGATGTAGCAGGAAAGGAAGTCGGTCCGGTCAAAATAGGCACTGATGATCTCGCGGTTGGTCTTGATGCGCTGGCGTATGCGCTGTTCCAGTTCGGCAAACAGCGGGTGTTCGAGCAGGATGTGGGCCAGGTACAGAGGCATAAACGGGATCTCCGGAGTAAGGTAATCACTGAAATTACGGGCTTTTTCAATGATGTACGCCGGGGCGAAAGCCCAGCCGATGCGCATGGAACCCAAGCCGTAGAATTTGGAAAGCGAAGCGGTGACAATGAATTCCGGGTAATCGACAAAAAGTGACTTGTCCCGGTAAAATTTGCCATAGACCGCATCGATGAAGATCGTGATATTCCTTTCCTGGTTTAGGGTTTTCAGATATTGCAGGACTTCGCCGGGAATCTGGTTTCCCGATGGGTTGTGCGAATCGGTCAGGATGATCATTTTGGTCTTTTCCGAGATGCTGGCGGCAATGGCCGCTACAGTCAAGGAAAAATCGAGGGGGTCACGCTTGAAGAAGCGAATCCTGGCACCCAGGTAAGCCGGTACCTTGAACATGGGTTCATAGGCCGGGAATTCAATGAGGACCTCGTCACCGCGCTTGAGCAGAGCCGCCCAAATGATGAAATTGGCCAGACTGCTTCCCAGTGAAAGAAAAATGTTTTCCTGCGGCACCATCTCCTTGCGGCTCAGGGTTTCCAGCAAGTGACGGCTGCCGACACGGGCGTCGCCGGTAAAAGCGTGCAATTTGATGGATTCGCGCTGGAAGGGCAATTCGTCTTCAGCCAACAGGAACTCCATGTTGGAAAAGGAAAAATTGATCTCCACATCCCGGGGGTAGGTTTTGACGGTGAACAAATGTTCAATTTTCAATTTTCTCGGCATATTCCCCCTATGAAACAACCACAACGCGCACCCGTTTTTTTTCCAGGGTGACTCGCAATTGAAGCTTCTTGTTGATCTTGGTAACAATATCAACGGCCGGCAAACGGATTTCGCGCTCAATGAAATCACTTACGGCGTGGGCGTACCGACCCGATATTTCCGCTTCGCCCGCCAGGGCATCGAGCAAGCCGTCATCGACGCTCAATTTGCAGTGATAGCGATCCTGCATATCCCGGAGCAATTTCTCCAGCTGGATGGCGGTTATCTTTTTCAGGTGCTCGAGATTGAGGGGGGTGAACTGGATGATCTCATCGACCCAATCCAGCACATTCATGATCTTGGGGGAAATGACGATCTCCCCTGAGCGAAGATCGTCCTTGACGAAACCGATGGCCGAATCCTTTTTCGCTTCGCCGATGCCGGTTAGGCTCAATATAAAAATGATGTTGGCCAGGTAATGCTTTTTACCGATATTGTCGACGACTTCGCCTTTGCTCAGCACCTTGCCTAGGAAATACAGCACCGACGCATGCGCCGCCTCGATATTTTCAAATAGGATCACCGAAAAAGGATGGTTTTCGATCTCGCGGATGAGTATCCCGGAATTGCCTTCTTCATCACCGCGGATCAGCTTTTCGGCGTCTTCGGCCTTCTTGAATCCGGCGAGGTCGATCACGCGTAGCTTTTCGGGGCTGCCGAAAAGGTAGGCGGCGATGCGGGCGGCGACAAAACTCTTGCCCACACCGGTCGGCCCCAGGAACAGGAAAATGCCTTCCGGCTTCAGCGTGTTGGGCCTTGTTTCCAGTTTGGCCAGCTTGATGATCCGCGATATTTCCTCCAGGGCGCTGGTCTGGTTGACTGCCGCTTCCTGCAGGTAGGCCAGCATGCCGCGGTAATGCTCATGGGTATTAAGAGAAACAATTTCAATGGGAAGTTTGGAAATGCTGCTGATGCTCTGATAAATGTGTTGGATGGTCAGGGTCCTGATCTTTTTCAATGATGCTTTGGAGCAGGCGATGTCCAGCAAATCAATCGCCTTGTCGGGAAAGGCGCGGGTAGGAATGAACCGCTGCGCCAGGGTGAATACGCTAGCAAATAAGCCGTCGGGGATGCGCAGACCATAATATTTTTCAAAATAGCCTTTTACCCCGGCCAGGATCTTCAGCATTTCGTCTTTTTCGGGCTCACTAAGCAAAATGGCCGAAAAATTGGCAGCCATGATCTCGTCGCTTTTGATGTATTTGTAGTAGTCCTCGGGTGTGGCCGCGGCGATGATCAGCAATTCCCGGCTGGCGATATGGATTTTCAGCAACCCCTGGATCTGGCTGCCGCGGCCCGGCTGCTCCCCGCCGCCCAGCGACTGGCCGTTCATTTCATCCAGGAAAAGGATGATGCGCTCCCGGTTTTTCCTGATCTCGGCAAACAGTTTTTCAAAATCCTTGGCCCGCAGGTCGAGCGATTCCCGGGAATAAAAAAACTGGTTCAGCGAAAGTTCGAGGATGACCTTGCCCCGCAGGTTGGCTGGGACCCGGCCGCGGTTGATGCGGTTAGCCAGCTCGGTGATCAGGGCCGTCTTGCCCACGCCAGGCTTGCCGACCAGAATGATGTTTTTTTTCAGCTTGCGCAACAGCGTTTCCATCAGGGCTTCCAGTTCATTTTCGCGGCCGATGAAAGGCATGCGCTCCTTGCCTCCGGCCAGGTCGCTCAGATTGCTGATGAAGGGATGAAATTCCGGGGAGATGTTCAACTGCTCCAGTTTCGGGCTCATGGGTTCAAAGCGCAATGGCGGGCCAACCGATTTTTTTTTGACCGCTCTTCATGTCAAATGCACCTGTCGATGAAACGGAATTTCAGAATGGTGCGAAAAATGATTTCCAGATCAAGACGGAAGGTCCAGTTCTGGATATAATAAATGTCAAATTCAATACGCTTATCCAGGGGAGTGTTGCCGCGCCAACCGTGAACCTGGGCCCAGCCGGTCATGCCTGCCTTCACCCGGTGGCGGAGCATGTAGCGCGGTATGCTTTGCTTGAATTTCTGGACCAGTTCGGGACGCTCGGGGCGCGGCCCAACCAGGCTCATGTCCCCGGCCAGGACGTTGATCAGTTGCGGCAGTTCGTCTATGGAGAGTTTGCGCAAGTACCTCCCCACCCTGGTCACGCGCGTATCGTTCTGCGGCGACCAGATCGGGCCGGTTTCCTTCTCGGCGTTGCAAACCATGGTACGGAATTTGATCATTTTGAAGATGCGTCCGTCCAGACCGAGGCGGGTCTGCCGGTAAAACACCGGGCCCGACGAATCCAGCTTCAGCAGCAGGGCGGTCAGGGCGAATACGGGCAGAAAAAAAACCAGTCCGCTCAGCGCGACCAACAGGTCGAACAAGCGCTTGCTCAGGGCCGGCCAGCCCTCAAGGGGGATGTCGCCCAGGTTGATGATCGGCAAGCCCTCGATGTGCTCCAATCCGGATTTCAACGAAACAAGCTGCAGGATGTCCGGCACCAAGCGTATATCGAGCAGCAGGTTGTTGGCGTTTTCGATCAGCTTCATGATGGTGCCGTATTCACTCAGCGGCAGGGCCACGAAAAGATCGGTAATGCCGTGTTTTTTCACCACTCGCTCCAACTCGGCATAATTTCCCAGGACGCGGGCCCCGGTCTCCGCTGCTAAAAAACCACTGACCTCCAGCCCGAAATGGCCATACTTGGCGAGATTGGCCGCAGTCATCTCGGCCAGGTCTCCACAACCGGCTATCAGCACCTTGGAAACCCCGTTGCGGGACAACGCCAAACGGTGGAACACTTTGAACATCAGGGCCCGGCAAATGAAAATCGACAGGATCGAAACCGGAGCGTAGACAAGTAAAAAAACATGAGAGATCTCGAAGCGGATAAAACCGTAACTTTTCAAATAACTGAATAGCAGCAAAACGGTGAAAGCCGAAGCGGCGCTGTTGAGGATGACCAAAAACAAGTCGTCCAGGCGGTTGCGGCGCAGCTTGAAGCGGTAGAAACCCTGGTAGGAAAAGTAAATCAAATGAATGGTCAATAGGAAAGGGACGATGATCAGGTAGCTGGAGAAAAGCGGGATGCCCTTGGGCACGCCCAGCAGCCCGGAAGCAAAGCGCAGCCAGAACGAAACGAGAAAGCTGCCCATGATGGCCAGGACGTCGCTGGTGACGAACAGCCGTGCCAAATATTCTCTCTGTTTTCTGATCATGGGTTCCTGGAGTTGATGAATTGTTGAAATTCCGTCCGGAATCGTGCTACTGAGAAACGCAGGCTGTTTTCCCTGATCGCAGTGCCGGAAAGATCCAGGCTCGAAAAATCGGCAACGGCTTTTTTCAAGCCGGCCACGGTCGCTTCG
The DNA here is from genome assembly GCA_018897435.1 of Acidobacteriota bacterium. Classification (GTDB taxonomy): domain Bacteria; phylum Acidobacteriota; class Aminicenantia; order UBA2199; family UBA2199; genus UBA2199. The sequence continues at coordinate 6,410 of JAHIKI010000049.1, read as the reverse complement.
GAATAAAGAACTCCGCTGACCCGGTCGACAACGATGTCACGCACTCCGCCCCGGTCCAAGGCGATCACCGGAGTGGCGCAGGCCTGGCTTTCGGCGAAAGCGATACCGAAATCTTCTATGCCCGCGAAAACCAGCGCCCTGGCGTTCTGATACAATTCGCGGAGTTTTTCAGCACTGACGGCCGCTAAAAATTCGATTCCCGGACCGGCCCGCTTGAGCAGTTTTTTCAGTTCGATCCCCTGCCCCACAACCACGAGCCTTTCAGCGGATCCCCGGAAGGTTTCCACAACCAGTTCGACGTTTTTATAAGGCACCAGGGCCGAAACCAGCAGGAAATAATCGCGGCTGGGCCGGGCGGCCGGCTGAAAAAAATCAGTATCCACAGGTGGGTGAATGACAGTCGCTTGGCGCCGGTAGTATTTTTCAATGCGCCGGCGGACATAAGAGGAATTGGCCATGAAGTGATCCACCCGAGCCGAACTGCTGACATCCCAGGTTCGCAAACGGGAAATTTCCCTCTGGATGATCTTGCGGCGCCAAAAACCGGCTTGTGAAAAATAGGAATGGTAGCGATCCCAAGCGTAGCGCATGGGTGAATGCACGTAGCTGACATGCAGGGCATCGGGGGCGGGAATGGCCCCCTTGGCCACGCAGTGCGAACTGCTGATCACCAGGGAATACGCATTCAGATCAAAAGCCTCGATATGGCGCGGAAACAAAGGCAAAAAATACTGGTAGTATTTTCTGATCCACAGGTTGCGGTTCAATCGTGAAGTGTGCACTTTTTTGGAGCGGATCAGAGGCGATACTTCAGCAGGGTCATAAAACAGGGTAAAAATATCGGCTTCGGGGTACAAGGCCAATATTTCTTCCAGAACCTTTTCACCACCGCGCATGCCGTTCAGCCAGTCGTGTATGATCGCTACTTTTTCAGCCATTTTTTGTTATTTTACACTCCCTTGCTCCAAAAATCAATTAAACCCTATCATTTGCCCTGGACTTTAAAATTAATTCGCGGTGTTCTATAATCGGGCCAAAAGTAAAAACGGGGGGGAAAAATGAAAAAAACGATCTATATGAGCATGGTTTTACTGGTCATACTTTCCGGACTGCTGGCCGGAGAAGAGATCGCCAGAGTTCTGGCAATGGAGATCCCCGACGATGCGGGCCCCGGGAAAAACACATTGTGGGTCAACCTGGGGCAGCTCCAGACCCTAAGCTCCGAATTGGCCGCGGCGGTCCCGGCCGCCGAAATTGCGCTGCTCGACCGCCAAGACCGGATCCTGGCCAAATTCGGCAGCATACGCAGGGGTAAGTGCAAATGGGACCATAAAACCGTTCGCGACAGATACCTGACCGTAAACTTCGCGGCCGCAGACTACTCCCAGCTGGCCTCCGGCATTAGCAACCGATCCGCCATGCCGGGTTTTCAACTGGCACTCTGCGACGGCAAGGCAGGGACGGTCATGCAAAGCATCCCGGTGGTGTTCTGGGATATGGCCGATCTGGCCGTGCAGCTGAATTACCCGGTCAACGCTGAACCCGGACAGTCCCTGCGCCAGGAAGTGACCGTGCAATTGGAAAACAGGGGCAGCATCGCAGCCAGGGATATCCAACTGGATGTCGTCATTTCCCGCGACAACCAGATCCAGTTGCGAGGCGCCGAGGTAGCCGCGACGGCCGGCAACGATGTGCCCCTGGAAAACGGCCGGGAGACGATTCCCATGCTGGAAGCCGGGCAGCAGATCACGGTCCAATTCAAAGGCGACTTGAAGATTCCCGAAAATACGGTGCCGGGAAAGCAATACCTGGCCGTATTGGCCGATGCGGATGGCCGCATCGTTGAGCTGAGCAAGGAGAACAATATTCACAGCGGCTTCATCATGATCACAGTGCCGGAGCCGACGGCATTCGTCATGGCCCTGGCGGAGACCGTTCTGCACTTCGAACCGGCGACCTATGGATTCAAGATCGTTACTCATGACGTGATCCTTTCCGACGGCAAGGACTGGAAACTGTGCAAGATGAAGCCCAACGTCTATCAGATCAAGCATGTCTCCTGGAGTGATTTTTTCTGGGAAATAGACACCTATGAAAGGGTGGTATGGGAGATCAAGGGCGTCGATTTTTGCAAGAAAGGGGGCAAGGGCCGTGAACTGGGCATCAAGGTCAACGTCGAAGGCGGTTCCCTTTTGATCCCGCCATCCCGTTTCACACTCAAGTTAACCGCAACCCAACTGCGTTTCGAGCCGGGAAGCAAGAAATTCACCCTGTCGGCCTTCGACAAACCGATCTTCCATTTGCCCTTCTGGTGGGTCTGCAGAAGGGAATCCTACCTTTATCAGGTCCGTTTCGCCCTTTGGGAGAATTATTTCTGGCAGATCGACACCTTTAAAAAAGAGGCTGTCAGCATCAGCGGCGGGAAATTCTGTTCGGGAGAGGGCACGATCGAACCGCTATCCGCGCCCATCGTGGTGGAGAAATAGCCGCAGCGAGTTGTCTATTTTTTCAGAACAGAGCCGATTTTTTCGATGAGCTGCTTTTCCGGAACCGCGCCTTCGATGAATTCACTTTCATTGATCATGGTGCGCGGCACTCCGTAGACATTGTATTTTTGCGCCAATTGCGGAAATTCGGTCGCTTCGATCATGTCGGATTTGACCCTGGGGCTGTAAAAGGCCATCTGCTGCGCCAGGATCACGGCCGGCGGACAGTAGGGACAGGTGGGGGTAACAAAGACCTGCAGGTGAACGTCGGACGTCAAGCCGTCCAGGAAGGTCTTGCTTTCCGGCGACAGTTTCACTTCGGCGTTGGCGACCAGGCGAATGGCTTCGACAAGTGAGGTGAATTCGTACCCGGAGGGGATGCCATAAAAACGGATGCCGTAGTCCTTTTCACCTGTGACAGCGATGGCCGGGATGCGGTTGACGCCGAGTTCCTTGGCCAGAGCGGCATCTTTGACAAAATCATAAATTTCAACTTTGACCTTGTCAGAAACACCCTGCAGTTCCTCGAGCAGTTCCCTGGTCTCCTTGCAGAAACGGCACTCCATGTCCTGTGTGAAAAACTTTAATGTCACGTTCTGTTTCAGGTTCTTGAACGATTCAGCAAGGTCGTTCTTGATCTTTTGGTTTAAAAAGCTCATGGCCCCTCCTCCGGAAAAACGCGCCTGACGGGATTCGAACCCATAGCCTTTGGCTCCGGAGGCCAACGCTCTATCCGTTGAGCTACAGGCGCATTGATCGGTCGTGGCCAATTCTATCATGTTTTTGGTGCTGAGTCCACGACCAAACCGTGATGAGTGAACGACTTCCCAACACTAAGTGATGAGTAATGAGCAAGAGGAAACATTTCTTTAAAAAGCTCGATCTATTGTTTTTTCTAATCACTTATCACTAATCACTCATCACTAAGGTCAGCTGATCAGCCCCTTGATGTATTCACGGGTCAAGGCTTGCTTGGGATGATTGAAGATATCCCAGGCCGGACCATGTTCGATCAATTCGCCCAGGTAGAGAAAGACCACGTAGTCGGCCATGCGCCTGGCCTGGCGCAGGATGTGGGTGACAATGACGATAGTATAATCCTGTTTCAATTCAACGAACGTCTGTTCGATTCTCTGGCTGGACTGGGGATCCAGGGCCGATGTCGGCTCATCGCCGAGGATGATCTCCGGCTCCACGGCCAGGCCGCGGGCCAGGCATAGACGCTGCTGCTGCCCCACGGAAAGCATGGAGGCCGGCTGGTTGATCCTTTCCTTAACTTCATCCCAAAGGCTGGCTTTCTTTAAAAAGCGTTCCACTATCTCATCCAGCCGCTTTTTGTTCTTGATACCGTGGATGCGGGGTCCATACGCAACATTGTCGTAGATCGACATGGGCAGCGGATAGGGCTTTTGTAGCAGCAAACCCATTTTTTTTCTGATGTGCGTCACTTCGGTTTTGGGGTCCAAAATGTTCTCGTCATCGACCAGGACCCGGCCGGAGATCTTCACCCCCTCGACCGAATCGATAAGACGGTTGAACGATTTGAGCAGGGTGGTTTTGCCGCAGCCGGAAGGCCCGATGATGGCGGTGATCTTGCGGTCCGGGATATTCAGGGTGATGTTTTTCAGGACCTGCTGGTTGCCATAGTGCACATTCAGGTTTTGCACGCTGATATGGGTTTGGTAATCCATGTTTGCTCCTATTTCACGACATGGCGGGTCAGTTTTTTGGAGAGCAGCCGGGCGGCCAGACTGATGATCAAAATCATGATGGTCAGAATCAGCGCCGAGGCGTAGGCCCGCCCCTGGACTTCAGGGATCGGCACGCCGAGCTGGAAAAAAATGGCCAGGGGCAAGGTGGCCACCGGGCGCAGCAGGGATGTGGGTATGGCGTCGGTGAATCCGGCGGTGAAGATCACGGCCGCCGCGTCGCCGATGCCGCGCCCGAAAGCGATCAAGATCGAGGTCAGGATGCCGGGCAGCGACTGGCGCACAACCACCTTCAAGGCGGTTTCCCAACGATTGGCGCCCAGGGCGTAAGAGGCATCCATGAGTTCGCGCGGCACCAGGCGGATCACTTCATCCATGGAACGGATCATCATGGGCATGATCAGCAGGGCGATGGCGATGATCCCGCCCAACAGCGACGCCCGCATGCCGAAAAAGATCATGATGGTGAATCCGAAAGCCCCATAGACGATGGAAGGCACGCCGCACAGCACGTCAAAGGTGAAGCGGCAGGCGGAAACGAATTTTGAATCAGACTTGGAATAGACGTTCAGGTACAGCGCCACGGGCAGGCTGAGCAGGATGGCCAGGAAGGTGGCACCACCGGCCAGATACAGAGAACCGACAATGGCGTTCAGGATGCCGCCGCCCTTGCCCAGGTAATACCCCCCCTGCGGAACCTGCGTGACCATGGCCAGGCTAAGATATGGGAGCCCCTTGACCAGAACGGTGAGCAGGATCAACACCAGGCTGGAGAGGATCACCATCGTGGACAGGAGCATCAGGCCTTTGAAGATTTTTTCTTCGATGTTCCGGCGTTCCATGTCAGCGAATGCTCCTTTGCACCCGGATCAATATCATCTTGGACAGGGCATTGAAAAGCAGGACCACCAGCAGCAGGATCAGCGCCGCCAGCATCAGGGCCGAATCGTATAGCGGGATGGACATCATCTCGCCGTAATTGTTGGCGATCAGCGCCGGCAGAGGGTAAGCAGGGTCCAGGACGGAATGGGGAATTTTCGCCACGTTGCCGACGACCATCAAAACGGCCATGGTTTCGCCGAAAGCCCTGGAAATGCCGAGGACGACGGCTGCAGCCACGCCGGGCAGAGCTTTGCGCATGACCACGTGTTTGATGGTTTGCCAGCGAGTGGCGCCCACGGCCAGCGAGGCTTCGCGGACCTCCTGCGGTACGGCGCGGAAAATTTCCAGCGAAACGTGGATGATGACCGGAAAAATCATTATGGCCAGGACGATGCCGCCGGCCAGGATGCTGTAGCCGGTGGAAAAAACCCCGGCAAATGGGGCGACCACATCCTTGATGAAAGGAACAACGACCAGCATGCCCCAGACCCCGAATACCACGGAAGGGATGCCGGCCAGGATGTCGATTAGGGGCTTGACCCATTCCCTGACCTTGGAATTGGCGTATTCAGAGAGATAAATGGATGTCAGCAGGCACAGGGGGACCGCGATCAGCACCGCCACCCCGGTGACCCAAACCGTACCCATGATGAACGACAGGAACCCGAATTCACCGCGAAAAGGACGCCAACGGCTGGAAAAAAACAATTCGCTCAGGGGTTGGCTGGCCAGAATGGGCCTGGATTTGAAATAGAGTCCGGCGACCATAAAAAAAATTAGCGCCACCGCCGCCAAGGTGAGCACCAGCATGATCTTGCTGGCCATAATGTCTTTCACCCGCCTCGCAGACATGGGAACTTTCATACGCCTCATACTCCAATTGTACTACTACTGTAACCAAAAAGCAATATGTTTATTTTTTTTTTGGTTTTAAAAATATCCGAGATTTTTCAGGCGCTGTTTGATGGCATCGATCTCGCTTTTAGACAAATCCTTGTCAGGATCCCCTTGCTGCAGGGCAATAAGATCGCGCAGGACGTAAACCACGAATTCATTTACACTGCGAAAACCACTGCCTTTGATCACGGTCTGCAATTTTTCATAGAGTGGCCGCGGGATCTTCAGGGTTACCCGATCATGTTCCATATTTGTAATTATAGCCGATAGGAAAACCACTGTCAATTGTAGGGGCACCCAGAATTCCCCATCAACTTTGAGAGTACACGGATAATAGATGAAAGCATCATAATTTTAGGTTATTTAAGCCGTAGTAAATGTAATTTTGTTTGACCACCTCATGCAAAATGGGATTTAAAATGGTCATTTGAGCTGG